>NZ_ANBF01000176.1 GCF_000341025.1 Nocardiopsis salina YIM 90010 | reverse complement strand
CCGTGCGAGCCGGAGGCGGGGCCGGCGGCTCCGGACCCGGAGGTGGACTCCGAGGAGACCGTCCAGGTGGACCGTGCCTCGGTGCCCGGACTGAGCGCACCGGTCCCCCCGCCCGAACCGCAGGAGAAGACGGAAAGAGGCCCGGCGGGCACGCGTGAGACGCAGGGGCCTCCGGCATCCGCGCCGTCCGCACCGTCGGGACCGCAGGGGCCGTCGGGGCCGCAGCGCCCCGCGACCGGTCCTGCCGCGTCCGGTCCGCCGCAGGCTCCGGGAACAGAACGGACGGGAGTCGCCCAGGGGGACCAGGGCCACCCGGCCCCGCAGAACGCTCGGGTCCCCCGGGGTGTACAGCCGCCGCCGGGGTCCCCGGGCGGTCAGCGGCCTCAGGGCCCTTCCGCGCCCTCGGGGCCGCAGCGTCCCGTGCCCGGGCCGCCTGCCTCCTCCGGGCCGCAGCCCTCGCACGCCGGACCCGGGTACCCGGCCCCGGCCGCTCCACCGCACGGAGCCCAGCGCCCGCAGGCGCCGGCAGAGGGCCGGAGCCCCCAGGCCCCCCGAGGTCCGGCGGGCCCGCAGGCCCCGTCTGCTCCTTCGGGGCCCCAGCGTCCTCCGTCCGGTCCCCAGCACCCCCAGGCCGCGCCCGGGTACCCGCCGAACACGAACACCGGACCGCAGCCGCCCCACCTCGGTCACCAGCACCCGCCCGCGGGTCCGGAGAACCCGGGGACCGGTCCGCAAACGCGCCCCGGACCGCCGTCGGGGCCGCAGAGCCCGTACGGGCCGCCGTCGGGTCCCCAGGGTGCGTTCGGTGCTCCGCCGGCGGCGCAGAGTCCGCAGAACCCGCCGTCGGGCCCGCAGACCCCCTACGGTCCCCCGTCCGGACCGCAGTATCCCCAGAACCCGTACGCGCCGGGTCCGGCGGCTCCACCGCCGTCCGCACCGAGGGGACGGGCGCCCGGTGCGCCTGCCCAGGATGCGGTGGTCGAGGCCTTCCTGTCCGGTGGTCCGGCCTCGCCCGCCCCTCACCGTCCGCCGCCCTCCGGCCCGGATCAGGGACCGCCCGGCTGGGACCGGCGCGCGCCCGCCCCGCCGCCGGCAGCGGCCCCACCGCCCCCGGTGCCGCCTCCGCAGGCACCTCCGGAGCACGCCAAGCCCTCCCACCTGACCGGGGCCTGGACCAACGAGGACGACGGCCGGTATCCGGAACCCTTGACGGGCCACGCCGGAGAACACGACGCGGTCGGCACGGGCACGACCGAGGCTCCCGAACCGGGGGACACACACGACAGCGACGATCCTGACGGCGGGCGAACGGAGGCGCCGCCGGCCGACGCAGGCTCGACGACCGCGGTGTCGGCCGCCGAGTGCGCACCGGAGGCGCCGACGGCCGAGCCCTCTGTGCCCACGGCTCCGGAACCCGAACGGGACGGTCCCGAGGCGTGGGGTGCGTTCGGCCCGCCACCGCCGTACACCCGGACCGAGCCGGGCGCGTCGCCCGAGCCCGCAGCCCCGTCCCCGGAACCCCGGGTGGCGCCGGAGGAGACACCGGCAGCGGTGCCTGAGCCACCCGTGTCTGCCGAAGGTCCGGCCGAGGCGGAGGTTCGACCGGTGTCGGCCGCCCCGGTGTTCGGAGGGGAGCTCCACACACCCCTGCCCGGCGGGTTGGAGGAACGCATCGCCGCGGTTCCGCCGGTCCCCGACGTCGTATGGAAGCGTGCGCTGTTCCGGGCCACGCGGGGGCGCCTCAACCTCGGTGCATGACCCGTGCCGAACGAGGATCGGACGAAAAGAAGGGGGACGCGCCGGCCTCCCCTTTGCCGACGCGTCCCCGGGCGCCCCGGGGCGCCCCTCTCCGGAGGGCTCACGGGCCGCCNNCCGCCCGCCGATCCTCTCCCCTCACGGGAACGGCGGCCGGCTCGACCGTCCGGTGCGGGGTCCCGCTCCCCTCGTTGCGGGCCCGCGCGCCGCACCGGACGGCGTCTGTGGATCAGGTGCCTGCGAGGATGTCGAGCAGGGTCACCGCCTCCCGGTGTGTGGCGGGCAGGGACACTTCGCACACCGACGCACCCGCGTCGCGGCACGGGCCCGTGCGCAGGGCCGACAGCTCCGCGGTCAGCGTCGGTGCAGCGGGTACGAGGGCGGCGGCGCGGCCGCGCGAGAGCACGCACACCGACTCGCCGCGGGTGAAGAAGCGGCCGAGCTCGTGCCCGAGCACGATCAGCCGGGCGGTCCGCCGCCACGGGTCCAGCCCGGCGGCGAGCGAGACCACGAGCAGGCGGTGGCGTGCGGCCGCGGGTTCGGCCTCCTCGGGGCAGCGGTAGAGCTCGGCCAATCGGGTGCGCAGGTAGGCGGCGTTGGCCAGGCCGGTGAGCGGGTCCTGGCACGTGTCGTCGCCGCGGCCCGCGTCGGCCCACCCCTCGGCCGTGGCGCTGAGGAGTTCCAGGGGAGGGGTGTCCCACCCGGCGACGTCGGTGAAAGCGGCCAGGTCGGTCAGGCTCTGCCCCACGCCGATGCCGCCGCGGGCCCGGGCGGAGCCGAGGCGGGCGCACGGTCCGGTCAGGTCCCGGCCGTCGTCGTGCGCGGCGCACACCGCGTCCACGGCGGGGGTCCACCAGTCCTCCGGCGGGTCCCAGCCCCGGGCGCGACTGCGGCGCCCCCACGGAGCGCGCAGATCCAGGGCACGGGTCCCGGTGTCCACGTCTGTCTCGCCCACGTCAGTTCCCCCAGGTCGTTCGGTATCCTCGGAGGCCCCGTCGAGGTCCTCCGTCACACGACTTACGGAGATCGGTGGCGGCTATGACGCGGATGCGGGATATTTTTCCGAGAAGGTTGTGCACGGGCCCCCTCGCCCTGTGCCGACCGCCCGTCCCCCGGTCTGTGGAGGGCTCCCCCGAAGAAAGGACGTTGGGTGACCGACGCCCGAGGCAACGACACAGAGACGCTCGTCGGTGACGCTGAGCTGATCGCTCAGGTACGCGACGGAGACACCGGGGCCTACGCGGTTCTGTACGAACGGCATTCGGCCGCAGGGCGCGGACTGGCCCGACAGCTCCTGCGGGGCGACGCCGAGGTCGATGACGCCGTGGCCGAGGCCTTCACCCGTGTGCTCAGCGTGATCCAGCGCGGCGGCGGCCCCACCGACGCGTTCCGCCCCTACCTGCTCACCGCCGTGCGCAACGCGGCCCACGATCGCGGGCGCGGCGACAAGCGACAGGTGGCGACCGAGGACATGGAGAGCGTCGCCCCGGGCCAGCCCTTCGTGGATCCGGCTCTGGAGGGCCTGGAACGCTCCCTGATCGCGCGAGCGTTCCTGTCGCTGCCCGAACGCTGGCAGGCGGTGCTGTGGCACACCGAGATCGAGGGGGCAAAACCGGCGGAGGTCGGTCCGCTGCTCGGCATGAAGGCCAACAGTGTCGCCGCGCTCGCCTACCGGGCCCGTGAGGGGCTGCGCCAGGCCTACCTCCAGATGCACCTGGCCGGCGGCGCGGCACCTCAGGAGTGCCGTCCCACCATCGACTTGCTCGGTGCGTACGTGCGCGGGGGCCTGGCCAAGCGCGAGAGCGGCCGGGTCGACTCCCATATGGACGGCTGCGGGCACTGCCGCGAGGTCTACGCCGAGCTCATGGACGTCAACGTCGGTCTGCGCGGGATCGTGCTGCCGCTGTTCGCCGGCTCCGGAGCCGCCGGATACCTGGCGGCCGGTCCGGGCGCGGTCGGCGGTGCGGGCTGGAACCGCATGTCCAAGGGCCAGCAGCAGGCCTCGGCAGGGNGGTGGCCCTGGCCCTGGTCAGCGCCGACGAGCCGGTCACCCAGGACACACCCCCGGCCGCGGCGCCCGAGGACTCGCCCGCCGAGGACGAACCGCCGGCGCCGGACACCCCTGACGATCCGGACACCCCGGACGCCCCGCCGGAGGACGACGAGGAACCCGATCCGGACGACCCGGAGGACCCCGACGACCCGGACGAGGAGCCCGAGCCCGAGGAGGCCGTGCTGCCCGCCGACGTCCCGGAGGAGGACATCCCGGTCGACGACGAGTTCCCGGCCTTCGCCGCCGGCGTCGACCCCGTGGGGTCCCTGCTCCCGGGTTCCGACGGGATCATGGTGCTGGACGTGCGCAACATCGGACAGGCCACCGCCGACGATGTGACCGCCGACTTCACGCTCCCGTCCGGAGTGACCCTGGTGGAGGCCGGAGGCGCGGGCAGTGCCCTTCCGGCCTCGTCGGGCACGGGCGACTGGAGCTGCTCGTCCGGGGGCGGCGGTGAGGGCACGTGCGTGCTCTCCGGGCTCGGCGAGGGGGAGAACGCCACCCAGTTCCTGGACGTGCGCGTGGACGAGGGTGCGCAGACCGACGTTCCCGGGTCGGTCACCGTCAGCTCGGGTGAGGTGAGTGTGGCCGTCGACGGCGAACGCGGCGTGGCCACCGAGGGTGTGGCCGCGCGCTACGCCGCCGCCGGGCAGGTCAGCTCCGAGGCGGTGGGCAACACCCTGATGACCTGTGTGGAACCGAAGAAACCCGAGAAGCCCGAGCCCTGGTGGCCGTGGCCGCTGCACGGGTGGAGCCACCCCGGTGTCCCGCCGTCGGAGGACCCCGAGACGCCGGAGGACCCCGAGGCCGCCGAACCTCCGGCCGGGGACACCGAGCCCGTGCCCGAGGGCAGCGGGGACCTCAGCCGGGCCCCCGCCGACCCCGGTGAGGGGGAACAGGGCGGTACGGACCCGGAGCAGGAGCCCGGCGCCGAGCTGCCCGGGCTCCCCGACACACCCGAGCTCCCGGACCTGCCCGAGCCCGGTGACGGTTCCGGCCCCGAGGAACCGGACCCCGGCGACGGCGACCCCTCCGTGCCCGAGGGGGAGGAACCGCCCGAGAACGCTCCCGAGGCGCCCGACGCCCCGGACGCCCCTGACGCCCCTGAGGCACCCGATGCCCCGGAGGTCCCGGAGGAGGACACCGACCCGGACGCCGGGCACCCCGGGCCCTGCGCCGAGGCCCGTGAGCGCGGCGGCGAACACCGGGACAACGACCACTTCGAGATGGAGCCGCTCGACCGCGACCACGACCCCACGACGGAGGCGTCCAGCTCCGCGCAGTGGGAGATGCCCGAGGGGGGTTCCGTGCTCTGGGCCGGGCTCTACTTCTCCGGCGCGGGAGAGCCGTCCGACCCCACCGCCCGGGTGAAGGGCCCCGGAATGGCCTCGTACACGACGGTCCCGGCGGCCGAGCACGAGACCGCCCAGCTGCCCGGGTACGGGGCCTACCAGGCCTTCGCGGACGTGACCCCGATGGTCGCCGAGCACGGCGCGGGCGAGTGGTGGGTCGCCGACGTCCCGCACCTGGAGGGCACGGGTGTGCACGCCGGATGGAGCCTGGTCGTGGTGCTCGAGGACCCCACGGTCGATGAGCACAGCCAGACGATGGTCATGGACGACACGGTGTCGGTCTTCCAGGGGTCCTCCGAAGCACACTTCCCGGTCTCGGGCCTGCTGCCCGGGTCGGTTCCGGGGGACCTGAACGTGGTGGCCTGGGAGGGCGACGCCGACCTCGGCGGGGACCAGGTCACTGTCGGCGGCACCCCGTTGGCCCCGACCGGCGGCCACCACGGCAGTGCGCAGAACGCCTTCGTCTCGTCGTCGCGCGGTGCGATCGGCGACCCCTTCACCTTCGGGACGGACGTGGTGCGATTCGCCCCCGTGGTCGGGCGGGATACGGATATCCGAATCCAGTCGGACCAGGACGCGGTCCTGGTGGGTGTGATCGCGCTGGACGCCCCCATGCGTCGTTGATCCGGGTGCCGAGGTCAGGGGCGGGTTCCGGTCCGGGATCGGCCCTCTCGCAGCACACCCCCGAAAAGCAATCCGAGGGTAGTTGGACCGTAACTGTGTGTATTAAGAAGGGGCACGCAAAAGCATACAGAGTTGGCTAGGCTGAGCCCCGGTCATGGAGATGACCCTCATACGAAAGGGAAGGGGGCGGTGTCGTGGACCGCTGCGCGTTGTTCGTCGACGCGGGATACCTTCTCGCGGACGGCGCGATGGCCGTGCACGGAACCCGGAATCGGGGCTCCGTCTCCTGGGACTACGCCGGACTCGTCCAGTTCCTCAACGAGGTGGCCCGCGACCGCACCGGTCTGCCGCTGCTGCGTTGCTACTGGTACGAGGCGGTCGCCGACGAGCGGCGGTCCCAGGAGCAGGACGGCATCGCGGACATCCCCGGTATCAAGTTCCGGGGAGCCAGGATCAGACCCGGGCGCCGTGAGGGCGTGGAGAGTTACGTCCAGCGCGACCTGACCACCCTCGCACGGACCGGGGTCCTGTGCGACGCCGTGCTGGTAAGCGGGGACGAGGACATGTCCTCCGTGGTCGCCGACGTCCAGGACATGGGCGTCCGTGTCACCGTCGTGCACATCTCCGTGGAGGGGAACTGGACCATCTCCCGGGCTCTGCGCCGGGAGTGCGACGACCTCATCGAGATCGGCGCCGGCCACCTCCGCCCGCACGTCGAGCTCCTCGACGGCGGGGCCGCGTCCCAGGAGGAGGCGGCCAAGACCACCGACGCATTCTCCACCGGCCGCCGGGCCGCCCCCGTCCCCGAAGCCCCCCACCAGGTCGGCGGCCCCTCCGGCGGTGAGCGGGCCGAGCCGGCCACACCTTCCACCGGGGGGCTCGAGGCCATGTTCGCCGGCACCGGCGGAACCCCGGCACCCCAGGGCAGCGCGATGGACCAACTGCGCGCCATGCGACGCTCCATCGCCGAGCAGCGCGGCGGCGACCACCTCGCCGGGCCCGCGGAGGGCCGGCCCTCGGGCGGGATCGACGCCAACGGGTTCCCGTCCGGACGGCAGATGCCGGTCGCCGGGACGGGCGCCTACCCCGGCGCCTCGCACCCCGACGCAGGCCACTCCCAGCAGCACCAGGCACCCCAACAGCACCAACAGCACCAGGGTCCGCCTCAGCCCCAGGCACCCCAGCAGCACCAGCAGCAGGGGCCTCCGCAGCACCAGATGCAGCAGGGCCACCCCCCGCACCCCGCTCCACCGGGGCAGGCCCCGGCCGGTGCCCAGCCCGGGTACGCCTCCACCGGCGGGCAGCCCTCGATGCAGGGCGGCGGCCCCAACGGCTACGGTGCTCCCGCCGGTCCGCCCCACGGTCGTCCGATGACCGGGCCGCAGCCGCCCTACCAGCAGGGCACCGGCCCCCAGCCCTCGTTCGCCGCGGGGACAGGACCCCAGCCGTCCTTCTCGGGCGAGGTACAGGCCGGGCACGCGCCACCGCCCAGAGACGCCCCACCGCCGCCGCAGGATCCGCGGTTCGGCACCGGGGAGAACCCCGGTTACGGGGGTGCGGCCGACCCAAACCCTACCTATGGGACCAGTACGGCAACTGAGGCCGCCCACGGCGGCGGGCCCACCCCACCGAACGGGGTGAGGCCACCGACTGGTCCCGAACACGACGCCGGTTTCGGCCCTCCCGTTCACCAGGAATCCGGGTCCGCTCCCGGATATCCCCAACACGGGAGGGCCGCCGCGCATACCGTTGATGATGCGGTGCACGTCGCGCACGAGGAAGGAAGCGGATTCGCGGAGTCGATCGCGCGCGAGGCGCCCGCCCTGTGGGTCGAGGCCGTCCTCGCCCGCAGGCCCCGGATGCCCTCCGACCTGGAGGCACGTCTGCTCCAGGGGTCAGCACTGCCGGTCGACCACCTGTTGCGCGACGAGGTCCGGGAAGGACTGCGTCAGGGGTTCTGGCAGGCACTGGAACGTGCCAGGCCCTGACCCCGGTGTGTGTGGAGCGCGAGGAGGGCATGGGGGCGATGCGGGTGACCCACGTGACGACGGCCGAGCTCGACCGTTTGGAGTTCGACGCCGTCCGGTCCGGTGAGCACGGCAGGGTCGCCGCGCAACTGCACGACCTCGCCAACCGCGCCGACGCCGGCAGCGAGATCACCCGCGCCGAGCTCTTCGTGCGCGCGGGAGAGCAGTGGGAGATCGCCCAGGAGTACGAACGCGCTTGTGCGGCCTACCAGCGTGCCATCGACGACGGCGGGCGCACCGTCATCGATCCGCGCGCCCTGTGCGCCGGAGCGCTCCTGCAGATGGACGAGACCGAGCGCGCCCACTCCCACCTGCAGCGGCTCGAGAAGGACGAGCTCGACGGGTTGCCCACCTACCTGCACATCGCCGAGGTGCTCTACGCCCACGGCGACCTCGAAGGCGCCGAGTGGTGGGCCACATCGGGCGCGCGCGGTCGGCACAGCGGCGGGGACGACCTCTTCGAGGAACTGCTGCGCATCAGGTTCCGGATCCGTTCTGATCTCGGGTTGGCCGAGGACGACCTCGACCGATCGATCTGAGCTCTGCTGCCGCTTCCCGCGCCGTCGGTCCCGGGCACCGCTGCCTTTCGCGCCGCCGCACGTCCGGTCGGGTGCGCCGATCAGGTGCGCGCGGTCTGATTGAATGGGGCGCCCTTCCCCGCAGTCCTGCGTCCCTGGTGTCCGCTGCCCGTGTCCCGGTGTGTGAGATGTGCCGTGCAGGCCGGCGACACGCGATCATCTTGCGGTGTTCCAAGCCCTCCTCCCCCAGATGTAGTATCTGAACCGCCGATGGTTCACCCCTCGTGGGTGAGGCAAGAGGGAACCCGGTGAGAGTCCGGGACTGCCCCGCAGCGGTGAACGGGAACGAAGGCCGTCACAGGCACTGGGTCCGTACGGACCCGGGAAGCGACGGTTGTGTAGGGCGCCCGTGAGTCCGAAGACCTGCCACCGGTGCACGCGTGCGACGCGTGCGACGCTGGGGGCTTCGAGGGCGAGCTCACCGCGAACACACCGGTCCCCACGACCGCTGCGCCCGCGTGCGCACAGGTCTGGCCGGCGTGTGCGCGCTTTCTCCTCGTCGGTCCCCGCAGGGACACCGATACGAGGTTGGAGCCGCTCTATGACCCTTGATGCCCAGGTCGCGCCCGAGGCCGCCGGGACGGCCGCGCCCCCCGCGGCCGTCGACCGGATCGAGAGCGTCGTGGCCGAGGCCTGTGAGCGGTTGACGGGCGCCTCCGCCGACCGGGTGCTCGCCGAGGCCCGCCGCGGCTTCTTCCCGGGCATCTCCGACGACGAGGTCGAGCTCGCGCTGGTCATGGCCGCCCGCAGCTTCGTCGAGGCCGACCCCGACTACTCCTTCGTCGCGGCCCGCCTGCTGCTGGACAAGCTCCGCCGCGAGGCCCTGACCCACGTCGCCGATGCTCCCGACGCCGCCGGCCAGAGCGAGATGGCCGTGCGCTACCAGAGCTACCTCGCCGCGTACGTGCGCAAGGGCATCGCGCTGGGCCAGCTCGACCCGGAGCTCGCCCGGTTCGACCTCGACCGCCTCGGCGCCGCCCTGCACGCCGACCGCGACGAGCAGTTCACCTTCCTCGGCCTGCAGACCCTGTACGACCGTTACTTCCTGCACGACGACGGTGTGCGCTACGAGCTCCCGCAGGCCTTCTTCATGCGGGTCGCGATGGGGCTGGCCCTGAACGAGGAGGACCGCGACGCGCGTGCGATCGAGTTCTACGAGCTGCTGTCCTCGTTCGACTTCATGGCCTCCACCCCGACCCTGTTCAACTCCGGGACCTCGCGCGCCCAGCTGTCGTCGTGCTTCCTGACCACGGTCGGCGACGACCTGGGCGACATCTTCCACGGCATCAGCAACAACGCGAAGCTGTCGAAGTACTCGGGCGGCCTCGGCAACGACTGGACCCCCGTGCGCGGCCTCGGCTCGCACATCCGCGGCACCAACGGCAAGAGCCAGGGTGTGGTGCCCTTCCTCAAGATCGCCAACGACACGGCCGTGGCGGTCAACCAGGGAGGGCGCCGCAAGGGTGCGGTGTGCGCGTACCTGGAGACGTGGCACATCGACGTCGAGGAGTTCCTCGACCTGCGCAAGAACACCGGTGACGACCGGCGCCGTACGCACGACATGAACACCGCGAACTGGGTTCCGGACCTGTTCATGCGCCGTGTCGAGGAGGGCGGCGAGTGGACCCTGTTCTCCCCGGACGAGGTCCCCGAGCTGCACGACACCTACGGCCCGGCCTTCACCGAGGCCTACGAGCGCTACGAGGCCGAGGCCGACGCCGGGCGCCTCCGCGTCCACAAGCGGGTGCCGGCCGTGGACCTGTGGCGTCGCATGCTGACCATGCTGTTCGAGACCGGCCACCCGTGGATCACGTTCAAGGACCCCTCGAACCTGCGCTCGCCCCAGCAGCACGCGGGTGTGGTGCACTCCTCCAACCTGTGCACCGAGATCACGCTCAACACGAGCTCCGACGAGGTCGCGGTCTGCAACCTGGGTTCGGTCAACCTCGCCCAGCACGTGGGCCCCGACGGGATCGACCGGGAGCGTCTGCGCCGCACCGTGCGCACCGCCGTGCGGATGCTCGACAACGTCATCGACGTGAACTTCTACACGATCCCCGAGGCCGAGCGCGCGAACATGCGCCATCGCCCGGTCGGGCTGGGGCTCATGGGGTTCCAGGACGCACTGTTCCGTCTGCGCCTGCCGTTCTCCTCGCAGGGCGCTGTGGACTTCGCCGACCGGAGCATGGAGCTCATCAGCTACCACGCGATCGAGGCCTCCTCCGAGCTGGCCGGTGAGCGCGGCCCCTACGAGAGCTTCGACGGGTCGCTGTGGAGCAAGGGTGTGCTGCCCATCGACTCCCTGGAGCTGTTGGACCGGGCGCGCGGCGGCGGTCTCGACGTGGACCGCGAAACGACCCTGGACTGGGACACGTTGCGCGAGCAGGTGCGCGAGCGCGGCATGCGCAACTCCAACGTCATGGCGATCGCACCGACCGCGACCATCGCCAACATCACCGGCGTCAGCCAGTCGATCGAGCCCGTCTACCGGAACCTGTTCGTGAAGTCGAACATGTCCGGCGACTTCACGGTCGTCAACGAGTACCTGGTGCGTGACCTGCGCGACCGGGGCCTCTGGGACGAGGACATGGTCTCCGCGCTGAAGCTGCACGACGGCAGCCTCGGCGGGATCGACCGAGTGCCCGACGACCTCAAGGCCCTGTACGCGACCGCGTTCGAGGTCGACCCGGACTGGTTGGTGGACGCCGCGGCCCGCCGCCAGAAGTGGATCGACCAGGGCCAGTCGCTGAACCTGTACATGGCAGGCCCGAGCGGCCGCAAGCTGGACAACCTGTACCGCCGTGCCTGGCGTTCGGGGCTCAAGACCACGTATTACCTGCGTTCCCAGAGCGCCACCCACGTTGAGAAGAGCACCATCAAGGGCACCGACGGCCGCCTCAATGCGGTCTCGGCCACGCCCGAGGCCGCCGCTGCGCCCGCGGCCGCACCGTCGCCGAGCCCGTCCCCGGCGCCTTCCCCGTCCCCGAGCCCGTCGCCGCGGCCCGCCCCGGCGCCGGCCGAGGAAGGGTTCGAGGTCGACGAGGACCAGGCCTGCTCGATCGACGACCCCGAGTGCGAGGCCTGCCAGTGACGGCCGGCCCGTCGCACGCCGCCCCGCAGACCCCACGCAAGGATCGGAACACCACCGCATGAGCACAACGAACACGGTCGACGCCGGCACCGGCCTCGGTGAGATCGAGAGCGGCGCCGAGCGCGTCGACGTCGGCGACAAGTCGATGATCAACGCCCGGGCCGACGTCAACCAGCTCCTCCCGCTCAAGTACACGTGGGCCTGGGACAAGTACCTGGCCGGCTGCAACAACCACTGGATGCCGACCGAGGTCGCCATGCAGGCCGACATCGCGCTGTGGCGGTCCGCGGACGGCCTCACCGAGGACGAGCGCCTCATGCTCAAGCGCAACCTGGGTTTCTTCGCCACGGCGGAGTCCCTGGTCGCCAACAACATCGTCCTGGCGGTCTACCGGCAGCTCACCAACCCCGAGTGCCGCCAGTACCTGCTGCGGCAGGCGTTCGAGGAGGCCGTGCACACGCACACCTTCCAGTACATCTGCGAGAGCCTCGGCCTGGACGAGGGCGAGCTCTTCAACATGTACCGCGAGGTCCCCTCGATCACGGCCAAGGACTCCTGGGCCCTGAAGTACACGCAGAACCTGGAGGACCCCGACTTCTCCACGGGCACCCCCGAGGCCGACCAGGCGTTCCTGCGCGACCTCATCGCGTTCTACGTGATCTTCGAGGGCATGTGGTTCTACACCGGGTTCGCGCAGATCCTGTCGCTGGGCCGCCGCAACAAGATGGTGGGCATCGCCGAGCAGTACCAGTACATCCTGCGGGACGAGTCGATCCACCTGAACTTCGGTATCGACGTGATCAACCAGATCAAGATCGAGAACCCGCACCTGTGGGGGGAGGAGTTCCAGGCCGAGGTCCGCCAGATGCTGGTGGAGGCCTGTGAGCTGGAGATCGCCTACGGCCGCGAGACCATGCCGCGCGGCATCCTCGGCCTCAACGCCGAGCTGTGCGAGACCTACATGCGCTTCATCACCGACCGCCGGGCCGAACAGATCGGCCTGGCGCCGATCTTCGGGCAGACGGAGAACCCGTTCCCGTGGATGTCGGAGGTCATGGACCTGCAGAAGGAGAAGAACTTCTTCGAGACCCGTGTCATCGAGTACCAGACCGGTGGCGGCCTGGACTGGGACTGACCTTGGGCGCTCGGTGAGCTCCCGGGGTTTCCAGGGGCGTCGAGGACCGGTTTCTCCCCGGAGCGGCCCTCGACGCCCCTTCGGTGTGTCCGGGTCGGCCGGTGCGGGCCGCCCCGCCGGCTTCAGCTGCCGGAGTTGCCGCCCCAGGTGAGGGTGACCTTGAAGGTCGCCTCGCCGTTGCCCTTGATGATCACGGCGTCGGCCTCGGCGCTCACGCTGAGCCCGAACTCCACCTCCGCGCCGGAGGGGCCGCCGGAGATCTGGGAGAACCCGTTGATCTGCTCGGAAACGGCCTCGGCGACCTTGCGAATTCGCAGGAGGACGTCGTCGAGCTGCTTTTGCCCGGTGGCGGCCCCGGGCTGTTTTCCCACGTTGTGCGCCCCTTGCCGGCGCGGTTGTGCGGGTTCGATCTTGACGGTGGTTCCGTCGTCGGTGACGAAGTCGATCGCATTGTTCACCGGGGCACCTCTGGTGTGGTTTTATCGCGGACTTCCGTAATTGTCCTGTTGGAACGTAAAATGGTCGAATGTGCCGTCAAGCGTCGGTCGTCGCTCAGAGGAGAACGTGGGTCAACTGGACATGGCAACGCTGGAGGGCGAGACGTTGAACTGGGCCGACGGACGCCGGGCCGACACCTGGCGCAAGTCCCGCCGTTCCCCCGACAAGGGGGACTGCTGGGAGGCCCGCCTCAGTCGGAACGCACACGCGCACGTGCGCGACTCGCAGAACCCGTCCGGCGCGGAGCTCGGTTTCCCGTTCGACGAGTGGGTCCGCCTGCTGGCGGCGCTGCCGCGTCCGACCTCACCGGGAGACCGGTAGGAAGTCCGCGTCGAGCCGCACGACCCCGTCCATGCCCCGCACGTAACGGTGCTCGGGGCCGTATCCGGCCACGAACTCGCTCCGCAGCCGGGCCCACTCCTCGCCGACCTCCTCGCCGAGGGCGCGTCGGCTGATGAGCAGGTTGCGCCGGGCGATGAGGGTGAACAGGTGGTCGGGGCCCAGCCCGGTCTCGCAGGTGGCCAGGGCCGCGGTGTCGCGTTCCAGGGCCTCCTGCAGCCGGCCCAGGCCGAACAGGTCGTTGCCCAGGTTGATCTCCACCGGCGCCAGCGGGCCCTGCTCCCGGGGGAGCAGCCGCGAGAGGCGGTCCAGGGCGATCCGGTCCAGCTCCAGCGCCTCCTCGAACCGCCCGACCGCACGCAGCACGATCGCGGCGTTGACCCGGGTGATCCACGGGACGGTGTGGGTCTGCTCGTAGTGGGTGTCGACCGTCCGCAGCAGCCTCTCGGTCAGTAGCTCGGCCTGCTCCATCTGCTTGGTGAAGGCCAGGTTCACCGCGTGGATGTTGTAGACGAACACCTCGGTGCGGTTGCGCAGCTGATCGCGCAGGTAGTGGGAGTCGGCGACCTCCTGGGAGAGCTCCAGGGCCACCTCGTGGTCGCCCATGCGCCGACGGAGGACCGACTGGAACAGGGGGACGTCGACCGCGTGCGAGCTGTCCTCGGCCTCCTCCGCGGCAAAGCGCTCCAGGCAGTCGTCCAGCATCGTGGCGGCCTCGTTCATCCGGCCCAGGCCCATCAGGTCGATGCCCAGCGCCTGCTGCGAACGCAGGGTCGGGATGCCGTTCGCCCCGAACAGGTGGCGGCGCCGGAGCACGTTGGCCTCGTCGATCTCCAGGGCCTCGGCGAACCGGAAGACCAGGCGCAGTGCCCCGCCGAGGTCGTGCGCGGCCACCAGGGCGTTGTCGTCCTCCTCGGTGTAGAGCTCGACCACCCGCTCGCGGATGGCGCGGAACTCCTCCATCGCGTCCTCGAACTCGCCCAGCTGGGCCAGGGCGATGGCGCGGGCGCGCCGGGCGTCCAGGACCTCCTCGCTGTCCTCACCGTCGAGCTCCCGGCGTTCGGAGAAGATCCGATCGGACTCCTCCAGGGCGAGGGAGTACCGGTCCTGCAGGCGCAGGGAGTTGTTGCGCAGCAGCTCCATCTCGAACCGCTGCGCGGGGTCGTCGTACCAGGAGCTGATCGCCGAGTCGACGAGCCTCTGCGCCATGACCGGGTTGTTGGTCTCCAGCAGGTACACCGCGATGTTGCGCACCAGGTTGCGTACCTGCACGTCACGGCTGCGCCAGGCCTGCGACTCGACGGCGTGGGCGTAGTAGATCTGGTACTCGGGCCAGTTCTGCGGGTTCTCCGGGCCCAGCGGGTCGCTCTGTGCGAGCAGCCGATGGGCGAGGTCGCGCAGGCGCACGCGCTCGTCGTCGGCCAGTTTGTTCCGTACGACCGCCTGGAAGCTCCCGTGGAACTGGAAGGTGTAGTTGCGGCGGTCGAGTTCGACGAGGCTGTGTCGGCTCATGTACCGAAGCACCTTGTTCAGGGTCCGGTCGTCGCCGAGGATCCTGGACAGTGCCCGGTTGTCGCTGATGCCGCGGGCGCGGTGGAACAGCGTGCGCTTGAGCGGGCGCGGCGCGAAGAACGAGCACAGTTGGATGAACTCGCGGACCAGCTGCTTGAGATCCCGGTCGCGTTCGTTGCCGCGGCTCAGGTTTTCCAACTGCACGTTCCAGGCGGCGGCGAGGGGCTTGCCGCCGTGCATGCCCTCGCCGAACTCGCTCACCTCGCCCACGAGCGCGTCGAAACCGTGCTCGAGCTGTTCGAGGAACTCCTCCGGGCTGATGAGCGAGTCGCGCAGGTAGGCGCCCATCTGGGCCAGAGCGAGGGGGAAGTACTCGAGCTTCTCGGCGATGCGCAGGGTGAGGACGTCGTCCTCCAGGCCCTGGGGGCAGACCCGGCGCAGCAGGGTGACGCTCTCCTCCGGCGTGAGCGCGAGCACGGTGTCGCCGTCGCTGAGGCCCTCCTGCAGCCAGCTCTGCTCACGGGAGGTGATGAGGATGTCGCCGCCGCGCCCGGTGGGCAGGCCCTGCTGCCGCAGGAGCGTGAGGTCCTCGACGTCGTCGAAGATCAGGAGCCAGTAGCCGACGTCGTCCCGGAACTGCAGCGCCTCGTGGACGCGCTCGACCGTGCGCTCGTAGTTGCCGAGGTCGCCGGGGATGCCGAGGAAGCGCGCCAGGTTCAGGTAGGCCTGCTGGACGTCGGCGTCGTTGTTGGCGGAGAACCACCAGATGAGGTCGTACTCGTCGCGGTGCTGGTGCGCGTACTGGATCGCGATCTGGGTCTTGCCGATACCGCCGCCGCCCGTGAGCAGGTAGAGCCCGTTGTAGACCTCGGGGGAGTCGAACGAGGCCCTGATGTGCTCCAGGTACCTGTTGCGGCCGGTGAAGTGCCGGTTGTGCTGCGGGAGACCGCGCAGCTGGGCCGAGCTGCGGCGGCGCCTGCGGCGGAAGCCTCCGGTGCTCGTGCTGGTGGGTTCCGAGCCGACGGACTCCGGGTCGAGGGGGTCGTGGGTGCTCACGTGGGGGGTCTGCTCCTCTCGGGGGGACGGTGGTCCCGCGGGTTCGGGCGCGGCCTCTGGTGGGGCCTCGGGAGATGTCGGCCTGTCGATCCCGAGGGCGTCCGCGATCCGCGCGGCGAAACGACGGTACTCGCCGGGCATCTGGCGCAGGGCGGGCAGGACAGCCCGGCCCAGGCCCTCCTCGCTCTCGGGCAGGGCGATCTCGGGGGGTGCACCGGTCTCCAGGCGCGACAGCCACTCGTAGACCTGCGCGGTGTCCTTGAACTCGATGCCGAGGGCGAAGAAGACCGACCGCATGGTGCTGAGGTCCCCGAGACGGCCGAGGAGCTGTTGGCGCACCCCGGGCAGGAACTCCAGCGCCGCGGCGGCGGGGTCGTGGAGGTCGCCGGCCGGGCGCGTGGGGTCCAGGAGGCCGCTGCCCAGCACCTCGGCGATCTCGGTCCGACGGGTGCGTTCCTCGCCCGGATCGCGGGGGATGCCCTGGTGGAGCATGTGGGCCACCGGCAGGTTGACGGGTGCCTGTGCGAGGCGTTGGGCGAGCATTCTTGCGCCCAGCGAGGCGTGAGTGAGGAAGTGCTCGACGGGGTCGGGCACGAGGGTGGGGTCGTCGCTCCGGCTGCCGTCCACGGGCAGGGCCCACACGTCGGCCTCCCACCCGGCGGCGGGGGAGGGCAGCGAGTGCTCCTCCGGCGGGTTCTCGGGCGACAGGACGGGCAGGGCGGTGGAGCCCTCGGGCAGGCCGGCGTCGTCGTCGGGGTGCGCGGGGGACCAGGCGGCGGGGTCGTTGGTGCGTGCCCCGGTCAGGCGCATGGGGGACGGGTGGACCGGCCCCCGGTGCCACGTGGAACGGTCGAGCAGGTGCACGACGTGCAGGGGCAGCTGGTTGTTGAGCTCCGCGAGCCAGGAGCGGAAGTGGGGCTGGCGCCAGCCCCGGTCCTGGGCGTCGGTCACCACGAGGCCGGCGGTGGCCCCGGCGGGCAGGGGTGCGTCCAGGGGCCAGGGGTGGACGCCCCCGCCCTCACCGTCGTCGTGCGCGCGGCCCAGCGGGGTGGGAGCGAAGTTGCGCACCGCGGTCCCTGAGGCCTGTGCCTCGCGCAGCAGTTCCGCGACCTCGTCCTCGTGCACACACATCAGGGGTGAGGCGTCGAGGAGGATCACCAGGTGTGAGGGGTCGCTGGTGAGGCCGCTGAGGGTGAGGGCAGGAATGTGCGTGTTCTGGGGTGTCATGTCGTATTTTGCCCCCGTCGTTCCTTTTCAAGGGCTCCTGGAAATCGGTACCCCGTCCTCGGACTTTCCGACGCACGAGTCTGCCGTCGATTCTGCCACCCGCGCGCGCTCGGGCGAAGAGCTCACCGAACGCGTTTCCGGGAAACCCCGAAGGCATGTGCCTGCCGGGGGAAATGCGCTCACCGGAAACCGGGTGCATTCCGGAACAGCACGTCGCCGTGTTCGTCGTGCACCACCACGATGCCGTGCTCCTTCAACTTCGCCCGCTCCCGCAGCAGCGCCGGCAGGGACAGTACGTGCTGCCGGTCGTCGGGCCGCGTGGGGAGCAGCTCGCCGAGCAGGAGTGTCAGCTCCCGGCGCGGGCCGCGCAGCACCGTCGGTACCCCCGCCTCGAGCACGGCGTCGTACACGCTGTGGATGTCCGCCCGGTCGGTCTCGACCGCGCAGACCGTCACCCCGGTGTCCGTGAGCTCGGCGCGGACCTCCTCACCGACCCGGTCCCACGTGGTGAGCAGTGTGTCGGGTGTCAGCAGGGGGTCCCCGTGCTGGCGGACCGTGCGCTGCCGCCACGGGCGCTCGCGCGCGGGCGCCGGCCGGGGCGGGCGCACCCGCTCTCGCACGTGGTAGACCAGCTCGTACTCCTCGGCCAGGGTGGGTGCACCCGGACGGTCGCCGGGGTGGCCCGTCACCGATCCCAGGTCCAGCCCGAGCAGCCGTTTGGGCAGGAGGAAGCTCAACCGCGGTGAGTCCCGCTCGGGGACGAGCCCGTTGCGGGTCCCTGCGCGGTGTACGAGATCCCCCACCCGGTCGGGGATCTGGTAACGCTTGACCAGCAGCGTCTCCTGCTCCCGGTGGTCGTATCCCTGCCCCGAGCGGTGGGCGATGCCGTGGGAGAGCTTGTAACCGCCCGTCACCGGTTCCACGTCGAAGAGCACGATCGTGCCGGGCGTGCCGGGGCGGTCGCCGGAAGCCGGGTCCTCCGGGGCGGGGCCCCTCTCGGAGGGCGTGTCCGGTTCCGGGGGCGGCCCCGCGGCGCGCCGGTCCACTTCGGCGTCGAGGATCTGCTCCCACGCGTCGCCGAGGTGCTCGCGGGCCTCCTCGGTCAACCACCGCTGGGCAGCCTCCGGCACCACCCCTCGGGTCCGTCGCAGTTCCCGAAGGGCGTGGTGCACCCACACCAGCCGGAGCGGGGGCGCGTCACCGGTCGGGACGAGGGTCCACACGCCCATCAGCACGTCCCACGCGGTGGGGTTCGTGCCGATGCGTTCGCGGGTGCGCCGGTACTCCTCGTCGTCGAGCATGTGCCGGTGCGGGAGGGTGCGGCCGGGTACCGAGTCGAGGTAGTCGTGCAGGCGCTCGTAGACGACCTCGCCGGCCCGGGCCTCGTCCCGCATGCGCCGGACCGGGAGCGATCCGGAGCCGGATGCCCGCTGCTCTCCGTCGGGCATGTGGTCCGTGGTGATGAGGAAGACCGTGCCGTTGGGTCGGTCGCGGTCGAACGCGTCGAAGTTGTTCTGTTGGACGAGCCCGACGAGGTCGCCCGAACCGGTGGTCACACCGCACCCGCTGTAACCGGCGGTGACCAGCTCCCTCTCGCCCTGGGGCGCGGCGGCGCGGTGGCTGGCCCGGGTGGGGCCGAACCGCCCCTTGTACTCCATCGAGGTGTTCTGGGCCCACCCGTGGGGGTAACCGACCGCGTGCAGGAGCTCGTCCCGTTCCAACCGGGCGGTGTCGGCCATGTCGGGGAACTCGGTGTCGGGGAACCCGGGCGAGGTCAGCCACAGCACGGCCAGGTCGATCCCGTGGCCGGTGGGGGACCACACCTGGGTCCCGACCGAGGCCTCCCACACGGTGCCGTTCGCCTCCTGCAGCAGGATCCGGGCGTCGGCGCCGGGGTGCTCGGGGGTGTCCTCGTGCAGCCCCAGCGCCATGTTGACCACGTGGGCGCAGGTCACGAAGAAGCGCGGGGACAGGTGTACGGCGCCTCCCACGGGGTGGTCGTCGGCGCCGAGCACACGCAGTTGCCAGGCGGGTTCACTCAGGGGAGCGCGGCGGGGGGTTCCGGTCACGGTGACGGCCTCTTCCACGCCTCAGGCCTGGGGGTCCCGGTCGGCCTCCGGGTCGTAGTTGCGCATCGTCATCGAGTTGCACTTGGAGCACAGCCTGCGTGCCGAACCGGGTGACGCGGGTTGCCAGTCGTGTTCTCCCCGAGGGCAGATCCCCGAAGGGCCGATACTGCGGCCGGTGGCTGCGGGCTGAGCGTCCATGCCGTCACCGTAGTCCGCGGCGGCCCCGAGCAACAGTCCGTTCCCGGATTCGGGCGGCCGGGAGCACGGGCGTCCGACCGTCGAGTGGAATCGCCCACATGCGGTACCGTCCCGGGCGCTCCGTATGTCCGATCGGACGAACACCGGCGCACGCAGGTGGCCCACTGCACAATCGCCCCTGGTCAAGGACTCGACCGGGTATCGAAGCGGTGATGTTCCACGAACGACACGTTGTGTCCGGACGAACGAAAGGACATGATCTCGGTCATTGCCCGTCAACCGCGCGTAGGGAGCCTCCGACCACGCGCCTGATCATGTGGGGAGATGCCGGTTGAACTCCGACTCCTTGCTGGAACCGGTCGTGGCTTTCACGATCTATCTCGGCCTGATGGTCGTCATGGCCGTCTACTTCTACAACAAGACGAAGTCGCAGTCGGACTTCGTGCTGGGCGGCCGCAAGCTGGGCAGTTTCGTGACCGCTCTCAGCGCCAACGCGAGTGACTTCAGCGGCTGGCTGCTGTTGGGCCTGCCCGGTGCGATCTACGCGTCCGGTTTCGGCGAGGCCTGGATCGCGGTGGGTCTGGCCTGCGGTTTCCTGGGCAGCTGGGTCCTCCTCGCACCGCGCCTGCGCGTCTACACCCACCGGGTCACCGACTTCCTCACCGGCGGCGAGTCCAACTCCCTGACGCTGTCGTCCTTCCTGGAGAACCGTTTCGCCGACCGCACCCGCCTGCTGCGCGCGGTGTCGGCGATCATCATCATCGTCTTCTACTTCTTCTACGTGGCTTCGGGCATGACGGCGATGATGGCCCTCTTCGACCAGGTCTTCGGCCTGGGGCCGGTTCCCGCCGTACTGATCGGGCTCGGGTTCGTCGTGGCCTACACCGTCATCGGGGGGTTCCTGGCGGTCTCGGTCACCGACACCGTGCAGGCCGTCCTCATGTGGGTCGCACTGCTGGCCGTTCCGGTGGTCGCGATCAGCGTTCTCGGCGGCCTCGGTGAGGTGCGCGACGGGGTGGCGGCGAGCAGCGAGTCCCTGCTGACGGCGTTCGGCGGCGCGAGCCTCGACACCGAGACCGGAACCTGGGAGCCCACCGGTGCCCTGGGCTGGGTCGTCATCGTGTCCGGCCTGGCCTGGGCCTTCGGCTACTTCGGGCAGCCGCACATCCTGGCCCGGTACATGGGCATCCGCTCGGTCAAGCAGATCCCGATGGCCGCGACCGTCAGTGTCACCTGGGCCGTCACCGCCATGGCGCTGGCCGTGCTCGTCGGCTACGTCGGCATCGCGTACTTCGAGACGCCGCTGAACGACCCCGAACAGGTCTTCCCCGCCCTCATCGGCGCCCTCATGAACCCCTGGGTGGCCGGTTTCCTCATGGCCGCGATCCTGGCCGCCGTGATGAGCACCGCCGACTCGCAGCTGCTGGTGGCCTCCTCCGCCATCACCGAGGACGGCTACCGGGCGTTCGTCAACAAGCACGCCTCCCCGACGCAGCTCATGTGGATGAGCCGGGCCACCGTCGTGGTCGTGGCGGTCGTTGCAGCCCTGGTCGCGCTGTTCGGCGACCAGTCGGTCATGGACCTGGTCGGCTACGCCTGGGCCGGGTTCGGTGCCGGGTTCGGCCCGGTGCTGCTCATGGCGGTGTTCTGGCGCCGCATGACCTGGGCGGGCGCGTTGGCCGGCATGGTCTCCGGTGCGGCCATGGCCGTGGTCTGGGACATCTTCGACGAGAACGTCCTGGGGCTGGGCCTGTACGCGATGATCCCGGCTGTGGCGCTGAGCTTCCTGTGCATCGTCGTCCTCAACCCGCTGGGCAAGGTCACCCCGCAGATGGAGAGCGACTTCGAGGCCATGGAGCACGAGATCAAGCACGGCGAGCCCCCGGTCCGCCGGGAGCCCGCCGGCGAGGCCTGATCCGGCCCGTGCGAGCCAGAGGGGCCCGTGTCCGCGAAACCCGGACACGGGCCCCACGTGCATTTCTGGCGCCCGTGGCCCCGTACCGGTAGAACGGGTGCATGTCGTCACAGACGGAACACCCTGCCGTGTGGACCCGTACCGACGTTCCCGAGGGCCTGGGCCTGGGGACGCTCACGCCCAGACCCGACGGGTACGGGCTGGAGGCGGGCGAGACCGTCGTCGAGGACGGCGAGGCCTTCTCCACCCGGTTCGGTGTCGACACCGATCTGGCGTGGGTGACCCGGCGCGTGCGCGTGGAGGTGCTCTCCGCGCACGGGACCTCCCGGCTCGATCTCACGGCACGCGACGGGAGTTGGACGCTCGGCGACGGCACCCCGCTGCCCGAGCTGTTGGGCTGCTTCGACGTCGACGTCGCAGCCACCCCGCTCACCAACACCCTGCCGATCCGCCGCCTGGGCCTGCGTCCCGGGGAGCACCGCGACATCGCGGTCGCGTGGGTGCACGTCCCGTCTCTGACCGTCCAGCGGGTGCGGCAGAGGTACCTGCGCAACGGGTCCTCCGGCGGCCTGGACCACTACACCTACTCCGACCCCGAGCACGGCCGGTACCGGCTGTCCGTGGACAACCACGGCCTGGTCGTGGACTACGAGGGCCTGGCACGCAGGCTCCGGCGGCCGTAGGAGTTCCCGCCACCGGAGCCGGGCTCAGCGCCGAGACCNNGAGCCGGGCGGGCATCGCCCGTGGTGGCCGCCACCACGGGCGGACGGGGTACACGAGGGGCGTGCGAACCTGGATAATCGGCGGGCACGAGCACCACACCGACGGGGGGAACGCCGTGACCGACACCCAGTTGAGCCCGGAGCGCCGCGAGATCATCCGCGACCTCGACGTGGCCGCCACCTTCGACGCCGGTGTCGAGGTCCAGCGCCGTGCGGGGTTCCTCGCCGAACGGCTCATCACCACCGGCACGACCGCCCTCGTCCTCGGCATCAGCGGGGGTGTGGACTCCCTGGCAACCGGACGCCTGTGCCGCCTGGCGGTCGACCGTGTGCGCGAGCAGGGACACCACGCCCAGTACGTGGCGATGCGCCTGCCCTACGGCGTACAGAAGGACGAGAAGGACGCCACCCGGGCCGTGGAGTTCACCGAGCCCGACCGTGTCCTGACGGTGGATGTCGCCCCCGCCAGTGATGCCATGTCCGAGTCCGTGCGCGCCGCCGGCATGATGTTCGACGGCGACGTCTCCGAGGACTTCGTGTTCGGCAATGTCAAGGCGCGCCAGCGCATGATCGCCCAGTACACGGTCGCGGGCGGGCTCCGAGGACTCGTCGTGGGCACCGACCATGCCGCCGAGGCCGTCACCGGGTTCTTCACCAAGTACGGCGACGGCGGGGTCGACATCGTCCCGTTGACCGGCCTGACCAAGCGTCGGGTGCGCGCCCTGGCCTCCTCGCTCGGTGCCCCGGCCGACCTCGTCGACAAGACCCCCACGGCCGACCTGGAGTCCCTCGCCCCACAGCGCCCCGACGAGGAGGCGCTCGGCCTCACCTACGACCAGATCGACGACTTCCTCGAGGGACTGCCGGTGTCGGAGGACGCCGAGCGCACCCTCGTGGCGCGCTACCGGGCCACCGCACACAAGCGTGCCGTTCCGACCGCCCCCTCGGCCCCCTGATCAGCGTTTCCGGCTCCGGTGGTGGTGCACGCACCACCGCCGGGGGTCGGGTCGTCCGCACGGAGAGCGGGGTGCGGGGCCCATCGCGGGCACGTGCCGGGTGCGCCTAAGGTCGTATCCGAACACGCGTCGGGCACACGGACGTGCCTCCCCCGCGACGCATCACCGCCGGTGCGCCCTTGACGTACCGCGACCCCCTGCAGCCGAACGGCCGAGCACCCCTTCCCCTCGGGCACGAGTGTGTCCACAGGGTGTGGACGGGCGGCGACGAAGGAGCGATCGATGGCCGTGACCACACCGACGACAGCTGCGACACCAGCGCCGACACCGGCGGTCACCGACCGGGACCGATTCCTCGACGCGATCCGGCTGCTCGTCATGGTGCTCGTCGTCGCCCAGCACTGGTGGCTTCCGGTGCTGGCCGTGGAGGAGGGCACCGGGGTCCTGGACACCGGGAGCGTGATCGCCAGCGAGGGCGGTTTCGCGCTCACGTGGGTCTCCCAGGTCATGCCGCTGATCTTCTTCGTCGGGGGCGCGGCCAACCTCATCAGCTGGCGGGCAGCCTCACGCCGGGGCACGCCCGTTTCCACCTGGTACGCGAAGCGGTTGCGGCG
>NZ_ANBF01000175.1 GCF_000341025.1 Nocardiopsis salina YIM 90010 | reverse complement strand
GCCCCCCCCCAGCCGGTCCTCGTGGGCGCCGGGGCCGCCGGGATGGTGCTGTGGTTCCTGTCGGTGTACGTGCTCGTGGTCGTGGCCACGCCCGTCCTGGCCCGCGCGCAGCGGCGCCTGGGATGGTGGGTGCCGATCGGGCTCCTCGCGGGTGCCGCGGTCGTCGACGCCCTGCGTTTCGGCAGCGGCATCGACGGTGTCGGCTACCTCAACGTCGCGTTCGTGTGGCTGGGCGTCCACCAGATCGGGTTCCACTACGCCGACTCCACGATCCANACCCCCCGCCGGTACGCAGTGGGTATGGTCGCGGGCGGCGCGGTCGCGGCGGCCCTCCTGGCGCTCGCCGGGCCGCACTCGCCCAACATGACCGGGGTCTTCGCCGCCGAGACCTCCAACGTCGCGCCGCCCACGCTGCTGCTGGCTGCGCTCGGCGTACTCCAGGTCGGCGCCGCCGTGCTCCTGCGCGACCGCATCGCCGCCTGGACCGACCGCCCCGCGCCCGCGCGCCTGCTCGACCGCGTGTGCCCGCAGCTCATGACGGTCTATCTCTGGCACATGCTGCCGATCAGCGTCGTGGCCGGCGTGCTCGTCTTCGGCCTGGGCATCCACACCCCCGAGCCCATGACCGGGCTGTGGTTGCTGTGGGGCGTGCTG
>NZ_ANBF01000174.1 GCF_000341025.1 Nocardiopsis salina YIM 90010 | reverse complement strand
CCCTGCTGCCGCTGGTGGTGCCGCTCGCGCACTGGGCGGTGCGGTTCGAGAACCCGCCCGCGGCGCTGGACGGGGCGCCCGGCCTGGTACGGGTGCTGCTCGCGGCCGCGCTCATCGGCGGTGGACTGCTGGCGCTGACCGTCGCAGGTCTGGGGACCGGGATCTTCACCCTGCTCGGGCTGCTCTCGGTCCTGGCCGGGCTCGTACTNCGGGGGGCCCGCCGCTGCGCTGTAGCGGCGGCAGGCCCGCGGGGATCCCGGTTTGACGGTCTCTTGGGGCGATGCGGACGGACCGGGAGCGGCGTGTCGGGTAGACCGGGGTCATGGATCCCACTCGCATCGCCTACGAGCGGCGCGGCCGGGGGCGCACCCTGCTGCTCCTGCACGGCCTGGGGGACCGGCGGCAGAGCTGGACGGGTGTGATGCGTCGGCTCGTCGACTCCTACGAGGTCGTCTGCGTCGACCTTCCGGGTTTCGGCGCCACGCCCGCGCCGCCGATCGGTGAGCCCTACAACGTTCACTCCATGACCGAGACCGTCCGGGAGTTCTGCGAGCTGCACGGGCTTGAGCGTCCCCACCTGGCAGGGAACTCGCTCGGCGGCTCGATCGCCCTGGAGCTGGCCACCCGGGGCGCCGCCGGTTCGGTCACCGTGTTCTCTCCTGCCGGGTTCTCCGACCGGGCCGCACGCATGGGCATGCACACGGTCGGACGCCTGGCCGATGCGATATCGCGACTGCCCCCCGACGCCAAGGAACGCCTGGCCGACACCCCGCCGGCCCGCGCCGCCGCCCGGGTGATGCTGCGAGGTGACCCGGCCTCGCCCGACGCGAAGGCCGCGCGGTTCGGGTTGAAGGGGCTGGAACCCGGGGCGCCGTACGTGCGGATGGTGCCGCGCATCGCCGAGTACTCGTTCGTGCAGCGTTACATCGACTGCCCCGTCACCATCGCCTGGGGCGACCGGGACCGCACCCTGCTGCCGTCCAGCGCCGTGCACGCCCACCAGCGGGTGCCCAACGCGCGGATGGTCTCGCTCATCGGCAGTGGCCACATCCCCATGGCGGACGATCCCGTCGCCGTTGCCGAGCANCGGCCACGCCCCGCGGCAGCCGCGGTGACCGACGCCGGGGCGCCGACTGCCCGCACCGACTCCGGCCGTACCCGGCTCCGGCGGCAACGGCCCGCACTGCCGCCGGGGCGGGCCGACCGCGGCTGTCCACAGCACGGAAACGGGGGGCTTCCGGCGCCGGGAGCGGGCCCGATACCGTTGGCGCGCACTCGATCACGACGGAGGAGAGGGCCGTTGACCCCACACCCCGCCCCCGGCGCGGCCGCATGGCTCCGGCAGGAGGAACACAGCCTGTACGCGTTCGCCAGGGCCTCCGCGGTTCCCGACGGTTTCGGCTGGCTCGACACCCGGGGCGCGGTCGTCGACGACCGGCCCACCGAGACCTGGATCACCGCGCGCATGACCCACGTCTTCGCCCTCGCCGACCTGCGTGGTGAACCCCGCGCGGGGCGCCTGGCCGACCACGGTGTGCGTGAGCTGGCCACGGGCCCGCTGCGCGACGCCGACCACGGGGGATGGCACGAGGCGGTGCCGGGCGAACCCGGTTCCGAGGGCCACAGGCAGCGGGCGCGCAAGGGCGCCTATCCGCACGCTTTCGTGGTGCTGGCTGCCGCCTCGGCCACCGTCGCGGGGCGTCCCGGTGCGCGTGACCTCCTGGCCCGGGCGCTCGGGGTGATCGAGGAGCACTTCTGGGACGAGGACGCCGGTGCCCTGCTGGAGAGCTGGGACCGTGCCTGGACGACCACTGAGGAGTACCGCGGCGCCAACAGCAACATGCACGCGGTGGAGGCTTTCCTCGCCGCGGCCGACGCCACCGGGGACCACCGGTGGACCCTCCGCGCCCTCCGCATCGCCGAACGCCTCGTGCACGGTGTCGCCCGCGAACACGGGTGGCGCCTGCCGGAGCACTTCACGCCCGATTGGCAGCCGCTTCCCGATTACAACCGGGACCAACCCGACCACCCCTTCCGCCCCTACGGCAGTACCACCGGTCACCTGCTGGAATGGTCCCGGCTGCTCGTCCACCTCGCCGTCGCGCTGGAACAGGCCGGGGAGGACGTGCCCTCCTGGCTGGAGGCTGACGCGCGTGCCCTATACGACCACGCTGCCGAGCGCGGCTGGAGAACGGACGGCAACGACGGGTTCCCCTACACCCTCGACTGGGCCGACAATCCCGTCGTGCGCGAGCGCATGCACTGGGTCGCCGCAGAGGCCACCCTGGCTGCCTGGGCCCTGGACCACCGCTTCGGGGAACATGGGCGTGCCGACCACTACGACCGCTGGTGGCGTTACGCGGCCCGCCACCACGTGGACACCGAGCACGGCGGGTGGCACCACGAGCTCGGCCCCGAAGGGCGCCCCGCCGACGGCGTCTGGTCGGGCAAACCGGACACCTACCACGCCTACCAGGCGGTCCTGATGCCCCAGGGTGTACTCGCGCCCTCGGTGGCCGGGGGCCTGGTGCCGGCCACGACACCGGGAGGGAACCCGTGAACGACCCGCGCCTCGTCGTGGTCGGCGAGAACGTCATGGACCTGCTGCCCACCGCACACGGCGCCGACGTGCTGCGCGCCGCACCGGGCGGGGGACCCGCCAACACCGCCGTGGCCGCGGTCCGCCTCGGCCTGCCCACACGGTTCCTCTCTCGGATCGGCAGCGACGAGTTCGGCACGCGGATCCGGGCCCGTCTGCTCTCGGAGGGGCTGGACGCCGACGGGCTCGTCGCGGCGGAGGAGCCTTCCGCCCTGGCCATGGCCACGTTCCGCGAGGACGGGTCGGCCCGGTACGACTTCCGCATGGCGGACGCCGCCGACTGGTTCTGGCGGCCCGGGGAACTGCCCGCCGAACTTCCGCCCTCGGTGGATGCGGTGCACGCGGCCTCCATCGCTCTGTTCCGTGAACCCGGGGCCACGCTCATCGAGGCGCTGATGAGCAGGGAGAAGGCCCGTGGTGAGGTGACGCTGAGCATCGACCCGAACATCCGCGAGCGCGTGATCGGTGATCCGGACACCGCCCGTGCGCTCGCGCTGCGCCACCTCGCGCAGGCGCATCTGGTCAAGGCCAGCGACGAGGACCTCGCGTACCTGTTCCCGGACCTCGGCGCGGAGCAGGCGGTGCACGCCGTCGCCGACCTGGGGCCGTCGCTGGTCGTGGCCACGCTCGGGGTGGAGGGAGCCCTGGCCGTCCGCAGGGGGGCGACAGGACCGGCCGAGGTGCGGGTGCCCGCCCCGGAGGTCTCGGTCGCCGACACGGTCGGGGCCGGGGACTCGTTCATGGGCGCGCTCCTGCACTGGCTCGACCACAACGGGTCGCTGGGGACGGACCCGGCCGCGCGCCTGGCCGGCCTGGGCGAGGAGGACCTGCGCGCGCTGCTCGCCCACGCCGCCGCGGCCGCCGGGCACACCGTCACCAGGGTCGGCGCGGACCCGCCGACCGAGGCGGAGCTGGGCGCGCCCGACCGCACCGGGTGAGGCCCCGCCGTTCGGGGATCTTGCTACTGGAGCCAATATCGGCGCCCTCGTGTTTCGCGGTTTTTGGAGTTGTGTCTGGTTCAAAGGAGCCCG
>NZ_ANBF01000173.1 GCF_000341025.1 Nocardiopsis salina YIM 90010 | reverse complement strand
CGAAGCGGTTTCTCAACCCTACACGGCCCGAAGCAGTGCTCGAACCGTCGGAGCGAGGAGATGGTCGATGGTGTGGTGCGGAACGGCCCCTAAGGCAGCTCGCCGAACCACAGCGACTCGATCGAGTGTAGGTACCGTCAGCAGCGACGTCAAACTCGCCCGAGCCGATGGGCCTTAACGCCTGCTGCTCGGGCTTGGCGGGCTCGGTCGGGGCCGGCGCCGGACGCCGTGCTCTCACGCGGCCCGACACCGGGCCTCGTGGCTCGTCTGGTTCTGCTTGTCAGACATCAGTGGTCCTCCCCCGCACGTTCGGCGCGCAAACACGACGCTCCGATTTTGGTCAGATTTGCCGTGGGCCGGACCGGATACTGCTTCGCATGCACTGGTGGCGGCCGCCCCTGCTCGGGACGACCGCCACCGGAAGTTGCCTGCAACCACCGATGCGATCAGGCGAGTGCGGCCAGTTCGCTCGCCAGCCTCCGGAATGCGATGCCCCGGTGACTGATCGCGTTCTTGTCCTCGGGGGTCATCTCAGCGGCCGTGACCGTGTGGCCGTCCGGGACGAACACGGGGTCGTAACCGAAGCCGTTCTCACCGCGCCGCTCGCGCAGCAGGCGGCCTCGCAGCACACCCTCGGCCACCATTTCGGTCCCGTCCGGCATCACGAGCACGGCCGCGCACACGAACTGGCCGCCCCTGCGCTCGGGCGGAGTGTCGGCGAGCTGGTCCAGCACCAGGTCGAGGTTGGCCCGGTCCTGGTCTCCCGCACCGAACCGGCCGGCCCATCGTGCGGAGAGCACTCCGGGCATGCCCTGGAGCTCGTCCACACTCAGGCCGGAGTCGTCGGCGATCGCCGGCAGCTGGGTGTGCTCTGCGATCGCCCGGGCCTTGAGCAGGGCGTTGCCGATGAAGTTCGGTTCGGTCTCGGGTACCTCGGGTGCTTCGGGGAACGCGTCGAGTGCGAGCACCTCGGCGGAGACCCCCGACTCCTCGAGGATCGAGCGGACCTCCGGCACCTTCTTGGGGTTGCGCGTGGCCAGTACGATCTTCACCGGTCCCCCTCCCCCGGGCACTCCGCCGATCCGGGTGCCCGTCACGGTCGACGTACTCACTCCGACAGCGCCTTCTTCTGGATCGTGGTGAGCTCCGAGCAACCGTCGGTGGCCAGGTCGAGGAGCTTGTCGAGCAGTTCCCGGTCGAAGACCGCACCCTCGGCGGTGCCCTGGATCTCGATGAAGGAGCCGTCACCGTTCATCACGACGTTCATGTCGGTGTCGGCGACGGAATCCTCGAGGTAGTTGAGGTCCAGACGGGGCTGGCCCTGGACCACACCCACACTCACTGCCGAAAGCGAGCCGGCCAGCGGGTTGTTCTTGAGGTTGCGGCGCTTGCGCAGCCACTTCGTCGCGTCTGCCAGGGCCACGTAGGCCCCGGTGATCGCCGCGGTGCGGGTACCGCCGTCGGCCTGCAGGACGTCGCAGTCCAGGGTGATGGTGTGCTCGCCCATCGCCTTGAAGTCGACGACAGCGCGCAGGGAACGGCCGATGAGGCGGGAGATCTCGTGGGTACGCCCCCCGATCTTGCCGCGCACCGACTCACGGGCACCGCGGGTGTCGGTGGAGCGCGGCAGCATCGCGTACTCCGCGGTCACCCACCCCTCGCCGGTACCTCGGCGCCAGCGCGGGACACCGTCCTCGACGGTCGCGGCGCACAGCACGCGGGTGTCGCCGAACTCGATGAGGGCCGAGCCCTCCGCTTGGCGCAGCCAGTTGCGGGTGATGTTCACGGGGCGGAGTTGGGTCGGAACGCGTCCGTCAGGTCGAGCCATGGTTCCGAGCGTATATCCGGACTCCCCCACGGGGCGCGGGAGTTCGGAACTCTCACGCCCGGTGGGAGACACGCCACTCCGCCGGGGCACGCGTTCCCCAGTCTCAGCCGACCTCGTAGACCTGCCCGCTCCGGGCCAGGTCGATGGGTCCGCCGTAGGTGGAACGCGCCTCACCGAGGGTGACCTCGTCATCGTTCCACGGCACCAAGTGGGTGAGCAGCAGGTGGCGTGCGCGGGCACGGGTGGCATGGTCTCCGGCCTCGCTCCCCGTCAAGTGCATGTCCTTGGGGTGTTCGAGGTGGTCGTGGAAGGCCGATTCGCACAGGAACAGGTCGGTGTCCTCGGCCAGGCCGACCAGGGCGTCGCACACGCCGGTGTCACCGGAGTAGGTGAGAGTCCGGCCGCCGTGCTCCAGGCGGATGCCGTAGGCCTCGACCGGGTGGTTGACCTCGGCGATCCGTGCGGAGAAGGGGCCGATGTCGAGGATGCCCTCGCTGAGTTCTCGGAAGTCGAAGACCTCGGTCATGCCGGGGTCCGTCTCCAGCCCGTACGCCTCGGCCACGCGGTCGGCGACCCCGGCGGGGCCGTAGACGGGGATCCTGCGTTTGGTGCCGCCCGGGTGGAACATGCGCGCAACCCAGTACGAGCACAGGTCGAAGCAGTGATCCGCGTGCAGGTGGCTGAGGTAGACGGCGTCGACCGAGTAGATGTCGGCGTGGCGCTGGAGTGCCCCGAGCGACCCGTTGCCCATGTCGAGCAGGAGTCTGTACCCCGCCGCCTCGACGAGGTAGCAGGAGGCCGGGCTGTCGGGACCGGGGAAGCTCCCGGAGGACCCGATGATGGTGAGTCGCACGTCGTCGTCGCCTTTTCGATGGGGCCGCGGGGTCCGGCGCCCCCTCCCCCCCGGTTCGAGTCCCGTGGAGAGGGTGCGGATGGCGGCAGGTTCTGCGGATGTCCCGTTGTTACGGGTGTACCCCAATGCCCCGCCGGGTGGTACAAAATGTGTGCCGCATCTCAGGAGTGGAGCATCACGTCCCAAATTCTCACACGATTCGTCCACATTCGACCGGTTCGTCGAGGGAGGTTCAGGACAACGAACGAGGCCGGCACCCCGCAAGGTACCGGCCTCGTGTGTGTACGGCTGCGTCCGGGTCGGTTCAGGCCCAGAGCTGCCCGTCGAGACGTTCCTCGGCCTCTTCCAGCGAACCCTCGTAGGCGCCGGTGGACAGGTACTTCCACCCGGCGTCGGCGATGACGAACGCGATGTCGGCGCTCTCGCCGGCACGCTCCGCCTTGCGGGCCATGGCCATGGCCGCGTGCAGAGAACCGCCGGTCGAGATCCCCGCGAAGATGCCCTCGTGGTCCAGCAGTTGCCTCGTCCTCTTGAGCGCGGCCTCGGACGGGACGGAGAAACGGGTGGTGAGCGCCGACTCGTCGTAGAGCTCGGGGACGAACCCCTCGTCGAGGTTGCGCAGGCCGTAGACGAGCTCGCCATAACGGGGCTCGGCCGCGACGATCTGCACGTTCGGACGCTGTTCACGCAGGTAGCGACCCACACCCATGAGGGTGCCGGTGGTACCGAGCCCGGCGACGAAGTGGGTGATCTCCGGCAGGTCCTGGAGCAGTTCGGGACCGGTGGTCTCGTAGTGCGCCTGGGCGTTGGCCGGGTTGCCGTACTGGTACAGCATCACCCAGTCGGGGTTCTCGGCGGCCATCTCCTTGGCGACGCGGACGGCCTCGTTGGACCCCCCGGCGGCGTCGGAGAAGTGGACCTCGGCGCCCCACATGGCGAGGAGCTGCTTGCGCTCCTCCGAGGTGTTCTCCGGCATCACACAGACCATGCGGTAGCCGCGCAGCTTGGCGACCATGGCCAAGGAGATGCCGGTGTTCCCCGACGTCGGCTCCAGGATCGTGCACCCCGGGGACAGCAGACCGTCCTTCTCGGCCTGTTCGATCATGTAGAACGCGGCGCGGTCCTTGATCGAGCCGGTCGGATTGCGGTCCTCCAGCTTCGCCCACAGCCGGACCTCCGGCGAAGGGGACAGGCTGGGCAGGCCGACCAGGGGCGTGCCCCCGAGGGAGTCGAGCAGGGNCGCCTGCCGCCGGCCACGGCCGGCAGGATCGTGACGCTGTCGCCGTCGGAGAGCTCGGACTGCAGCCCACCGACGAAACGCACGTCCTCGTCGTTGAGGTAGACGTTGATGAAACGGCGGAGCTTGCCGTCCTGCACCAGGCGCTCCTGGATCCCGGGGTGGCGGTTCTCCAGGTCGTCGAAGAGCTCGCCGAGGTTGGAGCCCTGCCCCTCGACGACCTTGGCGTCGCCGGTCAGGTTGCGCAGGATGGTGGGAATGCGGACCTCGATGGCCATGAAGGTGTCTCCGTAAACGGTCGTGGTCGTGCGTTCATACTCAACAGGGGACGCCTCCGTCCCATTCCGGGCGGGAGGCCGGTGTCTGCGGGTCACTCGGCGACGCCGGTGATCTCCACGGGCTCCTCGGTGACCTCTCCGTCGACGATCCGGTACGAGCGGAACTCGACGGGGTCGGCCTCGCGCGTGGAGACGAGCACGTAGTGCGCGTTCGGCTCCGAGGCGTAGGAGATGTCGGTGCGCGACGGGTAGGCCTCGGTCGCGGTGTGGGAGTGGTAGATCACGACGGGTTCCTCGTCGCGGTCGTCCATCTCCCGCCACACCTTGAGCTGCTCCTTGGAGTCGAAGCGGTAGAAGGTGGGGGACCGCTCGGCGTTGATCATCTCGATGAACCGTTCGGGGCGGTCGGAGCCGTCGGGCCCGGCGACGACACCGCAGGCCTCGTCGGGGTGGTCGCGGCGCGCGTGGTCGACGATCTGGTCGTAGATCGAGCGGTCAATCCTCAGCATGACCCCAAGAGTACCGAAAAGAAAATACCTACCTACCTGGTGGGTATTGATGTGGATCACACGTCCTGGCCAGCGCACAGACCGCGCCCCCGGCACCGCCCCGGCCCCCTCCGGACCGTGTGGCGCGCCGCGGGGGCCCGTACCTTTAGGCTCGAACCCATGAGCGAGGACAGCAGCAGCGCGCTGCTCACCGACCACTACGAACTGACCATGCTCCAGGGTGCCCTGCACAGCGGGGCCGCCGAGCGCCGGTCGGTCTTCGAGATGTTCGCGCGGCGCCTCCCCGAGGGCCGCAGGTACGGCGTCGTGGCCGGGACCGGGCGGTTCCTGGACCTCCTGGAGCGGTTCCGCTTCGGCAGCGCCGAGCTCGACTTCCTGTCCGACCACGGGGTGGTGGACGAGCGCACTCTCGACTGGCTGGCCCGCTTCCGCTTCAGCGGCGACATCTGGGGCTACGGCGAGGGCGAGGCCTACTTCCCCGGTTCCCCAATCCTCGTTGTCGAGGCCACCTTCGCCGAG
>NZ_ANBF01000172.1 GCF_000341025.1 Nocardiopsis salina YIM 90010 | reverse complement strand
CGACCGGCCCCTCATCGAGATGGGGTCCCGCCGCACGCAGGAAGGCGCAGCCGTCGCCGCCGCGCGCGCCGCTTACGTGGCCGGGTTCTCCACCTCCTCGAACCTCGAGGCGGGGCGCACCCACGGGGTCCCCACGGGCGGGACGGCCGCACACGCCTTCACACTCCTCCACGACAGCGAGCAGCACGCGTTCAAGGCGCAGCTGGAGTCGATGGGCACCGGCACGACCCTGCTCGTGGACACCTTCGAAATCGAACGCGCCGTGCGCCACGCCGTCGAGATCGCCGGAACCGGCCTGGGCGCGGTCCGCATCGACTCCGGTGACCTATCCGCACACGCCGGCCGGGTGCGCACCCAGCTCGACGAACTCGGCGCCACCGACACCCGCGTGGTCGTCACCGGCGACCTGGACGAGCACTCCATCCAGGCCCTGGCCGTGGCCCCCGTGGACGGCTACGGGGTGGGTACGTCCCTGGTGACGGGGTCGGGCGCCCCGACGGTCTCGCTGGTCTACAAGCTCGTCGCGCGCGCCCGCGGACTGGACCCGCACACCCCGCTGGAGCCGGTCGCCAAGCGTTCGGTGGGCAAGCCCAGCCGCGGCGGCCGCAAGTGGGCGCTGCGCCGGTTGGACGACCGGGGCACAGCCGTCGCCGAGGAGGTGTACGACCACGAACCGAGAGCCGAGGTGGGCACCCGCCCGATGCTGCAGCCGCTCGTGCGCGGCGGGGAGATCGTCGGCAAGGAGAGTGTGCACGCTGCGCGCGACCGCCACCGGACCGCCGTCGACGAACTCCCCGAACAGGCGCTGCGGATGTCCCGCGGCGACGTGGCCCTGCCGACGCTCTTCCACTGACCCCGACCGCACCGGGTGGACCGGTGCGGACACCCCTCGATCAGGAAGAACACGAGGTGCCGTATGAGCAGGGCACTGATCATCGTCGACGTCCAGAACGACTTCTGTGAGGGCGGCAGCATGGGTGTGAACGGCGGTGCCGCCACCGCCGGGGCCGTCACCGATTACACACGTGCGCACGCCAACGAGTACGCACACGTGGTCGCCACCAGGGACCACCACGTGGATCCGGGTGCACACTTCTCCGACCAGCCGGACTTCGTGGACAGCTGGCCGCCGCACTGCGTGGTGGGCACGCCCGGCGCGGAGTTCCACCCGCGGTTCGATGCCGGGCTGGCCGAGGAGATCTTCTCCAAGGGACGCTACTCCGCCGCCTACAGCGGGTTCGAGGGCTCGGCCTCCGACGGGGAGACCGGTCTGGCGGCGTGGTTGGGCGAACGCGGCGTGGACGAGGTCGACGTCGTGGGCCTCGCCACCGACCACTGCGTGCGGGCCACGGCCCTGGACGCGGCCGGCGAGGGGCTGCGCACGCGTGTGCTGCTCGGGCTGACCGCGGGGGTGGCACGCCCGTCCGTGGAGGCCGCCCTGCAGGACCTGCGCGCCGCGGGTGTGGCCCTGGAAGGCGAGCCCGCGGTCCCCTGAGGATCCCGCGGGAGTGTCCGAAAGCGAACGGTCCCGCGCTCCCGGAACACTGCCGGAAGCGCGGGACCGTCTCCGTTCACGGGTGCGGCTGAGCTCAGCCCACGCCGATGGCCGAACGCACGCGCGCCAGGGTGGCGCGGGCGCGCTCGCGGGCGGGCTCGACACCGGCGGCGAGGATCCGGTCGATCTGCGCGGGGTCGGCCATGAGCTCCTCGTAGCGCTCGCGCTGGGGCGCCAGGACGGCGTTGACGGCCTCGAAGAGCTCCTTCTTGAGGTCGCCCCAGCCCATGCCGCCGGCCTCCAGGCGCTTGCGTACCGCGGCCGTCCCAGCCGCCGACGCGAAGTGGGTGAGCAGCTGGAAGGGCACCGAGGCGTCGGGGTCCTTGGGCTCCTCGACCGGGGTGGAGTCGGTGGGGATCTTGTTGACCGCCTTGCGGAGCTTCTTCTCCGGCAGGAACAGCGGGATGTGGTTGTCGTAGGACTTCGACATCTTGCGGCCGTCGGTGCCGGGCAGGATGCTCGCGTCGCTGTCGTCGATGACGCCCTTGGGGATCGGGAAGGTGTAACCGCCCGCGCCGTCCCCGTAGCGGTGGTTGAAGTACCCGGCGATGTCGGCGGTGTACTCGATGTGCTGGGACTGGTCGCGGCCGACCGGGACGTGTGTGGCCTCCATCGCGAGGATGTCGGCGGCCATGAGGATCGGGTAGTTGAAGAGCCCCATGTTGACGCCCGCGTCGAGGTCGGTGGTGCCCGCCTCGTTGTTGCGGTCGCGCGCGGCCTTGTAGGCGTGGGCGCGGTTCATGAGTCCCTTGGGGGTCATGGAGCCGAGGATCGTGGTGAGCTCGAAGATCTCGGGCACGTCCGACTGGCGGTAGAAGAGGGTCCGCTCGGGGTCGAGTCCGCACGCGAGCCAGGTGGCAGCGCCTGACCGGATGCTGTGTCGGAGTTCGTCTGCGTCCTTCACCGTGTTGAGGGCGTGGTAGTCGGCGATGAAGTACGCCGTCGGGGTGCTCTGGACCGCTTCGAGCGCGGGCCGGATCGCTCCGATGTAGTTGCCCAGGTGGAAGTCGCCGGTGGGCTTGATACCGGTCAGATACAAGTGGGTCGCTGCCATGGGCCCTAGCCTAACGGCGTGTCAGCCCCTCATGCCCCCACGGGAGGTCCTGTGCGTTCCGAGTCCGGCCCGAGCGGCCCCGTCGGTGAGCCCCGCGCACCGGATGGGCCGACGGCCTCGGCAGACCGTGTGGTGTCGCGGTACGTGCGCCACAACCGGGCGACGACGGCGGTGATGCTGGCGGTGATGCCGGCGTGGGCGCTGTGGCAGGGGCTGCCGGAACCGTGGGCGTTGGGGCTGCTGGTACCGGCGTGGGTGGTGTGTGCGGTGGCGCAGGCCTTCCTGGTGGGGTGGCTGCCGCTGGCCGACCGGTGGCGGCGTCCGGCGGTGTGGGTGCAGGCGGCGGGCGCGGTCGTCGCGGGCACGGTCGGGGTCACCGAGGGTCCGGTGGAGTTCGTGTGGCTGCTGGTGCCGGCGGTGACCGCGGCGGATCTGGCGATGGAGCACGACGTGGAGCACCGGGCGCGCTGGGCGTGGGGGTCGGGCGCCGTGGCGGGTGTGCTCGCGTCAGGTGCGGTGGCCGTCGCGGGTGAGGGGCCCGAGCGGACGGTGACGGTGTTCCTGGGGGCCTTCGCGATGGTGGGGCTCGTGGGGTACTGGCAGTCCGCTGACAGCCTGTTGGCCCGGCGTACCGCAGCGGCGGAGGAGGCGTCGGTGGAGCTGGCCGCGGCCCGGGAGCGGTTGCGGTTGTCGGAGGGGCTGCACGACGTGCTGGGGCGCGCGCTGGAGGTGGTCGCGTTCCGGGCGGAGCTGGCGTCGAGCCTGGTGGAGGCGGACCCGGAGCGCGCCCGCGGGGAGCTGGAGCGGGTGCAGTCGCAGGCGCGCGAGGCGGTGGCCGAGGTGCGGACACTGGTGCGCGCCGCGCGGCCCGTGGACCTGCGCGACGTCGCTGCACCTGGCGCCGGGCACCGTGCGCAACTACCTGTCGTCGGCGATCGAGAAGCTCGGTGTGCGCACCCGCTACGAGGCCGCCGACGCCGCCCGCGAGTCCGGCTGGCTCTGAGCCCCGCCGAGCCCGGAACCTCCACCGAGGGAACCCCACGTGGAGCATGCTTGAAGTATGAGCTCCACGGATACCTCCATCAAGGTCCCGAGGAGGGTCAGGGACCGGCTGCAGAAGCGTGCGCGCAGAGACCACACCACTCTGGCCGCAGCGCTCGACGAGGCCGAGGAGCTCGAGTTCTGGAATCAGGTGCGCGAACACCACGCCTCCCTGTCCGAAGCCGAACGGGACTCCTACGTGCACGACCGCACTCTGGGCGACCACCTGTCCGGCACCGATGACACCGGCGTGGCCGAGGAGGACTGGTGAGGCGCGGCGAGGTCCATATGGCCGACCTCGGAGAACCGGTCGGCCACGAGCAGACGCTCAGGCGCCCCGTTCTCCTGGGCAACGCCCGACCCTGGCTGGACTCCCGACCTCCCGTGGCCATGGCCCTGCCGCTCACGCGGACCCACCGGCCCGACCCCACCCACGTCGAGATCGAACCCGGCGCGTCCGGGCTCAAAGAGGTCAGTCACGTCAAGTGCGAGGACCTGCGGGCGATCTTCCCCGTGTGCCTCGAGCGGCGGTTCGGTCACGTGGACGCATCCGTGATGTTCCGGGTGGAGACCATTCTGCGCCGGCTCCTGGGTCTCTGAGACGCGGAAGGGGGCACCGCCGACGGCGGTGCCCCCTCGGGTGCGGCGCGGTCAGACCTGGGGTTCGCGGAACGCGTTCCAGTGCTGCGCCATCCGCTCGGCCTGGCCGGGCGTGAAGTGGGTCATGCACGCGTCGTCGCTGTAGTTCATGAAGTTGTTGACCGGGTCCTCTCCGGGCCGGTCGGGGCACGTGTTGCGGCTCGCCGGGCACCCGGTGGCGGCCTCGCGTTCGTACGGGGTGTCGTCGACGTAGTCCCCCGGGGTCTCGCATCCGTTCTGGAACGTATGGAACAGCCCCAGCCAGTGGCCCACCTCGTGGGTGGTGGTGTGACCGATGTCGAAGCGGTCGCGTCCGCCGTCCGGCAGGGTGTCGTAGGAGACGACGACGCCGTCCTGCTCGGGATCGGCCTCGATGTCCTGCGGGAACGTCGAGAAACCCAGCACACCGGACCCGAGATCGGCGGTGTAGACGTTGAGCGTCTCCGGACCGCCCTGGTGCAGTTCGGCCCGGATCGAGTCGCGGTCGGAGCTGAAGTCCTGGAACCACTCGTCGTTCGTGTGGCGCGTTGTGTCGGCGAGCTCGAACCGGAACCCGGTGTCAGTGGCCTCGTCGCCGGACGCGAAGGAGCCCTCGAAGGCGTCGTTGAGGACCTGGATCTGCTGCTCGACACGTTCCTGGCTCACGTCGCCCTCCCCGTCCTCGGCAGAGATGACGTGCACGACCACTGGGATCGGCGACGACGGCGCCATCTGGGGGCCGCGCACGGAGCCGAGCTCCTCCTCCAGCTTCTGTTGGTGTTCGGCCGCCTGTTCCGGGGTGATCTCCCCCTCGTGGCGCTCGGAGGAGGAGGGGTCGCTGATCCGGGAGAGGTTGTCGGCCGCGCACCCCTCCCCTCCGGGTGCTCCGGCGAGGTGCAGGGCGTCGGCCGCCTGGGCGGTGTCGGGCGCGTCCGGGGCCCCGGCCACGGCCAGGCCTGCGAGGGCGAGCGCACTCATGGCCAGTCCGGGGCGTGAGGCGGCCGGGCGGCCGCAGTTGCTTCGTGCCATCACGCGACGGACTGTAATCACGCGGACACCGTAAGGGACGATGCCGTGCGTGAGCTTGCGAAGTGTTTGCCCTGCGGCTCAGCGGGATCCGACCGCCCACGCCCGCAGCTTCGAGATCCGCTCGCGCATCTGCGACGGGGTGGCCTGCGCGACCGGCGGCCCCCCGCACGCGCGCCGAAGCTCGTTGTGGATCACGCCGTGGGGTTTGCCGGTGCGGTGGTGCCAGGCCCCGACGAGCCCGCTGAGCTCCCGTCTGAGCTGGGCGAGCACCTCGTGGGTGGGACCGGACTCCTCCTCGTCCCCGTCCTGCTCCGGCTTCTCCGACTTCTTGCGTGCCTTGATCTCGCTCGCCTTGAGCTCGTCCTTGCGCTTGCGCAGGAGCTGGGAGACCTGTTCTGGTTCCAGCAGCCCGGGCAGGCCGAGGAAGTCCTCCTCCTCGGTGGAACCGGGCGAGCTCCCGTACTCTGCGCCGTCGTAGAGGGCGCGGTCGAACTCGGCGGCCGACTCCATCGTCTCGAAGGGCAGCTCCTCCCCCGCGTCGGGGGTGTCCTTCTTCTTGTTGGCCTCCTCGAGGAGGTCCTCCTCGGGGTACTCGTCCTCGCCTGCGGGGGTCCGGTCGAGCACGTGGTCGCGTTCGCGTTCCATCTCCCCCGCGTACTCCAGCAGCGTGGGCACCGAGGGCAGGAACACCGAAGCGACCTCGCCGCGCTTGCGCACACGCACGAAACGGCCGATGGCCTGCGCGAAGAACAACGCCGTGCTGGTGGAGGTGGCGTAGACGCCCACCATGAGGCGGGGCACGTCCACGCCCTCGGAGACCATGCGCACCGCGACCATCCACCGGTCGTCCCCCTGCGCGAAACGGGAGATCTTCTTGGACGCGGTGGGGTCGTCGGAGAGCACCACCGTGGCGCTCTTACCGGTGATCTGGCGCAGGATCCTCGAGTAGGCACGCGCGTTCTCGTGGTCGCTGGCGATGACCAGACCGCCCGCGTCCGGGTGCGTCTTGCGCACCTCGCTCAGGCGCCGGTCGGCGGCCTGCAGGACCTTCTTGATCCAGTCGCCCTTGGGGTCGAGCGCGGCCCGCCAGGCCTGGGAAAGGGCATCCTGCGTGAGGGGTTCGCCCAAGTGTGCGGCGAGCTCGTCGCCGGCGCGGGTCCGCCAGCGCATCTCACCCGAGTAGGCCATGAAGATGACCGGGCGAACGACACCGTCCTCCAGGGCGGGCGCGTACCCGTAGCTGTAGTCCCAGGCGCAGCGGCGCACCCCGTTGCCGTCCTGTACGTAGTCGACGAACGGAATCGGGTTCACGTCGGTACGGAAGGGCGTACCGGTCAGGGAGAGCCGTCGTGCGGCCGGGTCGAAGGCCTCGCGCACCGCGTCTCCCCAGGAGAGCGCGTCGCCGGCGTGGTGCACTTCGTCGAAGATGACGAGCGTGCGCCGGGTCTCCGTGCGGTTGCGGTGCAGCATGGGGTGCGCGGCGACCTGCGCATAGGTCACTGCCGCCCCGAGGTACTGCTTGCCGAGCGCACCCTGGCCGTTCTTGAAGTCCGGGTCGATGGGGATCCCGAACCCGGCCGCCGACTCCGCCCACTGCTTCTTCAGGTGCTCGGTGGGGCAGACGATGGTGATGGCCCTCACCTTGTGCTGCCGCAGCAGTTCACTGGCGAGGGTGAGGGCGAAGGTCGTCTTGCCCGCACCGGGTGTGGCCACCGCGAGGAAGTCGCGGGGTTCCCTGCGGAAGTACTCCTCGAAGGCCTCTCGCTGCCAGGCGCGGAGCCCGCTGAGGCGATCCTCCGTCGTGGTCTGCGTCACCGTCATGCGTTCCGTCCCCCGTTGCTCACCCCGTAGAGGTTAGCGGGCACCACCGACCGACTCGTGGACGGACCGCGGCGGCCCACGGGTGGTGTGCTTCACCCGTGGACCGCCGCTCGGGTCCTTTCGGCCACCGGACCGTACGTCGGTCGCGTCCGTCAATCGCCGCCGTCACCGGGCTCGTCGCCCGGGGCGGGGACCTCCCCGCCGCCGGGCGCCGTGCCCACCGCGCCGTCGTTGAAGGGCATGTGCGGGGAGATCTCCGGAAAGACCACGAACCACAGGAGTGCCGCGACCCCCACGATCAACCCGATCGTCATGATCAGCTTGGAGACCCAGGGGCCGGGCATGATGCGCCAGATCAGTCCGTACATGTCACTCCTCCGCGTCCGGCGCCATGTGGGCGATGGAGTCCGGCATGCCCTCGGACTTCGGAGTGGTCTCGGTGAGCTCCGCCCAGACGATGAGCCGGTGGGTGTTGTTGAGCTTGGGTGCGCACGTGGTCAGGGTGAGCAGGGAGCGCTCGGGGTCCTCGTCGGAGGCGTCGTCGAAGGGATCGGGGTCCACCACCCAGGAGTCCTGGGGCAGCACGGTCTCCTCCTCGAACACCTCGTAGGTGTGGAAGTTCTCCCCGTCCTCCACAACCATGGCGTCGCCCTCTTCGAGTTGGTCCAGGTCCCAGAACAGGCCGGGCGTGCGGTGGGCGGCGACCGCGTAGTTGCCCTCCTCGCCCGGCGCGCTGTCGAACCAGGTGTAACGGCCGGGGCTGTTGAGGATGTCGCTGGGTTCGGTGCCGTTGACCACGACCCAGTCGAGGTCGAGCTCGGGCACGTAGAGGCGGCTGTCGGCCTCGCCGGGCAGCGGCTCGGAGTCGGGTCCGGTCTCCTCCACCGCACCCCAGCTGTCCTCCAGCCCCTGGGCGAGGTCCTGCTGCTCACGGTCGGTCTCCCACTGGGCCCCGTACACCTCGTAGGCGGCGTAGAAGAGCATGAGCAGACCGGCCGTCAGCAGGATCTCGCCGAAGAACCGGACGGTGCCGCGAACGACGTCACCCGGGCGGGCCCTGCTCCGCCGCCTGCGCCCCCGCGGGCGGCCCTCGCTCCCCCCGTCCTCGTCCCGGTGGTTCGACTGCGGTTCAGTTGTGGACACCAATCCGACCTACTCCTGTTCCCTGTCGAAGGGGCACGACGAGTGGGCCCCCGAACGCGGCTGCGGTCAGGGGTGTCGCCTCGACACTCTCCCCCTGGGCCCCGGGCCGGTGTCGGAACACGGCAGCGGGGGCGCGCCCGCGGGTCCGTTGACGGACGGCGATCGGGCACTTTCGGCACCGGGCCCCGAATCGTGCAGGACCACGATAACCGCCGCACGCCCGGACGAGGGCGGAGGTATGGCACCGAACAACGGATCGGCCGGAACCGGCCGGAGGGACCGCTCCGGACGACCGTTACCCCTGGGGGGCACCCAGTTCCGGCGCACCACCGGAGAGGGACGGGATCACCCTGCCACGTCGTTCGACCGTGCGTGGCGAAAATGCGGATCCACCGTGCACGTTCCCGGGCGCACGAAACCGACGGTCCCGGACACGACGAAGGCCCCTCCCCGGCGGGAAGGGGCCCGTTCAGGACGGATGCGGCAACCGTGGCAGACGGTGCGGAGCGGCCCCGGGCCGGGTTCCGCGGAACCCGTCGGAAAGGCACTCTGCCGCCGGCTCGCGAGCAGCGGGAGCGCCCGAGGAACGAGGGGGCCACCCCTGTGGAGACCTGCAAGGCCGCCGGGCAGGCCCGAGGATCAGCGGCCCTTGGTCATCTCCTCGTAGGCCTGCTTGCACTCGGGGCACACGGGGTACTTCTTCGGGTCGCGCCCGGGCACCCAGACCTTGCCGCAGAGGGCGATGACGGGGTTGCCGGTGACGGCGCTCTCCGTGATCTTCTCCTTCTGCACGTAGTGGGCGTACCGATCGCGGTCGCCGTCGTCCGTCGACTGGTCCGGCTGCGTGTCACTGTCGGGGAGGACCTTGTTGAGGATGTCCATGGCCATCGTTCCTCACACACCTTTCACGTCTTGTGCTCCACGGTATCGGCTCCCGCGCACCGCGGGCGGACCTCAGTTCATACCGGGGTCGTCGGGGTAGGTCGACAGGAGCGCGAGTTTGCCTCCCTGCCGACGCAGTACCCGCGGCCAGAGCCGTTCGGGCTCGGTCGTGAACACGTCCCCGGCCGAAGCCTCGAGCACGTACCAGGCACCCTCGCCGATCTCCTCGGACAGCTGGCCGGAGCCCCAGCCCGCGTATCCGGCGAAGACACGGAAGGACCCCAGGGCTCCGCCGAGTACCTCCGGCGGTCCGTCGAGATCGACCACACCGACCCCGTCCAGGCCCAGCTCGGGGTCGAGCCCTTCGAGAGGGGTCCAGCCCGGCGGTCCGCCGTCGGGACCGGCCATGCCCAGGGCGATGCCCGAACCCTCCCCCACGGGGCCTCCGGAGAACATGACCGCGGGTTCGCTGGCGTAGGGGCCCCAGGCGTCCACGACCTCGTGCACGGCCGTGGGGAGGGGGCGGTTGAGAATCACGCCGAGGGTCCCGTCGTTCGCGTCGTCCACGACGAACACGACGGAGCGGCGGAAGGGGTCCTCCTGCAGAAGGGGGGCGGCCACCAGTAGTCGCCCGGTCAGTGTCGACTGGTCCATGCTCCACCCCTACCCGCCGGCGGCGCTTCCCGCGTGTGTTCCTGCCCGGCCGCCCCGGACCCCGCACGGGGCGGCCAGTGGGCGGCGGTCAGCTCTCGGAGGAGCTGCGCTGGGCGGCCTCCCGCACGGCCGTGGCCACGTGTGTGGACAGGTCCGAGTGGAAGACGCTCGGGATGATGTAGTTCGGGCCGATCTCGTCCTCGGTGACCACGTCGGCCAGGGCCTCGGCCGCCGCGACCATCATGTCCGAGTCGACATTGTGGCTCTGGGCGTCGAGCAGGCCGCGGAAGAACCCGGGGAAGACCAGCACGTTGTTGATCTGGTTCGGGTGGTCGCTGCGGCCGGTGGCGACGACGGAGGCGTGCAGGTGCGCGATGTCCGGGTCGACCTCGGGGTCGGGGTTGGCCAGCGCGAAGATGATGGAGTCCTCGGCCATCTCGGCAACGTCCTCGCCGCCGAGCACGTTCGGTGCGGAGACGCCGATGAACACGTCGGCGCCGGAGACCGAGCCCTTGAGGTCACCCGTGTACCCGGTGGGGTTGGTGTTCTCGGCGATCCAGCGCAGGTTGTCGTCGAGGTCGTCGCGACCCCGGTGGATGGCTCCGTGCACATCACTGACGATGATGTTCTCGGCGCCGGCGTGCTTGAGCAGCTTGAGGATGGCGGTGCCTGCCGCGCCCGCGCCGGACATCGCGATGCGGACCTCGGACAGCTTCTTCTTGACCACGCGCAGGGCGTTGCGCAAGGCGGCCAGGACCACGATGGCGGTGCCGTGCTGGTCGTCGTGGAAGACGGGGATGTCCAGCAGCTCGCGCAGGCGGGCCTCGACCTCGAAGCAGCGCGGCGCGGAGATGTCCTCGAGGTTGATGCCGCCGAAGCCGGGTGCGATGAGCTGGACGGCGCGCACGATCTCGTCGACGTCCTGAGTGTCCAGGGCGACGGGCCAGGCGTCGATGTCGGAGAAGCGTTTGAAAAGAGCAGCCTTGCCCTCCATGACCGGCATGGCGGCCTCGGGGCCGATGTTGCCCAGGCCGAGCACGGCCGAGCCGTCGGTGACCACGGCGACGCTGTTGCGCTTGATGGTCAGGCGGCGTGCGTCGTCCTTGTTCGCGGCGATGGCCGAGGAGACACGGGCGACACCGGGGGTGTAGGCCATGGAGAGCTCGTCGCGGTTGCGCAGCGGCACCTTGGAGCTCATCTCGATCTTGCCGCCCAGGTGCATGAGGAAGGTGCGGTCGCTGACCTTGTGGACGGCGACCCCGTCCACGGCCCCGAGGGCGTCGACGATGGCCTGCGCGTGCTCGGTGTCGCGAGCGGCGCAGGTGACGTCGATGCGGATGCGCTCGTGCCCGGCCGCGGCCACGTCCAGCGCCGTGATCATCCCGCCCACCTGTTCGACGGCGTTGGTGAGGCTACCGACGGCGCTGCTGCCGGCGTCCACCTCGAGCCGGACGGTGATGGAATACGAAACGCTGGGAAGGGTGGCCACGTGTTGCTCCTTGGCTCTCACTTGGGTGTCGTGCGACCGCACACGGCCCGCCCTCGGGCAGGCGGGAATGCCGTGAAGGGCCTGGGGTCCGTTGCGCGGAGGCTCGGCCGGGGGGTGCTGCACACACCCGGGGGACCCTCGACGAGTCGCTTCACACTACCCGAGTCAAGCGACCTACGTCAGCACAAGGGGACAATTACCGCCAGGGTAAAAAATCGCATAACTTCCCAGCCCTGATCGGGCCAGGCCCCGTCACGGGGGCCCGGTTCCAGCCTCCGAGCGGTCCAGCGCGGCCCGCACGACGAGGTCCACACAGGCCTCCAACGACAGCACCGTGGTGTCGAGCACCACGTGGTACAGGCCTGGGTCGGAGGAGTCCGCCCGGTAGAAGCGTCGCACGTAGGCCGCGCGGGCCCGGTCGTTGTCGTCGAGGAGCTTGCCGGTCGGCCCGTGTTCACCCCACCCTTGGTCGCCGGCCTCCTGGCGGTCCCCGTACTCCCACAAGCGGCGGACCCGGTCGAGACGGGCGTCGCGGTCACCGTCCAGGCGTACGTGCAGGGCCGTGGGGTGGTCGGCGAGCACGCACGCGCCCGCGCGCCCGAGCACCACACCGCCCTCGCGGCCGACCTCCTGGACGACCTGTTCGGTGCGTTCGACGAATTCGTGGTCGTAGAGGAGGCGACCGGTGTCGTCAGTGGCTCCCATGAAGGCGGTGTCGACGCTGCCGAGCGTCACCGTGGGCAGCCGGGTCGCGCTGGCGAGCAACCGCTCAAACCCGCCGGGTGCACGGTCGTCGCGCCGGCGGACCTCCTCGAGGTCACACCCGATCCGTTCGGCGACGGCCGAAGGGACGGCGCGGTCGAGGAAGTCGACGCCGAACCGCGCGGCGACGGCCGGCCCCACGACACTGCCTCCGGCGCCGAAGGTGGCGGAGACGGTGACGACCGGGCTGCGGGGAGGATCGCTGGCCATGGCACACCTGCCGGGGTCTCGCCTGAGGGCTCGGGGCCCTTCTGTGGCCGGTTCTTACCCGGAGCCCGGGCGTCCATATCGGGGCGGTGCTCGGGGTGCGCGTGCGGAAGAAGCCGATCTTTTTCCGTTGTGTGCCACGGTGAGTGAAAAATGGCAGAAGATCCTCAGTGGGACTTTTCTCCCAGGGCCTCACACGGGATCCGACACGAACGGGCCGGCCCGGGACGATTCCCGAGCCGGCCCGCGCCGGCCCTCAGAACAGGGCGGCGGTCAGCTTGCGTCGTGCGGTGTTGACCCGGGGGTCACCCGGAGGCAGTACGTCGAAGAGGGCGAGCAAGCGGGCCCGGACCCTCTCCCGCTCGTCGCCGGAGGTGCGCTTGACCGTCGCGATCAGGCGCTCGAAGGCGTCCTCGGCCTGCCCACGGTAGATGTCCATGTCGGCGACGACGAGCTGGGCGTCGACGTCGTCGGGGCGCTCCTGGGCCGCGGTCATCGCGGACTCGGGGTCCACGTCCTGCAGGCGCCCCACCAGACCCACCTGGGCGAGGCGGCTCTTGGACTCGGTGTCGGAGGGGTCGGCCTCCACGGCCTTGCTGTAGACCTCCTCGGCCGCGGCGAAGTCACCGCGGTCCAGCGCCTCCTGGGCCTGGTTGTCGACTGGGCGGCCCTGCGGCTCGGGCTCACCCTCCTCGGCGTCCGCGGCGGGCTCGCCCTCGGCCTCGACGGTGCCCGAGTGGCCCTCGGGCAGCATCCCCTGCTGGGCGAGCGCGGCGAAGACCTGGCCGAGCCCCTCCCGGAGCTGCTCCTCGGTGGCCGGGCCCTGGGCCAGCGGCATGACCTGGCCCTGGATCGCGACCAGGATCGCCGGCGCGGACTGCACCTGCAGAGCCTGAGTGACACGGGGGCTGGCCTCGCTGTCGACCTTGGCCAGGTACCAGTTACCGCCCGAGCGCAGCGAGAGGTTGTCCAGGGCGGCCTCGACCTGCGAGGACTGTTCGGACCAGCCCGCCAGCACGGCCAGGACGACCGGCAGGTTCACCGACCGTTCCAGCACCTCGGTCTGGAAGTTGGACTCGTCGATGTTGACGGCGTACGGGTTGGTTCGACCCGTTGACTCCGCCGCGCGCTGCTTGGCCTCACGCTCCATGGCCGCCTTGCGCGCACCGAGGTCAACGGCACTGTTCGGGGAAAAGTCCGAAGGCTGCATGCTTCCATCCTGCCGTATACACACAGCGGCGGTGGACGTCGGGAAGCGTGGCGCCCACCGCGTTCGGGGCGCGGCCGACAGGGTGCTCGGCCGCGCCCGGGGTCAGAAGCGGGGATCCTCGGTGTGGGTCCCGAAGACCTCGCCCATGGCCGCGCAGATCTCTCCGAGGGAGGCCTCGGCGCGTGCCGCCTCCATGATGAGCGGAATGAGGTTGCCGTCGGGCTTGCGAGCGCCTTCCAGCAGGTCGGCGAGGGCACGGTCGACGGCCGCCGCGTCCCGGCGTTCCCGGCGTTCGGAGAGGTCCTGCTTCTGCTCGCGCTCGACCTCGTGGCTGATGCGCAGGATGTCGAGCTCGCCGGAGACCGTGCTGGTGTGGCAGTTGACGCCGACGATGCGCTTGTCGCCCTTCTCCAGGGCCTGCTGGTACTGGAAGGCCGACTCGGCGATCTCGGAGGTGAAGTACCCGTTGTCGATGCCGGCGAGGATTCCCGAGGTCATGGGACCGATGGCGTGCTCGGCGCCGCGTCCGCCGCCCATGTGCATGATCTGGGCGAAGATGCGCTCGGCGTCGGCCTCGAGCTCGTCCGTGAGGGACTCCAGGTACCAGGACCCGCCGAGCGGGTCGGCGACGTTGGCGACGCCGGTCTCCTCCATGAGCACCTGCTGGGTGCGCAGGGCGATCTCCGCGGATTGCTCGGTGGGCAGCGCGAGGGTCTCGTCGAGCGCGTTCGTGTGCAGGGAGTTGGTGCCGCCCAGGATCGCGGCCAGTGCCTCCACGGCGGTGCGCACGACGTTGTTGTAGGGCTGCTGGGCGGTCAGGGAGACCCCGGCGGTCTGGGTGTGGAAGCGCAGCCACAGGGACTTCTCGCTGGTGGCGCCGTACTCCTCACTCATCCAGCGGGCCCAGATGCGGCGGGCCGCACGGAACTTGGCGATCTCCTCGAAGAAGTCGATGTGGGAGTCGAAGAAGAACGACAGCCCAGGCGCGAACCGATCGATGTCCAACCCGCGCGAGAGGCCGAGCTCGACGTAGCCGAACCCGTCGGCGAGGGTGTAGGCGAGCTCCTGGGCGGCCGTGGCCCCGGCCTCGCGGATGTGGTAGCCGGACACCGAGAGCGGTTTGTAGGCCGGGATGTGCTCGGCGCAGTACTCCATGAGGTCGCCGATGAGGCGCAGCTGCGGTTCCGGCGGGTACAGCCACTCCTTCTGTGCGATGTACTCCTTGAAAATGTCGGTCTGCAACGTGCCGTTGAGCGTGGTGATGTCGACACCCTGACGCTCGGCGGCCCCGAGGTACATGCAGAAGGCCGGGACCGCGGGGCCGCTGATGGTCATCGACGTCGTGGTGTCACCGAGCGGGATCCGGTCGAAGAGCAGGTCCATGTCGGCGACCGAGTCGACGGCGACGCCGCAGTGGCCGACCTCGCCCAGCGCGTGGGCGGAGTCGGAGTCGTAGCCCATGAGGGTGGGCATGTCGAAGGCGACCGAGAGTCCCCCGCCGCCGTTGGCGAGGATCATCCTGTAGCGCTCGTTGGTCTGCCGGGCGTTGCCGAACCCGGCGAACTGGCGGATGGTCCAGCTGCGCCCGCGGTATCCGGTGGGGTACAGGCCGCGGGTGTAGGGGTACTCACCCGGCCATCCGATGCGTTCGAAACCGGGGACCTCGGCGCCGGGTCGCGGGCCGTAGACCGGTTCCAGGGGGCGTCCCGACAGCGAGGTGAAGTCGGCGTCGCGCTTGCGTGCAGCGTCGTATCGGCGCTGCCAGCGATCGCGGCCGGCCTCGATGTCGTCCGCCCCGCCGCCCTGACTGGGGCCGTTCGTGGTGTTCGCCATACCAAAATAGTAGGACGTCCAAATAATTCTGTACAGGGACGGACGGGTCGGCCCCCGCACCCTGCCTCCGGAGGTCAGCCGCGCTCGGAGGCCTCCACGCCGGGTTCGGGGAAGTCACCGAAGTCGACCCGCAGGCGGGTGAGCACGCGGTGCATCTCCCACAGCTGGTCGTCGGAGTAGCACCCCAGGCCGAAGTCCATGCCCAGCAGCGCCTGCGTGGCCTCCTCAGTGACCTCGCGCCCGGCGTCGGTGATCTCGGCGAGCACGCCCCGACCGTCACTGGGGTTGGGCAGGCGGAACACCAGACCCTGGTTCTCGAGCCGGTCGATCGTGTTGGTGACGCTGGTCGGGTGCACCATGAGGCGCTCGCCGATCTTGCCCAGGGGCAGAGAGCCGGAGTTGCTGAAGGTCAGCAGCACCAAGGCCTCGTACCGGGCGAAGGTCAGACCGAAGGGTTTGAGCGCCCCGTCCAGCTCTCCGATGAGGATCTGCTGCGCGCGCATGACCGAGGTGACCGCGGCCATCGCGGGGGAGGCGCCCCACCTCTGCGTCCAGTTCTCGTGTGCCCGCTCGATCGGGTCGAACGGGAGATTCAACGGGTTTCCCACGCGATCACTGTATTCAGCGCGGGGAGACGCCCCGGCCACGGAGGGCGATATCACCGGCCTCCCGCCGGGGCAAGAGGTGCGGCGTGGCCACAAGGGGACATCTGCCAGGGGCGTGACCCGTTGACGGCCACTGAAATTATTAGTTAAGTTTCCTAAAAATTTGTCTCCCACGTCAGAGGCCCGCGACCGTGACCCTCTGCCCCGGTCCGCTCCGAGCGCCACCAGCACGGCGTTCCCCACCGGCCCATCCGTCCCGTCCCACGCGCCCCGGAACGCCCCTCGGGCCCCGGCGCCCCAGGGTCCACTCCCCCTTCCCCGACCAGGAGATCCCCCGACGTGAGCGCACGACGCCCCCCGGCCACCCTCGCCGCCGCGGCCGCCGCCCTGCTGGTGGCACCGCTCGCCCTCACCACGACAACCGCCTCGCCGTCCTCTGCCCAGGAGACCGCCACCGACCACGAGCTCACGGTCACCCATACCGAGTCGGCCCGCTGGGACACCGGCTACAGCGCCGAGATCACGGTGCACAACGGCTCCGACTCCCCGGTCCACGACTGGGAGATCGAGTTCACCCTCCCCGACGGCAGCAGCGTCCACGAGCTCTGGAACGCCACTGTCACCGACCACGACGGCTCCTACACCGTCACCCCTCCGCACTGGGGCGCCGCCGTACCGGCCGGAGGCAGCTACACCTTCGGCCTCAACGGGCTCCACCAGGGCGGCGCCACCGACCCGGTCGGCTGCACCGTCGACGGCGCCCCCTGCGACGGGTCCGAGGAACCCGGGACCGGACCCGGACACGACCGCCTCGCCGTCGCCTATTTCGCCGGCTGGGGCCCCGAGGAGCGCGACCACCACCTGCGCGACGTCGTGGAGTCCGGCAACGCCGACCGCCTCACCCACATCAACTACGCGTTCGGCAACGTCTCCGAGGACGGCCGCTGCTTCATGACCGAGGACCCCGACGAGGGCGACGCGGCCGCCGACTACACGCGGACCGTGGCCGCCGAGGACAGCGTCGACGGGGTGGCCGACGACGCCGGTCAGGAGCTGCGCGGCAACTTCAACCAGCTCGCCAAGCTCAGGGAGACCCACCCGCACCTGCAGGTGTCGATCTCCCTCGGCGGATGGAACTGGTCGAAGAACTTCTCCGACGCCGTGCTCACCCCGGAATCGCGCGAGGAGCTCGTGAGCTCCTGCATCGACCTCTACCTGCGTGGCGACCTGCCCGAGCTCGACGGCGCGGGCGGCGAGGGCGCGGCCGCAGGTGTCTTCGACGGTATCGACCTCGACTGGGAGTGGCCCGGTTCGCCCGGCCACCCCGACAACATCATCCGCGAGGAGGACAAGGAGAACTTCACCGCGCTCGTGCAGGAGTTCCGGTCCCAGCTCGACGAGCTCGGCGCCGAGACCGGCGAATATCACGCACTGACCGCCTACCTTCCCGCGACCGGCGAGAAGCTCGACCTGGGCTTCGAGCTCGACGAGATCATGCCCGCGTTCGACTTCGCCACGGTGCAGGGCTACGACTACCACGGCTCCTGGGAGGAGACCACGAACCTCCACTCCAACCTGGTCGTGCACCCCGACGACCCCGGTCCCCATCTGTCCTCGGAGGACGTGCTGGCCGCCTACACCGAACGCGGCGTCGACCCGGAGCAGCTCGTCATGGGGGTTCCCTTCTACAGCCAGGGGTGGACCGGCGTGGCACCCGGGCCCGACGGTGACGGCCTCTTCCAGGAGGCGGACGGTCCCGCGGAGGGCCTGTACGAGGACGGCACGGAGAACTGGCGCGACCTCGCCGGGCGGGAGGGCTTCGACCTGTACAGGGACGACGAGCTCGGTGTGGCCTGGCTCTACGACGGCGACACGTTCTGGACCTACGACGACGGGACCGCCCTGGAGCAGAAGACCTCCTGGGCGGTCGGGAACGGGATGGCCGGCGTGACGGCCTGGTCCCTGGACGGTGACGACGACGAGGGCACCCTGCTCGGTGCCGTCGACGGCGCACTCCACTGACCGGTGCCGGTGCTCCGATCCGGGGAGCACCGTCGCCGCGGCCGGTGCGGGCCCTGCCGGAGCCCGTACCGGCCACTCCCGTGTTCGGCACGGCCGGGGAGGAACGGCTCGGGGCCGTGGCGGTCAGGGCTCGGTGAGCTCGGCGGCCAGGGTCTCCGCGGCCGTGTAGGGATCGGTGCGGGCCTCGGCGACCTCGGCGGCCAGGTGGTCCAGGCCCTTGCCGGACTCGGGACCGGCCATCCGCGAGCGCAACAGATCCAACGCGATCGCCTGGACCTCCTCGCGAGCGCGGGCGCGGCGGCGTTCGGCCAGCTCGCCGGAGGCCGCCAAGTGTGCGTAGTGCTCCCGAACGCGTTCCCACAGCTCTCCGATGCCCTCGTCCCTGTCGGCGACGGTCATCTCGATGGGGGGTTTCCACTCGTGGTCGTCGCGATCCTTCATCGCCACCATCTGCCTCAGTTCGCGCAGGGTGACGCGGGCGCCGTCCCGGTCGGCCTTGTTGACCGCGAGCACGTCGGCGATCTCCAGGACGCCCGCCTTCGACGCCTGGACCGCATCGCCCATGCCCGGGGCGCTGAGCACCACGGTGGTGTCGGCCTGCCCGGCGATGGCGACCTCGGCCTGCCCCACACCGACGGTCTCCACGAGGATCACGTCGAAGCCGGCCGCGTCGAGCACGCGCAGGGCGTGCGGGGCCGCCCAGGACAGCCCGCCCAGGTGCCCGCGGTTGGCCATAGAACGGATGTAGACACCCGTGTCGGTTGCGTGGTCCTGCATCCGCACCCGGTCGCCCAGCAGGGCACCGCCGGTGAACGGGGAGGAGGGGTCCACTGCCAGCACCGCGACCGTCAGCCCCTTTCCGCGTACCGCGCGCACCACCGCGCTCGTGGTGGTCGACTTGCCCACTCCCGGGGACCCGGTGAACCCGACCACCTGGGCGTGCCCGGTGTGCGGGGCCAGACCCGCCATGATCTCGCGCAACTGCGGCGCACCGTTCTCCACCAGGGTGATCGCGCGGGCGAGCGCCCTGCGGTCACCGGCGCGGACCCGGTCGACCAACTGGGGGGTGTTCATGGGGACTCCTCGACGTCGGCGGGCGGGCACGGGACGGGGTCTCCGTCCGGCCGCGGTTGGGTGCGTGGGCCCGGTGGTGCCACGCGGTGCGCGGGCGCCGCCGGATGGGCGGCGCCCGCGCAAGGGGGACGTGGACGGGTCCGGGGAGCTACTCGCCCGGAACCGTGAACAGCAGGGCGTCGCCCTGGCCGCCGCCACCGCACAGGGCCGCAGCGCCCTCGCCGCCGCCGCGGCGGCGCAGCTCGTGCACCAGGTGCAGGGCGATCCGGGCGCCGGAGGCACCGATGGGGTGTCCGATCGCGATGGCGCCGCCGTTGACGTTGACGATCTCGTCGGAGATGCCGAGCTCCTCGGTCGACCTGAGCCCGACCGCGGCGAAGGCCTCGTTGATCTCGACCAGGTCGAGGTCGGCGACGTCCCTGCCCGCCTTGCCCAGCGCGTGCTTGATCGCGTTGGAGGGCTGGGAGTGCAGGGAGTTGTCGGGGCCGGCGACGTTGCCGTGCGCGCCGATCTCCGCCAGAACGGGGGATCCCAGCTCTTCTGCCTTGGCGCGGCTCATCACGACCACGGCGGCGGCGCCGTCGGAGATCTGTGAGGAGGACCCTGCGGTGATGGTGCCCTCGCGGTCGAAGGCGGGGCGCAGCTTGGCCAGGCCCTCGGCGGTGGTGTCGGCGCGTACGCCCTCGTCGCGGTCGAAGACCACCGGATCGGCCTTGCGCTGGGGGATCTCCACGGGCACGATCTCGTCGTCGAAGAAGCCCTTGTCCTGAGCGGCGGCCGCCCGCTGGTGGGAACGGGCCGCGAAGGCGTCCTGCTCGGGGCGGCCGATGCCGAGCTTGCCGTTGTGGCGCTCGGTGGAGGCGCCCATGGAGTCGCCCTCGAAGGCATCGGTGAGGCCGTCGTGCTCGGTGGCGTCCAGGACCTCGATCGCCCCGTACTTGTAGCCCTTGCGGGACTTGGGCAGCAGGTGGGGGGCGTTGGTCATCGACTCCATGCCGCCCGCGACGACGACGTCGAACTCGCCCGCGCTGATGAGCTGATCGGCGAGCGCAATCGCGTCCAGTCCCGACAGGCACACCTTGTTGACCGTCACCGAGGGCACGTCCATGGGGATGCCGGCCTTCACGGCGGCCTGGCGGGAGGGGATCTGACCGGCGCCCGCCTGGAGCACCTGTCCCATGACCACGTATCCGACCTGTTCACCGCCGACCCCGGCGCGCTCCAGGGCGGCCTTGATCGCGAAGCCGCCCAGGTCGGCGGCGGAGAACCCGGCGAGGGAGCCGAGGAGTCGGCCGGTGGGGGTCCGGGCCCCACCGACGATGACGGAACCGGGCATGGTTTCTGGCCTCCAAGTGATGGGTGTCGCACCTGGTCTGCAACCATACCCAGACCCCCTACCGCCACCATCGGGAGGTTCATCTTGAGCACCGCATCCACGCCCGGCGTCCCCTTCAGCGGCCTGACCCGCCTCGATCACGTCGGTATCGCCTGCCGCGACCTCGATGCGTCCATCGACCTGTACCGGCGCACCTACGGGTTCGAGGTCGAGCACGAGGAGGTGAACGAGGAACAGGGTGTCCGGGAGGCCATGCTCCGGATCAACGGCACGGACGACGGCGGTGCAACATATCTGCAACTTCTCGAGCCGACGCGTGAGGACTCCCCCGTCGCCAAGTTCCTCGAGCGGAACGGTGAAGGGGTGCACCACATCGCGTTCGGGACCGCGGACGTCTCCGGGTCCGCCCAGGAGGTCGGCGGGGCCGGCGTGCGCGTGTTGGACGCCGAACCGCGGCGTGGGACCGCCGGATCCAGCATCGTGTTCCTGCACCCCAAGGACTGCGGGGGCGTGCTGACCGAACTGGTACAGAGCGCCCACTGACGGGCTTGCGCGACACGCCCGCATCACGGGGGCGTTCCGGACTCATCACAGGTTCGGTGGCGAAGGTGTGGCTGACCTCAGACCTCACCGGAAGTTGCCCGAAAGCCTCTTCTCACGGGCCCCGCCCTTGATAAAGTCCCCGAAGGTGTGTTCGGCGGTCGCCGTCCGTCGCGAGCGGCGCAGCAGGCCGACTGTCCGCCGAGCACATGTCAGAAAGCTGGATTCGACCGCCGGTGCCGGTCCGCGCCCCGAGGGCCGGATCGGACAGGTCCAACCGGGTCAAGCCGCAGCACGTGCCCGGCGTATTCACGTTGACCGGCCCCGTGGGGCCGGCCTGTCCAGCGGGGAGAGCAGCCCAGCAGCCCTCCGACCCCGTCCCCGGCCGTTCACAAGTAGCCGTCTCGCACCCGTTCAGGATTCCGCCACATGCCCTCAAACAACATCGACGCCCAGCTCAACAACATTTTCGACGAGGACAACGCCCCGCCAGAATTCGACGTGGTGTTGCGTGGCTTCGACCGCAACCAGGTGACGGACTACCTGGAGAGCCTGCGTGCCGAGGTGAAGCAGGCCAACGAGAAGGCCGAGAAGTACAAGGGCGACCTCACCGCGAAGAACCGGCAGCTCGCCGAGCGCGAGCGTCCGTCCTACTCGGGTCTGGGTTCGCGCATCGAGGAGCTCCTGCGCCTTGCCGAGGAGCAGGCCAACGAGCTCGTGCAGAGCGCTCAGATCGACGCCAACGACATCCGTTCGGCTGCCAAGATCGAGGCCGCCGAGATGCGCGCGGCCGCCGAGTCCGAGGCGACCGAGACCCGTGCCGTCGCACAGCGCGAGTCCGACGAGATGCGTCAGACGGCCGAGTCCGAGGCGGAGGAGATCAGCCCCACCGCCCGCCGCGAGGCCGACGAGCTGACCTCCACGACCGAGCGCGAGGTCCAGAAGAAGCGTTCGGCCGTCGACCACGAGATCGCCGAGAAGCGCGCCACCTTCGAGGGTGAGATCGCCAAGCTGCGCACGACCACCGAGCGCGAGTGCGCCCAGGCCCGTGCCGCCGCCAAGCGTGAGCGCGACGAGACGATCCAGGCCGCCAAGAGCCAGGCCGAGGAGCTGCGCAAGAACGCCGAGCGTGCGTTCGCGGAGTCCGAGGCACGACGGACCGAGGCCGAGGACCAGTTCGAGCTGCAGCTCACCGACCGCCGTGCCGAGGCCGAGCGCCAGGACGCCGAGCGCCTGGCCGCCGCGCAGGCCGCGACCCAGAAGATGGTCAACGAGGCCGAGGAGCGGGCCGCCAGCGCCGAGCAGCGCGCCACCAAGGCCAGCTCGCAGGCCGAGCAGACCCGCCGCGACGCCGAGAACAACGCCAAGCAGCTCGTCGGGAGCGCGAAGAAGAACGCCTCCCAGATCGAGGCGGAGGCCAAGTCCAAGGCCGAGCACATGGTCAGCGACGCCAAGGCCGAGGCCAACCGCATCCACACGGCCGCCAAGAAGGAGGTCGACGAGCTCAACCGCCAGCGCGACAGCATCCAGTCGNCTGCTCGGTGGCGGTGGCGGCGCCCCGGCCGGCGGTGCGCCCGCCGTGCAGGCCGCGCCGGAGCAGGCCGCGATCCCCGAGTCCGGCGAGCAGGAGTCGGCACCGGCCCAGGCCGAGCCCGCTCCCGCCGCCAAGGAGGAGCCCCGCCAGCCGGCCGCCGCAGGCAAGGGCAGCGAGGCCGACGAGGACGAGGACTGGTGGCAGGAGTAGGAGGCGGGACGCCGGACCCCGGCATCTGTCTCAGCGCCTGAACCCGGCGGCCCCGGGGGACGCATCACGCGGACCCCGGGGCCGTTCCATGTGCGGGTGTGTGCCCCGGTCCCGTCACGGAACCGGGGACACGGCGGTACACGGAGCGCACGAGTCCTTCGAGCCTTCCCCGGCGGCGGGTGGAAGGCGGCGGGACTCGCGCGAAACTCTGCGGCCTGCGGGCCGGCTGGGGACGGTCAGCGCAGGGTCTGGACGTCCCGCTCGTACGGGCCGTCCCACTCGGTGGGCAGCGGGTGGGCGTGGGGGTTGACGCGCTCGACGATCTCGTCGAGCACGCGGCGCACGTACGGCTCCCCGACCCACAGGTGCTTGGCGCCGTCGACGCCGATGATCTCGGCCTGCGTCAGCGGCTCGAAGCGGCGCGCGGCCTCCTCGGGCTGCAGGAAGTCGTCGTGCTCGGGCACGAGCGCGACGACGGGCTTGCCGGAGTCGGCCCACACCTTCATGTCGCCCTCGTCGGCGCGGTGCAGCGGCGGCGACAGCAGCATCGCGCCCTCGATCTGCGGGTCACAGCCCCACTTGAGGGCGAGCTCGGTGCCGAACGACCACCCGACGAGCCACGGCGAGGGCAGCCCCTCGAACTCGGTGAACTCGATCGCGGCCATCACGTCGTGCTTCTCGGTCTCACCCTCCCCGAACTCGCCCTCGCTCGTGCCGTGGCGCGAACTCGTCCCGCGGGTGTTGAACCGCAGCACAGCGACGTCGGCCAGAGCGGGCAGTCGAAAGGAGGCCTTGCGCAGCACGTGGCTGTCCATCATTCCCTCGGCGGTGGGCAGCGGGTGCAGCGTCAGGAGGGTCGCGACCGGAGTCCGGCCGTCCGGCGGGAGCGCGAGCTCACCGATGAGCTCGAGGCCGTCGGCGGTGTGCAGGGTGATCTCGCGGCGCTCGGCGGGCAGCACCGTTGTGGCTCTGATCGGTGTCATGGGGCGCAGACCCCCGGCTTCAGCCGTGGGGCCGGCAGCTTTCCGCTCTGGCACATGAGGCAGCTCCTAGATCTGTACGGTCGGGTGTGGCAGTCACCTTGCGCTCGCACGCGGCACCGGGTTCCGATGTGACGTCCCGCCACCTCCAGCTCCAGAAGACGGGGGCGGCGAACCGGGCAGTCCTGGGCAAAGGTCGGAACCGGCTCGACACGACGCTGCGCCACACAGCCCGCAGGACCGGGGTCGGCGTCGTGCCGGTCGACCCGGTCCGCACCTGGCAGACGTGCTACCCGTCCCAGGTGGCCCACCCGCGCAAGAGCCGAGCCGAGCTCGTGTGCACCGTCTGCGGCCGCACCGGCCACGCCGCCGAGAACGTCCGTCCATGGTTCCTCGGTGTCCTCGTCGGGACGGCTCGGGTTCAGTACCGGGGAGAACGGCGCGCACGACGGTCCCAGCAGGAGGAGTGCCAGTGGCGGCGGTCGCCCCCGTCCCCGTAGGGGCGCCAGGCCACGATGTGGGCCATGCCCACCGGGATCATCTGGGCGCACCCGGGACAGCGGTAGGGCTTGGTGGCGGAGGCACCGGGGATCCGGCGCGTCACCCACTCCCCGTCGGGTCCATTCTCACGTCGTTGGCCACCGGTGACACGCAGCATGAGGGCGTCCTCGTCGGGGACGCCGGAGGCGTTCTTCTTGCCCCGGGAGGACTTGCGTCGGGGGGAGTTTCGGCGCGGACTCACCACTCAAGGGTAGAAGAGATCGGCCAGTGGCCGCCAACACACCCCTCAGTCCTGTGGACGGCGACGGTTCCCACCACCGGACCGCCCCGCGCACGACGGTGGCCACCGCCCACGCCGGACGACGGCCACCGGNNNNCCGCCTTGGCCGTGGCCCCCGTCCTCGGCGTCGGGCAGGCGGTCCACCAGCAGCGGTGCGGGTGCGGCGATGGTGGTGAGGCTGTACTCGCTCATCGCCATGAGGGTCGCGACCACGGGGGTCGCGCCGCGGTCGGCCAGCAGCTCCGTCGGGCCCTTGGGGTAACCGCAGCCGAAACGCATGGCGGTGTCGATGTCCTCGGCGGTGGCGTACCCGTCGCCGATCATGCGCATCGCGTCATCGATCTGCGGGGCCACGAGCATCTCGCCCAGGTCGAGCAGGTCCTCCTCCCGCACCATCTGGGCGAACCGGCCCTCGGGCTGCGCCTCGGGGGCCTCGTCCTTGCCGGCGTAGAAGCCCTGGCCGGACTTGCGCCCGTAGTGCCCGGCGGCGACCATCCGGCGCAGCAGCGGGGAGGCGACGTAACGCTGGTCGCGGTACTCGTCCCAGAGCACGTCCATGACGGCCAGGCACACGTCCAGACCCACCATGTCGGCGAGGGTCAGCGGCCCCATCGGCAGACCGGCGGCCTTCTGGACGCCGGAGTCGATCTCCTCCCGCGAGGCGATCCTGCGCTCGTACAGCTTGACGGCGTCGTTGATGTAGGGAACCAGGAGCGCGTTGGCCACGAAGCCCGCGCGGTCGCCCACGGTGATCGGGGTCTTGCCGATGCGCTTGGCGACCTCGGTGACCACGTCGACGGTCTCGTCGCTGGTGGAGACCGTCGTGATGACCTCCGCCAGCTTCATGACGGGGGCGGGGTTGAAGAAGTGGAGCCCCACGACCTTGTCGGCACGCCCGGTGAGCGCGGCGATCTCGGTGACCGACAGCGAGGAGGTATTGGTGGCCAAGATCGTGCCGGGAGGGCAGATCCGGTCCAGGTCACCGAAGACGTCCCGCTTGATCGCGATGCTCTCGGGGACCGCTTCCACGACGAAGTCCGCGTCCGAGAGGTCCTCACGCGAGGAGGTGAACGTCAGGCGCCCGTCGATCTCAGCGCGTTCCTCCTCGCTGATCTTGCCCTTGCTCACCGCCTTCGAGAGGGACTTGTCGAGGTGGCCCTTGCCGCGCTCGAGGGCGGCCCGGTCGATCTCCACACCGACGACGTTGAATCCTGCGCGGGCGAACACTTCGGCGATGCCCGCGCCCATCGTGCCGAGTCCGACGACTCCGACCTTGTCAAATTCCTGCACCATGGCCCCAGCTTAGAGGGCACCCAGTGCCACCGTGTGCACGGGAGTGCCTGATTCGCCTGGAACGCGGCCTCGTTCCCCCTGCCGTCCCCGCACCGGCCCCGTCGCGCCCCCCGAGTGGGCGAGCCCGCCCCCGGAGCGGTCCCGGAACCGCCCTCGAGCGCCCCGCAGAGGCGGTAACGTGGCTTCCCGTGCGTCTCGTGATCGCGCGGTGCAGTGTCGACTACGTCGGCCGTCTCACCGCCCACCTGCCGATGGCTCCCCGGCTGATCCTCATCAAGGCCGACGGGAGCGTGTCCGTCCATGCCGATGACCGGGCCTTCAAGCCTCTGAACTGGATGAACCCGCCGTGCAAGGTCCGTGAGGAGACCGTCGCCGACGGCCCCGACGTCTGGACCGTCACGCACAGCAAGTCGGGTGAGAAGCTCGTGCTCACGATGGAGGAGATCATGCACGACTCCTCCCACGAGCTGGGCAAGGACCCCGGCCTGCAGAAGGACGGGGTGGAGGCCCACCTCCAGGAGCTGCTTGCCGAGCACATCACCACACTCGGCGAGGGGTACACGCTCGTCCGCCGCGAGTACCCGACGGCGATCGGGCCGGTCGACATCCTGTGCCGTGACGCCGACAACGCCACGGTCGCGGTCGAGCTCAAGCGCCGCGGCGACATCGACGGCGTGGAGCAGCTGACCCGGTACCTGGAGCTGCTCAACCGCGACTCCACCCTCGCCCCGGTGACCGGTGTCTTCGCCGCCCAGGAGATCAAGCCGCAGGCCCGCGTACTCGCCGAGGACCGCGGGATCCGCTGCGTGGTGCTCGACTACGAGGAGCTGCGCGGCATCGAACCCGACGTCATGCGCCTCTTCTGACCCGGAGGTCCCGGGCCGCGCGGCCCGGGACCCTTGTTCGGGTGGCTCCGACCCGCTCGCGCTCCCCCGCCCCTTCCCGCCACACGGCCGCGCCGGGGTCCACCGACCGGAGGACCCACGACGCCCGGACGGCCGATACCCCCGCCGCCCCGCGGGAGGGTCGGAACATGGACGAAACCCGTGGGATGGGTCTTCGTGCTCGGGACCGTCGCCTGCGCGCTCCTGGGGATGGCGGCCAGTTCCCTGGCGCGTACGGCCCAGGCGGCGTCCGCGGTGATCATCGTGCCCTTCCTGCTGCTGCAGTTCACCTCCGGCGTCTTCGTGCCGGAGCACGCCCTGCCGGAGTGGATCTTCAACGGCGCCGCGCTGTTCCCGCTGCTGTGGATGGCCCAGGGGCTCCGTGCCGGCTTCTTCCCCGACGAGATGGCCGCGGTCGAGGTGTCCGGCTCGTGGGACCTCCCCCTGATCGCCCTGGCCCTGGGCATCTGGTGTGTGGTGGGCTTGGCCGTCACACTGGCCACGTTCCGGTGGAAGACACGGAAGGACGGCTGAGTCGGCGATGCGGGAGAGCGGCGAGCGCCACGCCTGGGAGGTCGGCCGCGGGTGGGACTTCTACTACACGGGTGTGATCACGGCCCTGCTCGGCTTCAACGCGCTGACGATCGAGCCCGGCCCGCGGCTGTGGATCGCCACGGCGCTGGGGACCGCGCTCCTGCCCCTGTACTGGTTCGCGGCCCGCCGCCTCAACCGCGAGGACGAGTACGGCACGCTGAGGAGCCTGCCGTTCGTACTGCTGGTCGCGGCGATCTGCTCGGCCGTCATCGTGCTCAGCGACAACCTGGGGTTCGCGGTCCTGGCACTCTCCCCGTTGTGCTTCATGACCGGCGGCTCGGCCTACGGGGCCCTGGCTCTGGCGATCATGCTCATCACGCCCGGTCTGACGGAGGGGCTCATCGCCGGGGCGGCGGAGATGCCGCAGCTCCTGCCCGGGATCCTGGCCAACCTGATGGTCGCGGGCTTCGCTCACTGGCTCGCACGGTGGTACGAGGAGGTCGTCGAGCAGAGCTGGGAACGTGCCGAGCTCATCGAGCAGCTCCAGGAGAGCCGGGCGGAGGCGACCCGGCTCTCGGAGCAGGCCGGGGCGATGGCCGAACGCGAGCACCTGGCACGGGAGATGCACGACACGCTCGCGCAGGGGTTCACCAGCATCATCACCCTCACCCAAGCGGTGGAGTCGGAGATGGGTCCGGACCCCGCCGCGGCCCGGCGCCACCTGGCCCTCATGCGTGAGACCGCGACCGACAACCTCGCCGAGACACGGGCGATGGTGGCCGCGCGCGGGCCGGTCCCGTTGGAGGAGGACGATCTGGAGGCGGCCGTGGCGCGTCTGGCCGACCGGTCGGGTGCCGAGCTCGGCATCACCGTCGGAACGGAGGTCGTGGGCGACGGGCACACGTTGCCCGGGGATGCCCAGGTGTGCCTGTTGCGCACCGCCCAGGAGGCTCTGGCCAACCTGCGCAAGCACTCCGGGGCCCGGTCGGCGCAGGTGCGGTTGGCCCACACGGACGTCGGGGTGTCGCTGACGGTCTCCGACGACGGCAACGGTTTCGACCCGGGCAGCGGCAGCAACGGGAACGGACTGGCGAACATGCGCCGGCGTGCACTCGACCTGGGCGGGGTGCTCGACGTGGAGTCCGCGCCCGGGCAGGGCACGACCGTGCGCTTGTCCCTGGCGGCAGAGGAGCCCGAGGAGGCCGAGGACCCGGCCTCCGGCGCANNNGGGGCCCCGCCGCGAGCGCGCCCCGGCACGGAACGGAAGAGACGATGGACGGCATACGATCCCTCACCCCGCGGCCCGGGGAGACCCCATGATCAAGGTTCTGCTGGTGGACGACCACCCCGTGGTGCGCGAAGGCATCCGGGGCATGCTGGAGGCCGAGCCCGACCTCGCCATCGCCGGTGAGGCCGCCTCCGGCCCCGAGGCGGTGGCCCGGGTGGCCGAACTCGGCCCCGACGTGGTGCTCATGGACCTGCGCATGCCCGGCGGGGACGGCGCCGAGGCGACCGCACGCCTGCGAGCGGAGGCCCCGGGTGTGCACGTGCTGGTGCTGACCACCTACGACACCGACCGCGACATCCTGCGCGCGGTCGAGGCAGGGGCGACGGGGTACCTGCTCAAGGACACCCCGCGTGCGGAGCTGGCCGAGTCGGTGCGCAGCGCGGCCCGTGGCGAGACGGTGCTCAGCGGGCGCCTGGCAGGCAAGGTGCTCACCGGGATGCGGCGCGACCAGGAACCCGAGAACCCCGTCCTGACACCCCGGGAGACGGAGGTCCTGCGTCTGGCCGCCGATGGTCGCACCAACGCGGCGATCGGCAGGTACCTGCACATCAGCGCCACCACGGTCAAGACCCACTTGATGCGTGTGTACGAGAAGCTCGGGGTGAGCGACCGGACGGCGGCGGTCTCGCAGGCGATCCGGCGGGGGCTGCTGCCGGAGGGCTGAGGAGCGCCGGGCCGACCGCAGGCGCCGGTCGTCCCCGCGGGTGCCGGGTCACCCCCGGCGCGGGACGCGATGGCGCAGGTCTCAGGGTGAGGTCAGGGACCGCCCCCGATGCGGCAGGCTGCCCGGAGTGGACAGAATCGGCATATGGTGGAAGACGTGAGCCAGACAGATCCCCCCGGACCCGAACGGATGCGGGCCTCGGACGCCGACCGCGACGCCGTGGCGAACCGCCTGCGCGACGCCCTCGCCGAGGGCCGCCTGGACCTCGACGAGCACAACGAGCGGCTGGAGTCGACCTACCGTGCCAAGACGGTGGGCGAACTGGTTCCGCTCACCGAGGACCTCCCGGACTCGCCCTCCGAGTCGGCTCTCGCACAGCCCTCCCCGGGGACGTTGCGCCCCTCCCGCGGTTCCCAGCGGGTGGTCGGCGGCAAGGCCACGAGCTCGGCGGCGATCGCGGTCATGGGCGGGGCCAACCGCGCCGGCGACTGGACCCTGCCCGGGACCTACGTGGCCACGGCGGTCATGGGCGGCGTCGAGCTGGACCTGCGCAACGCCAAGTTCACCCAGCACGAGACGACGATCTGGTGCAACGTCCTCATGGGCGGGATCGGCATCGTCGTTCCCTACGACGTCGAGGTGCGGGTGCACGGGATCCCGATCATGGGCGGGATCGGCCTGGACGGCGATGCCCCGGTGCGCAACGACCCGGACGTGCCGATCGTGCACATCCGCGGGATCGTGGTCATGGGCGGGGTCGGCGCCGAGTACCGGTCGTGGAAGGACGACGACGAGGACGAGTGACGCCGGGCAGCCGTTGACCGGTCCCCCGCTTCCGCCTCACGCGCCCATCCTGCGTCCGGAACGCCTTGTGTGCCCCGGTTCCGGAGCCCGATGGGCCGGCCATCCAACCACAAAGCCGTCCGAAAGGTAAGGGTCCTGGCTGGTTGTGGCAACACGGGCCCGGCCCACTTGCCGAACACGTGTACCCGGTGACAGGCTTCCTCCTCCGACCGCGCCCATGGTGTCCGTCCCCCAACACCGTCACACCCGTGCGGGGCGGGCGCCCCATCCCAGGAGGATGAGAGTGCAAGAACCCGCACCGGAGCCCGCGACCACGACCGGCCCCCGGGGCCTGTCCCGCGCCGCCACAGCGGTGGTCGGCGCCCTGGTCCTGACCTCGAGCACGCTGGCCCTGGGGTCACCCGCCCACGCGGCGGAATCCCCGGAGCAGTCCACCCCCACCGACGCCTCCGCCGTGATCCCGCCGGAGGCGTTCTCGGCGCCGCATCCGGGCAGCACGGCCGAGTTGCCGGAGGAGGCCGCGCTCCCCGACCTGGTCACCGCCGAGGCGATCGAGTGGCACATGGAGAACCTGTCCACGATCGCCGAGTACAACGGCGGAAACCGGGCCACGAACACACCCGGCTACGACGTGTCCGCCCAGTACGTGGAGGACCAGCTCGAACGCGCGGGGTACGAGACCTGGCGCGACGAGTACGACTACGAACTCTGGCGTGAGCAGTCCGATCCCGTCCTGAACACGACCTCCCCCGACGAGACGGAGCTGGTCGAGGACGAGGACTTCAACACGATGTCGTACTCGGGGTCGGGCGAGGTCTCGGCCCCCGCGGTGGCGGTGAACGCCGACGACCCGGCCGGCGGTTGCGCGGCCGAGGACTTCGCAGACTTCCCCGAAGGCGCCGTCGCGATCATGCCGCGCGGCGAGTGCGAGTTCGGCCAGAAGGTCGGCAACGCGGCAGAGGCGGGGGCCTCCGCCGCCCTGGTTGTCAACGACGAGGACGAGTCCTTCCTGGGCGCCGTCGAAGAAGAAGCGGACATCCCGGCGCTGGGCGTGTCCGGCCTGGCCGGGTCCGACCTGTTGGAGACCGGCGACGGGCTTGAGCTCGAGGTCGCCGTCGACGCCGAGGTCTCGGAGGAAAGCTCCTACAGCGTGCTCGCCGAGACCTCGGGCGGGGCAGACGACAACGTGGTGATGGTCGGCGGGCACCTGGACAGCGTCGAGGAGGGCCCGGGCATCAACGACAACGCGAGCGGCACCGGTTTCGTGCTGGAGACCGCGATCCAGATGGCGCAGCAGGAGCAGCCGGAGAACAAGGTGCGCTTCGCCTTCTGGGGCACCGAGGAGGAGGGCCTGATCGGGTCCAACGAGTACGTGGCCGGTCTGAGCGAGGAGGAGCTCGACGCGGTCGCGCTCTATCTCAACTTCGACATGGTCGGCTCGCACAACTACGCCCGGTTCGTGCTCGACGGGCGTATGGAGCTGGAGGACTCCCAGGACGCGCCGCCCGGCTCCGGTGCGATCGCCGAGGTCCTCGAGGAGGGCTTCGACGCGCAGGACCAGATCCACGAACCCGGAGTGCTGAGCGGGCGCAGCGACTACTTCGCGTTCATGGAGGAGGGTGTACCCTCCGGCGGCCTGTTCAGCGGCGGTGACGGCACCAAGACGGAGGAGCAGGCCCAGTGGTACGGCGGGACGGCCGGTGAACCGTTCGACCCCTACTACCACACGGCCGACGACACCCTGGAGAACGTCAACTGGGACTCGGTCGCGGAGCTGTCCGCAGCGGGCGCGTACGGCGTGGAGGAGCTGGCCGAGAGCACACTCCCGGTCAACGGGGTGACCCCGATGGCCGATCGCGAGCCGGTGGAGCTGCCGCGCAAGGGCGAGGCCTGGCTGCGGTGACCCCCGGTCGGGGCCCTGACGCGGTCAGGCCCTGACCATCGGCCCGGGGCCGGGTCCTTGCCGGGGCCCGGCCCCGTCGTACACCCCGTACACAGAAGTGGCGGGCGGCGTGAACCCCCCGGTTTCACGCCGCCCGCCGTGCGGTGTCTCCCCCTCGCGCCGTGCGGCCCGTGTGGCCCCCCTCTTTCTCAACCACACGGGACTTGCGCGATCACCGCCGGGAGCTACTCTGAGTAGCTTCCATGCTCCCCAATGTATCAGTGACCTGTGTCACCTTCACCCTCTGATATCGAACAGTTATCCTCTGTCTCCGGAACCGTCCGATACGGCCGGAACCCGGGCGCTCCCCGACGGAGTCCTAGGGTTGGAGCATGACGAAGAAGGACACGGACCAGCCCGTCGTGCTGTCGAAGATCTACACCCGCACCGGTGACGACGGCACCACGGCCCTCGGCGACATGAGCCGGACCGACAAGAACGACACCCGCCTGGTGGGGTACGCCGACACCGAGGAGGCAAACGCCGCTATCGGCCTGGCACTGGCGCTCGGCGAGATCCCCGACGACGTGCGGACCCTGCTCACGCGTGTGCAGAACGAGCTGTTCGACCTGGGTGCGGACCTGTCCACGCCGGTGGTCGACGACCCCGAGTTCCCGCCGCTCCGGGTACTGCAGGAGTACGTCACCGGCCTGGAGGAGGCCTGCGACCTCTACAACGCAGAGCTCCCCAAACTCCGCAGCTTCATCCTGCCCGGCGGTTCCCCCACGGTCGCGCTCTTCCACTCGGCCCGCACGGTCGTGCGCCGCGCGGAGCGGTCGGTGTGGGCGGCGATCGCCGAGCACGGCGACAGCGTCAACCCCCTGACCGCGAGCTACCTCAACCGGCTCTCCGACCTGCTGTTCATCCTCGGCCGCCACGTCGCCGGCGACGGGGACGAGGTCCTGTGGAAGCCCGGTGGCGAGCGCGGCTGAGCCCGCCCCGGACCACACCCGGCGGCGGCCCGGAGGCACCCGCGCCGCCGCTACGAGGTCCACGACCTCGCGGAGATGCCGGTCCTGGGCGCGTGCGGTCAGCGGGGCTCGAACGTGTGATCCGGGAACCCGTCGAAGGCATCCCGGCGGGCACGGTCGAGCTCATCGACCTGTTGCTCGACGGACAGGTACCCGGAGTGCTTGCGCGGTCGGTCGCCGCTTTCGAGGTTCCGAGCCGGATCACCCATCAGTGCTCCGCGTCCGAGGAAGCCGAGCCACAGGCGCCGGAATCGCGTGCGGGCCACCCCGCCCGGAAGGCAATCAACGCCGCATTGCACACGCCCTCCCTCGCGAACACCCGACGCCTCGGCACGTGGAACCGGATGGTCCACATGATGGACACACGTGAGCGGGGTGAGGCAGGGTGAGCCCGAGCGCGGTGCCCTCCGACACCGCCACCGGCCCCGAAGCTCAGGGAGTGTGCAGATGTCCCAACAGGTCCGAGGTGTGATCTCGCGCGCGAAGGGCGCACCGGTCGAACTGACCACCATCGTCATCCCCGACCCCGGCCCGGGCGAGGCGGTGGTCGACATCCGGGCGTGCGGGGTCTGCCACACCGACCTGCACTACAGGGAGGGCGGCATCAACGACGAGTACCCCTTCCTGCTCGGGCACGAGGCCGCGGGCGTGGTCGAGTCGGTCGGCGCGGGGGTCACACACGTGCGCCCGGGTGACTACGTGGTGCTCAACTGGCGCGCGGTGTGCGGGGAGTGTCGCGCGTGCAAGCGCGGGCGCCTGCAGTACTGCTTCGACACCCACAACGCCGAACGGAAGATGACGCTGGAGGACGGCACCGAACTCGAGCCCGCGCTCGGCATCGGGGCGTTCTCCGACAAGACCCTCGTGGCGGCCGGCCAGTGCACGAAGGTCGATCCGTCGGCCTCCCCCGCGGCGGCGGGGCTGTTGGGCTGCGGGATCATGGCGGGGATCGGCGCGGCCATCAACACCGGCGGGGTCGGCCGCGGCGATTCCGTGGCCGTCATCGGGTGCGGCGGCGTGGGCAGCGCGGCCGTGGCGGGTTCCCGGCTCGCGGGCGCCGAACGGATCATCGCGGTCGACCTCGAGGACCGCAAGCTCGACTGGGCCCGCGGTTTCGGCGCCACCCACACCGCCAACGCCCGCGAGAACGACCCTGTCGAGGCGATCCGCGAGCTCACCGGCGGTTTCGGCGCCGACGTGGTCATCGACGCCGTCGGCATCCCCCAGACCTACGAGCAGGCGTTCTACGCCCGGGACCTCGCGGGTACGGTCGTCCTGGTCGGAGTGCCCACCCCGGACATGCGCATCGAGCTCCCGCTGCTCGACGTGTTCGGCCGCGGCGGGGCACTGAAGTCGTCGTGGTACGGCGACTGCCTGCCCTCGCGCGACTTCCCGATGCTCGTCGACCTGTACACGCAGGGCAGGCTCGACCTGGACGGATTCGTCACCGAGGAGATCGGTCTCGGTGACGTCGAGGACGCCTTCGCCCGCATGGAGCGCGGCGATGTACTGCGATCGGTGGTGCGACTGTGAGCGACGCCCGAGTGGAACACCTGACGACGTCCGGGGTCTTCGCCCTGGACGGCGGTTCCTGGGACGTGGACAACAACGTGTGGCTCGTCGGCGACGACGACGAGGTCGTGGTCATCGACGCCCCGCACGACTCCGCCGCGATCATCGAGGCGGTCGGCGACCGCGAGATCCTCGCGGTGCTGTGCACCCACGGGCACAACGACCACGTCAACGCAGCGGTGGAACTGGGTGACAGGATGGCCGCCCCGGTCCTGCTGCACCCGGACGACCGTGTGCTGTGGGACATGACCCACCCCGACCGGGAGCCCGACGGCGAACTGGTCGACGGGGAGACCTTCGAGGTCGCCGGCACGGAACTGACCGTGATCCACACGCCCGGGCACGCGCCCGGCGCCGTGTGCCTGTACGCCCCGCAACTGGGCGTGCTGTTCAGCGGGGACACCCTGTTCGAGGGCGGCCCGGGTGCGACGGGCAAGTCGTACTCGGACCACCCGACGATCGTTGAGTCGATCCGCACCCGGTTGATGGGCCTGCCGCCGGAGACCGTCGTCAACACCGGCCACGGCCCGTCGACGACGATCGGCGCGGAGGACGCCAACGTGCCCGAGAAGGGCTGACGGCACCGGCCCCGGTGTCGAAGGTGCCGGGCCCGCCGTGCTCCACGGCGGGCCCCGTTTGTGGCAAACCTCGCGTTCTCGCAGGGGTGAGCGGCTCCCAGGGACCGGTCTTTGTGGAGTTCCCACAACACAGCCGAGCCGACATGGGCACTTCGGACGATTGGTACTACGCCTCGTGGTGCGCCAGAGTGGACAGCAGGTGAAGGCGGTGGCCCGGTCCCCGGGCACCGCCTTCTGTCTGTGTTCTTGGGAGGCTCAACCGGTGTTCAGTCGTGTCGCCATCGTCAACCGTGGTGAGGCCGCCATGCGGCTCATCCACGCCGTCCGGGACCTGGCCGCGGAGACGGGGAGGCAGATCAGCACGATCGCCCTCCACACCGACGCCGACCGTGACGCGACCTTCGTCCGTGAGGCCGACCTCGCTCACGACCTCGGCCCCGCCTCGGCTCGCCCCTACCTCGACCACGCCGCGCTGGAGCGCGCCCTCGTCGACACCGGCGCCGACGCCGCCTGGGTCGGATGGGGTTTCGTCGCCGAGGACCCGGCCTTCGCCGACCTGTGCGACAAACTCGGCGTGGCCTTCGTCGGGCCCAGCGCGGAGGCCATGCGCCGGCTCGGCGACAAGATCGGTGCGAAGCAGCTCGCCGAGGAGGTCGGTGTCCCGGTCGCCCCGTGGAGCGGCGGCGAGGTCGCCACCCTCGAGGACGCCCTCGCGGTGGGCGAGCGAATCGGCTACCCCCTCATGCTCAAGGCCACCGCGGGCGGCGGCGGGCGCGGGATCCGCAAGGTCTCCTCCGCCGACGAGCTCACCGAGGCCTACGAGCGCACCACGCAGGAGGCCCTGCGCTCCTTCGGTTCCGGCACGGTGTTCCTGGAACGTTTGGTCACCGGCGCCCGCCACGTCGAGGTGCAGGTCATCGCGGACGGCCAGGGCACCGCGTGGGCGCTGGGCGTGCGCGACTGCTCGGTGCAGCGCCGCAACCAGAAGATCATCGAGGAGTCCGCCTCCCCCGTCCTGTCCGCGGAGCAGGCCGCCGAGCTCAAGGCCTCCGCCGAGCGCCTTGCACTGGCGGTGGACTACCGGGGCGCCGGCACCGTCGAGTTCCTTTACCACCCCGGCGAGGAACTCTTCGCGTTCCTCGAGGTCAACACCCGCCTCCAGGTCGAGCACCCCATCACCGAGGCGACCACCGGTACCGACCTGGTGCGCCTGCAGCTGCACGTGGCCTCCGGCGGCAAGCTCGAGGGCGAGCAGCCCGCGGAGCTCGGCCACGCCGTCGAGGCCCGCCTCAACGCGGAGGACCCCGACCGCGACTTCGCCCCCGCCCCCGGCCGCATCGCGCGCCTGTCCCTGCCCGCCGGCCCCGGCGTGCGGGTCGACACCGGTGTGCGGGAGGGCGACTCCATCCCCGCCGACTTCGACTCCATGATCGCCAAGATCATCGCCTACGGCCGCGACCGCGACCAGGCGCTGGCCCGCCTGCGCCGTGCGATGGCCGGGACCACGGTGATCATCGAGGGCGGTGCCACGAACAAGAGCTTCGTGCTCGACCTCCTCGACCGCCCCGAGGTCATCGGCGCCAGTGCCGACACCGGGTGGATCGACCGGGTGCGCGCCGAGGGCGGCCTGGTCGCCCAGCAGCACTCCGCGACCGCCCTGGCCGTGGCGGCGATCGAGGCCTACCAGGACGACGAGGAGGTCAGCCGCGGCCAGCTGCTGTCCACGGCCCACGGCGGCCGTCCGCAGGTGCGCCACGAGCCGGGCCGCCCACTCGACCTCAAGCTGCGCGGCGCCACCTACAAGGTGAGCGTGGCCCGCCTGGGGCACGACCGGTTCCGGGTCGGGATCTCCGGCGGGGGCGCGGTGCAGACAGCCGAGGTCGCGCTCGAGCGCTTCGACACCCACAGCGGCCGGATCGTCGTCAACGGAACCCCGTTCCGTCTGGTCTCGGCCACACACGGCCCGGTCCACCTGGTCGAGGTGGACGGCGTCACCCACCGTGTGAGCCGTGACGAGGGCGGTGTGGTCCGCTCCCCCGCCCCGGCCCTGGTGGTTTCGGTACCTCTGTCGGTGGGCGACGAGGTCGAGGCCGACGCCCCGGTGCTCGTCCTGGAGAGCATGAAGATGGAGTCGGTGCTGCGCGCACCGTTCCGCGCCCGGGTCAAGGAGTGCCCGGTCACCGTGGGCAGCCAGGTCGAGACCGGCGCCCCGCTCATGCGCCTGGAGCCGCTGGCCGACGAGGGCTCGGGGGGCGCCGCGGAGGAGACAGAGGAGGTCGGGCTCGACCTTCCCGAGGCCCCCGTTCCGTCCACGCCCGCCGAGCGCGCCGAACTCCACCTGCGCGACCTGCGCGGCGCGGTGCTCGGCTTCGACGGCGACCCCGAAGAGCCCACGAAGGCGCTCCCGGAGTACCTGACCGCCCGCGAGGAGCTGGAGCCGCGTCCACCGGAGGGTGAACTGGACCTGCTCACCGCCTTCGCCGACCTGGCCGAGCTCACCCGCAACGAGCCGGCCGACGACGCGGGCGCCGGGGCCGACCAGGCGGTGCACAGCTCCCGTGAATACTTCCACGCCTACCTGCAGAGCCTGGACGTGGACCGCGCCGGGGTCTCCGAGGCCTTCCGCGGCAAGCTCGCCACGGCGCTGGCCCACTACGGCGTCACCGATCTGGACCGCACACCGCAGCTGGAGCGGGCCGTCTTCCGCATCTTCCTGGCCCAGCGCCGGATGACCACCCACGTCTCGGTCGTCACCGAACTCCTGCGCCGCTGGGCCGGGGACCTCCCGCCCGCGGAGGACCTCGGCGAGCGCGCAGGCCTGGTGCTGGAGCGCCTGGTCGAGGCCACGCAGGTGCGGTTCCCGACCGTCTCCGACCTGGCCCGGAGCGTGGTGTTCCGCTGGTACGCCCAGCCGATGCTGCGCCGCAACCGCGCCCAGGTGTACGCGACCGTACGCGGGGAACTGCGCCACCTCGACCAGAACCCGGACGCCCCCGACCGTGCCGACCGCATCCAGTCGATGGTGGCGTGCTCCGAGCCGCTGGTGCGGGTCCTGGGCCAGCGCATCGGGCGCCCGGGCCGCGACCACGGCCCGCTGCTGGAGGTGCTGACCCGCCGCTACTACGGCAACCGCGGGCTGTCCGAGGTCGCCGTGCAGGACTCCGAGGGCTGCCGGTTCGTCACCGCGCGCCACAGCGGCCCCGACGGCGACACGCAGGTGGTCACCACCGCGGCCGACATCTCCGCGCTGCCCGACGCGATCGCGGCCGTGGGCTCCTACGCCGGCACCTGTGGTGAAGGCGAGCTGGTGGCCGACCTGTACCTGCGGTGGGAGGACCAGCCCGGTCCCGACGCGATGGCCGAGGAGCTCGGGCGGTACCTGTCCGGCATCGGGCGTCCCGCGGGAGTGCACCGGGTGACCATCACCGTCGCCGGGACGGGGAACGCGGTCATGCACCACCACGTGACCTTCCGGCCCGAGGGCGAGGGCTTCGCCGAGGACCGTCTGATCCGCGGGCTGCACCCGCAGATCGCCCAGCGCCTGCAGCTGCAGCGGCTGCAGGAGTTCGACCTCACGCGCCTTCCGTCGGCCGACGAGGAGATCTACCTCTTCGAGGCCACCGCGCACGCCAACCCCGCCGACCAACGCCTGGTGGCCATGGGCCAGGTGCGCGACCTGACGCCGTTGCGCGAGTCGGACGGACGCCTGGTGGCGCTTCCGGCCGTGGAAGACACCCTCGCCGGCTGCCTCGACGGGATCCGCAACATCCAGGCGCGTCTGCCGAAGAACAAGCGGTACGCCACCAACCGGATCATGGTCTACGTCTGGCCCTCCACGGAGCTCGACCGCGAGGACCTGGACACCCTGGTGCAGCGCATTCTGCCCACGACCGAGGGCGCCGGGCTCGAGGAGGTCCAGTTCGTGGCCCGCCAGCGCGACGCGGCCGGCGACCTGCCCGAGGTCGCGGTGCGCATCACCCTGGACCCGGCACGCGGCCCGCAGCTGCACGTGGAGAAGCCGTCCCGGGAGCCGGTGCTGCCGCTGGACGACTACGGGCAGAAGGTGCGGCGCGCAGCCGCCCGCGGCACGACCTACCCGTACGAGCTGACCGGCCTGCTCACCGGACAGGAGGGCACGTTCACCGAGTACGACCTCGATGCCGACGGAACGCTGGCCCCGGTCGAACGTCCGGCCGGGCAGAACTCGGCTGCGCTGGTGGCCGGTGTGGTCACGACCCCGACCGAGCGCCACCCGCAGGGTGTGACGCGTGTGGTGCTGCTGGGCGACCCGACCAAGGCGTTGGGTGCACTGTCCGAACCGGAGTGCTCCCGCGTGATCGCCGCCATCGACCTCGCCGACCGCATGCAGGTTCCGGTGGAGTGGTTCGCGCTCTCGGCCGGCGCACGCATCTCCATGGACTCCGGCACGGAGAACATGGACTGGGTCGCGGCCGCCCTCAAGCGGATCGTCACTTTCACCCAGGCCGGCGGCGAGATCAACATCGTCGTCGCGGGGATCAACGTGGGCGCCCAGCCGTACTGGAACGCCGAGGCGACCATGCTCATGCACACCAAGGGCGTACTGGTCATGACCCCGGACTCGGCGATGGTGCTGACCGGAAAGCAGTCGCTGGACTTCTCCGGCGGTGTCTCGGCCGAGGACAACCACGGCATCGGCGGCCACGACCGTGTGATGGGCCCGAACGGGCAGGCGCAGTACTGGGCCCCGAACCTGGCGGCCGCGAGCGACGTGCTCATGGGCCACTACGACCACACGTACGTGGCGCCCGGCGAGAGCGCGCCAAGGCGGGCCGAGACCGGCGACCCCGTGCAGCGTGACGTGTCCGAGTTCCCGCACAAGGTCGAGGGCAGCGACTTCTCCACGGTCGGGGAGATCTTCTCGGCCGAGCACAACCCGGACCGCAAGAAGCCGTTCGACATCCGTACCGTCATGCGGGCGCTGTCCGACCAGGACCACCCGGTGCTGGAACGGTGGGCGAACATGGCCGACGCGGAGACCTCCGTGGTGCAGGACGCCCACGTCGGCGGGTGGCCCGTGTGCCTGGTGGGCATCGAGTCCAAGTCGGTGCAGCGGACCGGGTTCCCGCCCACGGACGGGCCCGACGCCTACACCGCGGGCACGCTCTTCCCCCGTTCCTCGAAGAAGACCGCGCGGGCGATCAACACCGCGTCCGGCAACCGGCCGCTGGTGGTGCTGGCGAACCTGTCGGGCTTCGACGGGTCGCCGGAGTCGATGCGCAAGCTGCAGCTGGAGTACGGCGCGGAGATCGGCCGGGCGATCGTCAACTTCGATGGCCCGATCGTCTTCTGTGTCGTGGGGCGCTACCACGGTGGCGCGTTCGTGGTCTTCTCCAAGGCGCTGAACGAGAACATGACGGTGCTGGCGGTCGATGGTTCCTTCGCCTCGGTGCTCGGTGGCGCACCCGCTGCGGCCGTGGTCTTCGCGGGCGAGGTGAAGAAGCGGACCGCGGCCGACCCGCGCGTCAGTGACCTGCAGGCGCGGGTGTCCGAGGCCGCAACCGCCGAGCGCGCCGAGCTGAACGCCGAACTCGCTGAGGTTCGGGCGTCGGTGCGCGCGGAGAAACTCGGCGAGGTCGCCGCTGAGTTCGACCGGGTGCACAGCATCCGACGTGCGGTCGACGTCGGATCGGTGGACGCGGTCATCAGCGCGGCCGAGATGCGTCCGCGGATCGTCGAGGCCATCGAACGCGGCCTGCAGCCCTGACCGCCAGCCCCGCATCGGGGCCCTGAGCTAGGGTCTGTTCGGTGGACGCCTTCCGTCGCGAGCGGCGCATCCAGTTGTGCTGTCACAAGGCCGAAGAAGCAGTCGGCCGGATGCGCCGTCGGCCGGTGAGAACGCTGTGAGAGTGCCGCTGGGGCGACGCACAGCAGGTGATCGGCGTTCGCCGGACAAGCCCGAGGTCCCGGTGCACCCGGGACGCCCCACGGACGCGTCCGGGCCCCGACAACCCGGCAGGGGCGTGGATCGACAGGGTCGGTCCGCGCCCGATTCCCCCGAGCCTGAACCGCCACACAGCAAGGAGTCCCACGTGAACCTCTTGATCACCGGTATCACCACGCAGTCGTCGATCGCCTACGCCATCGCCGAGCACGCGATGGAGCAGGGCCACGACGTGATCCTCACCAACCCGCCCGGGCGGCAGTTCTCGATCCTGGAGCGGGTCGCCAAGCGCCTGCCGAAGGAGCCGGTCGCCGTCCTGCCGATGGACGTGACCGACCCGGAGCAGATCACCGAGACCGCCGGGAAGGTCGCCTCGCGCTGGGACCACGTGGACGGGCTGCTGCACTCGATCGCCTACGCGCCCGGTGACGCGCTGGGCGGGAACTTCCTCAACACCGCGTGGGAGGACGTCGCGCAGGCGATCCACGTCTCCGGGTTCTCGCTCAAGGCGCTGGGTGTCGGGTTCCGGGAACTCATGGCCGCAGCCCCGAACGGTGCCGGTGTCGTCGCGCTGACCTTCGACGCGTCGGTGGCCTGGCCGGTCTACGACTGGATGGGCTCGGCCAAGGCGGTGCTGGAGAACTCGGCCAAGTACCTGGCACGCGATCTGGGGCCCGAGGGGATCCGCGTCAACACGATCAGCGCCGGCCCGATCAAGTCGCTGGCCGGGGGGTCGATCCCGGGCTTCGACCAGATCTCGGACCGCTGGGGCGAGTCGGCGCCGGTCGGCTGGGACACCAAGGACGCCTCGGTGGTCGCCGACCCCGCGCTGTTCCTGATGTCGCCGGGGGCGCGGGGGATCACCGGGACCACCCTGCACGTGGACGGCGGGTACAACGCCATGGGTTCGCCGGTCGCCTGACCCGGCCGAGGCCCCCGGGCCGTCCAGCGGCCTCGGCCCCGGCCAGCCCCGTCACGAGGCGCCCCGCCATTGCAGGTGGGGCGCCTTTCCTCTGCCCAGAGCCGGGGACCGGCCGAACGTGGGACGGGTTCTGCGGGACCAAGGGGGATGCCGAGCCCCGCAGAACCCCGGGGAGAAGAGACGGAACCTCCTCAGAGGTGTGTGCGGGGCCGGCAGGGGGCAGCCCCGCACACACCATGCACAGCCCGCCCGCGATCTGCTCAGCTCACGCGCAGGACTGCGGCGGCCGGAGCCGCAGCAGCAGCCGAACCGGGGAGTAGAGCCCGGCCGCAACACCTTCATCCTCGGCCCGACGCGTCCTGCCCCGCAGGCGATCAGCACCCAGTGGCCACGTCCGGACACCCCGTGTAAGCGCTGCAAGCGCAAGCGACACCTCTGGGGTCTGTTCGGTGGACGCCTTCCGTTGCTCCGGCCGGCAGGAGGGCGGACCCACCGAAGGAGGGCGGACCCACCGAAGGAGAGCGGGGCCTGCGGGCCCGAGTGAGGTCGGCCCCGCATGCCCCGGGAGGGGGCGGCCGGTGGGTGGCCCGTGGTGCGCGCGGGGCTCGAAGGGGGTTGCTCGGAGCCCCGCGCACGTTCTGAGAAGCGGCCGGAGCACCCGTCGGCGCTTGCGCTTCACCCTCATCATTGCGCATCCGAGGAAGCCGAGGCGGGTTGATCACCCCCGTGGCCGGATGCGGACACACAATGTAAGCGCCCGAGCCGCAACAGCCACAGGCCAACCTCGACACTTGCCACCCGGGCAGACGTTTTCCCTGTTCAGAAGGGCTGAAGCGCTCAACGCAGTGCGCGCACACAAAGCCGTCAGCGCTTACATCTCCGTGTGAGCGGCGGCAGAGCGGGAACCACCGGACGACCGGGGAACGGGGGAAGACTCCCCGAGGATCTCACGCCTCCCAGTGTGTCCCGGGGGGCATCGACTCCAACCACGAGAGGAACCCGGTCATCGCCATCTCGCCCATCGCGAGCTCGAAGGCGGCCTCCGTCGGGTCCTCACCCTCGGCGGTCAACCACCCGAGGCTGACCACGCTCGCATCGGCGGGCAGGCGGCCGCGGTCCTCGGGCGTGGGGGAACGCCGCCCCACAATGACAAGACCGCGGCGCGACAGCGTAGCTGTCGGCCGCGGTCTGAGCGAGAAGATCGGGAACCAGCCCAGGCTCTCCGAGCCGTACCGGCCGAAACCGATGCGCCAGGCGCCTCGGCGTCCCCGAGCTCCGGGTGCACGCAGATAACACTCGACCGCGCCGCCGCGCCGCTCGATCACCGAACGGCGCAACGCGCCGGCGAGGAGGACCACCGCCCCGACCAGGAGCACGGCCAGCAGCGTCCACTGCGCGGTCTCGAACCCGATCCCCGACAGCAGCCGCTCCATGACCACCCAGTCCGTTCTAGGCGACGTCCTCGCCGGCAGCACGCAGACGGCTGCGCGCACGGCCGAGAGCGACGTTGTCGCCCTTCTCGGTCGCGGTCGTCAGCGCCGTGCGTGCACGGTCCACATCGATGTCCTCGGCGAGCTCGGCGGTCTCGGCGAGTATGGACACCCGACCCTCACCCGATACCGAGACGAACCCGCTGTGGGCGGCGACCCGGACCTCACCGGTCTCGCGCGCACCCAGTACGCGAACGACGGCGTCGTGGGCCAGGACCGAGAGCACCGGGACGTGCCCGGGCTGAAGGCCGATCTCACCCTCGACGGTCTTCGCGATGACCATGTCGCCCTCGCCGGCCCAAACCTCGTGCTCGGGCGAGACGATCTCGACGAAAAGCTTCTTCGACACTGCCACAAACTCCTCGGCTAGCGGGTGGGTTCGGCCGGACCGGCCCCGACTCGTGTCCTTCGGGGCGGCCCGGCCCGACTATCCCGCCCGACGCCCACCCCTCCGGGGACGGACGCATGGCGCGGTTCTAGCCTTCCTGCAGCTTCTTGGCCTTCTCGACGACCATCTCGATGTTGCCGGCGTCGAGGAAGGCCTGCTCGGGCAGGTGGTCGTACTCGCCGTCGCAAACCGCCTTGAAGGAGGAGATCGTCTCCTCCAGCGGCACGAACACACCCGGGTTGCCGGTGAACTTCTCGGCGACGAACATGTTCTGCGAGAGGAAGCGCTCCAAGCGGCGGGCCCGGTTCACGACGACCTTGTCCTCCTCGGACAGCTCGTCCATACCGAGGATCGCGATCTGGTCCTGCAGGTCGTTGTTGCGCTGCAGGATCTCCTTGACGCGCTGGGCGACGTCGTAGTGCTCCTGGCCCACGTACTGCGGGTCGAGGATGCGCGAGGACGAGGCCAGCGGGTCCACCGCCGGGTAGATACCCTTCTGCGAGATCGGGCGGGAGAGCTCCGTCGTCGCGTCCAGGTGGGCGAACGTGGTCGCCGGCGCCGGGTCGGTGTAGTCGTCCGCGGGCACGTAGATCGCCTGCATCGAGGTGATCGAGTTACCACGCGTCGAGGTGATGCGCTCCTGCAGCTGACCCATCTCGTCAGCCAGGTTGGGCTGGTAACCCACGGCCGAGGGCATACGGCCCAGCAGCGTGGAGACCTCCATACCCGCCTGGGTGAAGCGGAAGATGTTGTCGATGAACAGCAGCACGTCCTGGTTCTGGACGTCGCGGAAGTACTCCGCCATCGTCAGAGCCGAGAGCGCGACGCGCAGACGGGTGCCCGGGGGCTCGTCCATCTGGCCGAAGACGAGCGCGGTGTCCGGCAGGACCCCCATCTCGTCCATCTCCAGGAAGAGGTCCGTACCCTCACGGGTGCGCTCACCGACACCGGCGAACACGGACACACCACCGAAGTTGCGGGCGATACGGGTGATCATCTCCTGGATGAGCACCGTCTTGCCCACACCGGCGCCACCGAACAGACCGATCTTCCCACCACGCACGTACGGCGTGAGCAGGTCGATGACCTTGATACCGGTGACCAGCATCTCGGTCTTGGACTCGAGCTGGTCGAAGGCCGGGGCCTTGCGGTGGATGGGCCACCGCTCGGTGACCTGGAGCTCGGAGCTGGGCACGTCCATGGACTCGCCCAGCGTGTTGAACACGTGGCCCTTGACGCCGTCGCCGACGGGCACGCTGATGGGCGCGCCGGTGTCGCGCACCTCGGCTCCGCGGACCAGACCGTCCTGCGGGGCCAGGGAGATGGCCCGCACGAGGTTGTCACCCAGGTGCTGTGCGACCTCGAGGGTGATGGTCTTGGTCTCGCCGCCGAGAGTCACGTCGACGTGCAGGGCATTGTAGATCTCGGGGATGGAGCCCACGGGGAACTCCACGTCGAGCACCGGGCCGGTGACCCGGGCGATGCGGCCGGTGGCGGTGGCGCCGGCGTCGGCCGTCCCTTCAACTGTCGCAGTCACTTTTGTTACTCACTTCCGGCGCTGGCACCAGAGAGGGCGTCGGCGCCGCCGACAATCTCACTGATCTCGTTGGTGATCTCGGCCTGACGCGCCTGGTTGGCCAGGCGGGTCAGTTTCTTGGCGAGCTCATCGGCGTTGTCCGTGGCGGCCTTCATGGCCGCACGGCGCGACGCCTGCTGCGAGGCTGCCGACTCCAGGAGGGAGAAGTAGATCCGGTTGGTCACGTACTGCGGGAGCAGCTGGTCCAGGACCTCCTCCGCGGAGGGCTCGAACTCGTACAGCGGCAGTGCCTGACCACCGCTCTGCTCCTGCAGTTCCTCCTCGTCGACCTCTTCGACCTCCAGCGGGAGCGCACGCACCGAACGCGCCGTCTGGGTCAGCATCGAGACGAACTCGGTGGAGACCACGTGGATCTCGTCCACGCCACCCTCGTCGGTGTCCTGGGAGAACCTCTCCATGAGGGTGGACCCGATCTCCTGGGCATGCGCGTAGGTCGGGTTCTCGGTGATGCCCTCCCACTGCTCCTCGAGCGGACGCTCGCGGAACTTGTAGAAGGCCACACCCTTGCGGCCCACCATGTAGGTGAGGACCTCCTTGCCCTGCTCCTGGAGGAGCTGGGTCAAGGACTCGGCCTCCTTCATGATGTTGGCCGAGAAAGCTCCGGCCAGACCCTTGTCGCTGGAGACGACCAGGACAGCGGCGCGCTTGGGGTTCTCGGCCTCGCTCAGCAACGGGTGGTCCCCCACCCGGCTGGCCAGCGCCGAGACCGCACGCGTGATCTCCCGGGCATACGGGCCGGCAGCCTCAGCCGCGCGCTGCGCCTTGGTGATGCGGGTCGCGGCGATGAGCTCCATCGCACGGGTGATCTTGGCGGTCGACTTGGTCGACTTGATCCTCCGGCGATAGATGCGAAGCTGTGCACCCATGGGTTACTTCCCGCCCTTGGCGACCTTGATGGTCTCCTGGCCGACCTTCTCCTGCTCGAGAGCCTCGGGCTCCTCCTCCTGGCCGAGCAGGGTGCCGGCGGAGGTCTGGAAGCCCTGCTTGAACTTCTCGATCGCGCTCTCGAGGGAGCTGCGGGTCTCGTCCTCGAACTTGCCGCTCTCGCGGATGTTGTCGAGGATGCCCTTGTGCTCGCGCTCGAGGTAGGAGAGGAAGTCGTCCTCGAAGCGTCGCACGTCCTCGGTGGGGACGTCGTCCACGTGACCGGAGGTACCGGCCCAGGTGGACACAACGGTCTTCTCCATCGCGAAGGGCGAGTACTGCCCCTGCTTGAGGAGCTCCATCATGCGCTCACCGCGGGCGAGCTGCTGCTTGGAGACCGCGTCCAGATCGGAACCGAAGGCCGAGAACGCCTCGAGCTCACGGTACTGGGCCAGGCTCAGACGCAGGGTACCGGAGACCTTCTTGGTCGCCTTGGTCTGCGCGGAACCACCCACACGGGAGACCGAGATACCGACGTCGATCGCCGGGCGCTGGCCCTGGTTGAACATGTCCGAGTCCAGGAAGACCTGGCCGTCGGTGATGGAGATGACGTTGGTCGGGATGTAGGCCGACACGTCACCCGCCTTCGTCTCGATGATCGGCAGGGCCGTCATCGAGCCGCCGCCCATCTCGTCGGAGAGCTTGGCGCAGCGCTCCAGGAGACGGGAGTGCAGGTAGAAGACGTCACCGGGGTAGGCCTCACGGCCCGGCGGGCGGCGCAGCAGCAGCGATACCGCACGGTAGGCCTCCGCCTGCTTGCTCAGATCGTCGAAGACGACGAGCACGTGCTTGCCCTGGTACATCCAGTGCTGGCCCAGCGCCGAACCGGTGAAGGGCGACAAGTACTTGAAACCGGCGGGGTCGGACGCCGGGGCGGCGACGATGGTCGTGTAGTCCATCGCACCGGCCTCCTCGAGGGCACCTCGCACCGAAGCGATGGTCGTGCCCTTCTGGCCGACGGCGACGTAGATGCAGTGCACCTGCTTGTCGGGGTCGCCGGACTCCCAGTTGGCCTTCTGGTTGATGATCGCGTCGATACCGACCGCGGTCTTACCGGTCTGCCGGTCACCGATGAGCAGCTGGCGCTGGCCACGACCGATCGGGGTCATGGTGTCGATCGCCTTGATACCGGTCTGGAGGGGCTCCTCGACCGGCTGGCGCTGCATCACCGTGGCGGCCTGGACCTCCAGGTCACGGCGCTCGGTGCTCTCGATCTCGCCCTTGCCGTCGATGGGCTGACCCAGGGGGTCGACCACACGGCCGAGGAAGTTGTCGCCGACCGGGACAGAGAGGACCTGGCCGGTGCGGCGCACCTGCTGGCCCTCCTCGATGCCGGTGAAGTCACCCAGCACCACGACACCGATCTCGCCGATCTCGAGGTTCTGGGCCATACCCAGGGTGCCGTCCTCGAACTGCAGCAGCTCGTTCGCCATCGCCGAGGGAAGGCCACCGACGCGGGCGATGCCGTCACCGGAGTAAGTGACGGTACCGACCTCTTCCGCGCGGGTGGCATCAGGCTCGTACGACTGGACGAAGCGCTGTAGCGCGTCCCGGATCTCATCCGGTCGGATCGTCAGCTCCGCCATCTCTACGTTGTCCTTGCTCTCAAATGGCGCCGGGCCGGCGCCGTGCGTGCTTGCCTTGCGTTGTTCGCGTGTGTCAGCCGGCCAGACGGCGCTGGACCTCAGCGATGCGCCCGGCGATGGTGCCGTCGATGACCTCGTCACCCACGCGGACGGACAGACCGCCCACGATCGAGGGGTCGACCTCGGTGTTGAGGTGGATGGCACGGTCGTACTTGCTGCTCAGGAGGGTCCTGAGCCGCTCCAGTTGCGCTTCGCTCAGCGGGTGGGCGCTGCGCACCACAGCGATGTAACGCTGGGCACGCTCGGCGACCACCTGACCGAGGTGCTCGAGCGCCTGTTCCAGGGTACGTCCCCGCGGACGGGTGACCGCTTCGGTGACCAGAGCCAGCGTCGCGGAGTTGACCTTGCCCGAGAGCAGGTTCTCGATGAGGGAGTGAAGGTGCGAGTCCTCCACACCCTCCCGGGTCAGGGCGGAGCGCAGGTCGGGCTCGGAGACGACGATCCGCTGGAAACGGAACAGTTCGTCCTCGAGCTCGTCCAAGCGCGTGCCCTCGACCGATGTGACGGTCGCGTAGACCGCCAGGCGCTCCAGGGCGTTGGTCATGTCACGCGCACCGGACCAGGGCTGGGAGACGACGTCGTTGGCCACGATGACCGTGGACGGCGACACCTTGCCCTCGAGGACCTGACCGATCAGACCGGTCTTGGCCTCGACGGGGTTGGCCTGGTCGGCCAGCCACCGGCGGAGCGAGTGCTCGCGGTCGAGGAGACCCACGACCTCGAAGAGCTCGCTCCCGAGTGAGACCGCGTGCTTGGCGGCGTCCGCCGACGCCAGGACATTGTCGTCCAGGCGCCGGGTCGCCTCAGCCAGGGAGTTTCGGCTGATCCCACGCATCAGCGCACCTCGGCTTGCTCGGTGCTCTCGCTCTGCTCCAGCTCCTCGAGGAACCGGTCGACCACGCGGTTCTGCGCGGCGCTGTCACTGAGGGTCTCACCGACGATGCGGCCGGCGAGCTCGGTGGACAGCGAACCGATCTCACCACGGAGCTGGACGAAGGCCTGCTGGCGGTCCGCCTCGATCTGGGCCTGCGCGGCCTCGACGATGCGGCGGGCCTCCACCTGGGCCTCCTCGCGGGCCTCGGCGATGATCGCCGCACGCTGTTCCTTGGCCTTCTCGAGCTCCTGTGCGTACTCGCGGTGGGCCTCTTCGAGCTTCTCGCGGTACTGCTGTCGGATCTCCTCGGCCTCGGTCTCGGCGCGCTGGGCCCGCTCGATGCCGCCCTCGATGGCGTCGTGACGCTCGTCGAGGACCTTCATGACCTTGGGTACTGCCTTACGGGCCACAAAGAAGTAGACCACGGCGAGCGCGATCAGACCGAAGGCAAATTTCACCCAGTCGATCCGCAGAATGTTCTCTTCGGCTGCCAACTCCACCAACATGGTCAGCCCTCCTTCGCGTCAGTTGCCATCAAGAACGGTTGGCAGAAAGCGATCAGATGGCGAACGCGAGGACGAAGCCCAGAATGGCCAGGGCCTCGATGAGCGCGAAGCCCAGGAAGATGTTGGTCTGCAGCGGCCCCCGGACCTCGGGCTGGCGGGCGATGGCCTGCATACCCATACCGAAGACGATACCGAGACCGATACCGGCACCGATGACGCTGATGCCGTAGCCGATGGTGTTGATGCTGCCCTCGATGGCGGCGATGTCCATAAGTGTTTCCCTTTACTCGACGTCCGGCGTCGCGATTGGCGATTGGTCAGTGCGCCGGGTGTGGACGGGGGTCAAAAGCACCTTTGTACTGGTCTCTGGGACCGGCACGCAGGGGTTCTAGTGGGCGGCTTCGAGAGACTGGTTGATGTACAGGCTCGCCAGCAGCGTGAAGATGAACGCCTGGATGAGCATGATCGCCAGCTCGAAGACGAAAAAGGCGATGTAGCCGAGCGCCGCTGCGCCGGAGAACAGCACCGAGAGCGCGGCCAGGGCCGGCTCGGCACCGATGCTCAGCATGTACCAGCCGCCGTAGGCGAACACGGCCAGCAGCAGGCTGCCCGCGAACATGGTCGCGAACAGACGCAGAGCGTGCGTCAGCGGGCGGATCACGAAGACCGAGAGGGTCTCGATCGGGGTGACCAGCACGTAGATCGGCTTGGGCATCCCGGGCGGGAAGATCTGGTTCTTGATGTATCCCCACCCCCCTTGCCGACGCATGCCGATGATCAGCGTGAGGGCGAAGATGAACAGGGCGAACATCGCCGGGAACGAGAGGTCGCTGTTGACCGGCAACATGCCCGGGATCAGACCAGAGACGTTCATGAAGAGGATGAACGTGAAGATCGCCGTCATCAGCGGGATGAACTTGTCACCCTTGGCGCCCATGGTCGGGCGGGTGATCTGGTCCCGGATGAACAGGACGAACATCTCGCCAACGCCCTGCCTGCGCCCGGGGACGAGGCTCAGCTTCTTGCTGAACCACGACCACAGGAGCAGGGATGCGCCGAGAGCGACGAGCAGCAGAACCAGGTACAGGTCGATGCCGTCGCTGCCGGGGATGCCGCCGATCCAAGGTTCGGGGAAGAACATCCCGGTGCCGGGAGCTTCGAACCCACAGCCCGCCTCTCCTTGAGCAGGGAAGAGGTGGCAACCCGGTTCGGCCGCGAGAATGCGCGCGTCAGCACTCACGGCGAATCCTTTCGTCGTGACGCAAGAAAGCCTCTTGGATGGTTGTGGAGGAGGTCGCCCACACCCGAGCGGGTGTCGGACTCACTCCGGCGGGAGAGTTCAGGCCTGGCGGGACTTGGCGACGATCAGATAGACCGAGCCGACCAGGCCGAGCACCGCCCCTATGGGCAGGAAGAGTGCATCGAAGCCCAAGAGCCAGTCCGCGGTCCAGCCGATGCCGGTCCACACGAGCACACCCGCGAGCAGAGTGGAGAAGATGCCCCAGCCATCGGCTTGGCGCGGCGCTCGCGCGTCGCGTTTCTCCGTGCCCTCGACTGGTTCGCTGCTCATCTCGCTCCGGAATATAGCATGTGGCACCGGGCTGGAACGGGGCCGCCCGCCTGCCGTCGACCAGGGTAGTACGCCCCTCGTTCCGGGCCTGTTCGGGGCCGCCCATCACGTGCCCCCCGAGGTCTCGTCGGGGTCCACGTGCAGGATCTTGGCCTTGGAGATCGCTCGGACCTGCCCGCCCAGCCAGACCAGCACGCAGGCCAGTGCCGAGTAGACGAAGGCCTGGTCGTCCAGGCCGGCCATGAGAGGGCTCTGGCCGAGGGTGACCAACAGGATGCCCAGAACAGCCATCTTGACGACGAATCCGAGCAGATTGGCCGCCAAGAACAGATCCTTGTTCCAGCGGGACACCGCGATCACGGCCCACTGCCCGAGTCCGAAGCAGCCCAGCACGACCGCGGCCCCGAGGAGCGCGCTGAGCGCCCCGGGGACACCGCCGAGCAGCGCCGCCACACCGATGGCCAGAACCCCGCACACCACGCTGGGAAGTGCGGCGCCGCGGAAGATCGCGACGTCGTGTTCCTGCATGACAAAGCTCCGTCGGGGTTCTGTGGGATACCTGCTCGTGAAAGCTATCACAAGGTTTCGGCACCCGAATCCGGGGGTGCCTTAACGCGACCTTAACGGCCTTCGAAACCCCACTTCGACGACGCTTCCGGGGTACGTGTCATCTTCGCCACATCCGACCCGACCAGGACACCCCTGGTCAGAGGAGGGTCACCGGCGGACTGCGGTCGCCCACGAGCCCGAGGCAGGCCCCGATCGAGAGCGAGGGACCGGTCAATCGTGACCGGAACGAGTCTTAACGCGTCCTATACGCTCCCACGACAGCAGTCCACGACGGCGCAGCCGGGGCAGCACGATGAGACCGACAGCACAGACGGCGACCAGTGCCGTGACGGTCAGGACGATGAACGGGGTGTCGAAGACCGACAGCGACACCGCGGCGAAGGCGACGATCCCCGCCCACAGGTACATCAGGAGCACCGCACGCACGTGGCTGTGCCCCATGTCCAGGAGCCTGTGGTGAAGGTGTCCGCGGTCGGGGGCGAACGGTGACTTGCCCGCCAGGGTCCGGCGCAGCACGGCCAGCACGAGGTCGGCCAGCGGCAGCGCGATGACCAACAGCGGCAGGAGGATCGGCAGGAACACCACCAGGCCGGAGTTGAACTCCTCCCGTGCGGTGTTGGCGTCGAACTGGCCGGTGACGTTGATCGTGATGGAGGTCAGCAACAGGCCCAGCAGCATCGACCCGGTGTCGCCCATGAAGATCTTGGCCGGGTGGAAATTGTGGAACAGGAAGCCCAGACACGTGCCGGCCAGGATGATCGCGATCATCGCCGGGTACGACTGGCGCTCGAAGCCCTGCTCCACCGCGATCACGTAGTAGTAGGCGAAGAAGGCCAGCGCCGAGATGCCGACGATCCCCGCGGCGAGGCCGTCGAGGCCGTCGGCGAAGTTGACCGCGTTGATGGTGACCACGATCAGCAGAACCGAGATCATCGCCCCGAGCCAGGGCCCGAGCGACAGCTGTGTGCCCGGCAGAGGCAGCCACAGGAGCTGGACACCGTGCGCCACGAGGATGCCCGCCGCGGCGGTCTGCCCGGCGAGCTTGCTGATCGCGTCCATTCCCCAGCGGTCGTCGATGATCCCGATGAGGGTGATGAGGCCGCCGGCCAGCAGTAGACCCCACCAGGTGTCGGCTACGAAGACGTTCTGCAGGTGCGGGAGTTGGGCGGAGATCAGCAGCGCCGCCGCGAAACCGCCGTAGATGGCGATCCCACCCATGCGGGGGATGGGCTCCTTGTGCACGTCGCGGTCGCGCACCGGGGGTGTGGCCCCGATGGCGATCGCGAACTTGCGCACCAGCGGAACCAGTAGGTAGGTCACCGCGGCAGCGATGACGAACGTGAGTGCGTACTCGCGCACGTCCGTCCCCTCCAGGCTCTGTTACTCGGGCTTCGCGGTCGGGTTCGTGGCCCGGAAGGCCGCACCGGACGCGCCGGACATCCGGACGACTTCCCCCGTACCGGCGACAGGAGGCCGACCCTGACCCTCGGAGCGTTACTCGGGGGTTTTCTCCGAGGTGTTCTCTGCAGCGGGATCCTTCCCCTCGGTAGTGTTCCCGGGCTTGTCCCCGGTCTCACCCGACGCGGTCCCGGCGGGGGTCTCGGAACCCTCCGAGCCCTCCGTGCTCTCCGCGCCTTCCGTGCTCTCCTCGTCCGGGGCTCCGGCACGCTTCTTGGGCTTGCGCAGCTCGCCGATGACGGTGCCGCACACCGCGCGCAGCTGCTCGATGGAGATCGCACCCGTGCGCAGCACCCGCGGCACCGCGTAGGTCAGGTCGACGATCGTCGAAGGCACCGGGGAGTCGGTCGGTCCGCCTTCGAGGTATACCGCGACTTCGCCACCGAGCTGCTCGTTGGCCTCCTCCGCCGTCGTGGCAGCGGGCTGCCCCGACTTGTTGGCGCTGCTGACCGCCATCGGCCCGGTCTCCTTGAGCAGCTCCAACGCGACCGGGTCCATGGGCATGCGTACCGCAACGGTGCCCTTGGTGTCACCCAGGTCCCACGACAGGCTCGGGGTGGCCGTGCACACGAGCGTGAGCGGGCCCGGCCAGAACTCCTCCATGAGGTCGCGACCGTGGTTGCCCATGTCGTCGACCAGCGCGGTTGCCGCACGCATGGAACCCACCAGGACCGGCGGGGGCATGTCGCGTCCGCGCCCCTTGGCCTCCAGCAGCCGTGCCACCGCGGCGGGGTTGAAGGCGTCGGTGCCGATGCCGTACACCGTGTCGGTCGGCAGCACCACCAGATCGCCCCGGCGCACCACCGAAGCGGCGTCGGTGACCCCGTCCTTGCGGGCGGTGTCGTCCGCACAGTCGTAGATGCGGCTCACCTGTCGTTCACCTCTTCAAGACTCAGCTGTCTGCGTCGGCCCGGCGCATGACCACGAACCGGTCCCGCCTGGCCATGTCCTTGCGGTTGAGCACGTCGCGCCAGCCCTGGTCCTCGGGGAAGAACCACGGGATCTCGATCCCCTGGCCGTCGTGGTGCTCGACCGCCATCGCGCCGCCCGGGCGCAGCAGCCGCCGACCGACCTTCTCCAGGTCGCGGATCATGTCGAGGCCGTCCTCACCCGACCACAGGGACGGGGAAGGATCGTAGTCGCGGACCTCGGGTGGTATGGCGCCGGACTCCCGGGTGGGGACGTACGGGGGGTTGCTGATGAGCAGGTCGACACGCTCGTCCAGCTCCGGCAGCGCGGTGCGCATGTCGTCCAGGTGCGCGGTCACGCGGTCGGCGTGGCCGGTCTCGTCGATGTTGATCCCGGCCCACTTCAGGGCCTCGGGGTCGATCTCGACGGTGTGCACCCGCGAGCGGGGGACCTCCTGCGCGATGGAGATGGCGATGGCGCCGGAACCGGTGCCCAGGTCGACCACGAGCGGGTCGGCGACGTCCATCGAACGCAGGGTCTCGATCGCCCAGTCGACCATGATCTCGGTCTCCGGGCGCGGAACGAACACCCCGGGCCCCACCCTCAGCTGGAGGTAGCGGAAGAAGGCGTGCCCGGTGATGTGCTGCAGGGGCTCGCGGGCCTCGCGCCGGGCCACGCACTCCCAGTACCGGGCATCGAAATCGGAGTCGGCGACAGCGTGCAGCTCTCCTCGACGAACGCCGTGCACGAACGCCGCGAGTTCCTCGGCGTCGGTGCGTGGCGAACCCACGCCCGCTTCCGCGAGCCTCAGTGTCGCGCGGGCGACCTCGTCGAGCAGGAAGTTCATGACTGGGCGGCTTCGAGCCTCTCCTTGGTGTCGGCGTCCACCAACGCGCGGATGACCCCGTCCAGTTCGCCGTCGAGGACCTGGTCGAGGTTGTAGGCCTTGTAACCGACCCGGTGGTCGGAGATGCGGTTCTCCGGGAAATTGTAGGTGCGCACCCGCTCCGAGCGGTCCACGGTACGGACCTGGCTCGCGCGCTCGGCGGCGGCCTCGGCATCCTTGCTGGCCTGGGCCTCGGCGTAGATGCGGGCCCGCAGGATGCGCATGGCCTGATCCTTGTTCTGGAGCTGGCTCTTCTCGTTCTGGCAGGAGGCCACGATGCCGGTGGGCAGGTGGGTGATGCGCACGGCCGAGTCGGTGGTGTTGACGCTCTGGCCGCCGGGCCCGGAGGAACGGTAGACGTCGATGCGCAGGTCGTTGTCGTGGATCTCGACCTCGATCTCCTCGGCCTCGGGCACCACGAGCACCCCCGCGGCGGAGGTGTGGATGCGCCCCTGGGACTCGGTCACCGGCACACGCTGGACTCGGTGCACGCCGCCCTCGAACTTGAACACGGGCCAGACCCCGGTCCCGGGTTCGGGGTTGCCCTTGTTCTTGAAGGCGATGGTGATGTCCTTGTAGCCGCCCAGGTCGGAGTGGGTGGCGTCGATGACCTCGGTCTTGAAACCGAGGCGCTCGGCGTAGCGCAGGTACATGCGCACGAGGTCGCCGGCGAACAGGGCGGACTCCTCGCCACCCTCTCCGGCCTTGACCTCCATGATGAGGTTCTTCTCGTCGGCGGGGTCGCGCGGGATCAGCAACACACGCAGGCGTTCGGTGAGTTCGTCGGCCTCCTTGGAGAGGCGGTCGGCCTCCTCGGCGAAGGCGGGGTCCTCGGACGCGAGTTCACGCGCGGCCCCGATGTCGCTCTCGACCTGCTTGAGCTGGCGGTAGGTCTGGATGATGGGGGTGAGCTGCGAGTACCGCTTGCCGAGCGTGCGCGCCTTCTTCTGGTCGGCGTGCACCTCGGGATCGGCGAGCTGCTGCTCCAGCTCGTAGTACTCCCCCAGAAGATCGTCCAGCTTCACTGTGCCACGTTCCCGTCCTGTATCGCTTGCCTCGCCTGGTCGTGTGTCACCCCGCCGCGTGGGCGGGGTGCACCGGCGGCGCCTCCCCGGCGCCGCCGGACAGCGGGCAGCGCTACTTGGCGGTGCGCTTGCCGAAGCGCTTCTCGAAGCGGGCGACCCGGCCACCGGTGTCCAGGATCTTCTGCTTGCCGGTGTAGAACGGGTGGCACTCGGAGCACACATCGGCACGCAGTTCGCCCGCGGTGAGGGTGCTCCGCGTGATGAAGTGGGCGCCGCAGGTGCAGGTCACTTCGGTCGGAACGTACTCGGGGTGGATGTCGGACTGCATGGTGTGTCTCCTCTTCAGGGGCGCGACCGCCGGACGCATGCCGAGCGCGCCACCCGGAGGGTGGGAAGGTTTCGGGACCATGCGCGAACCGGTGCCGCGGCGATCTGGGTAGTGAGGACAACGGCGCGCGCAGGGCGGACCGGTCCTCTTACCAGTTTGCCAGACTCACAACGATGCCGGGACCAGTCCCTATTCCGAACGGCCTCCTCCCTGACGGGGCCTGGGAAGCCGTGTGTGCTCGGGTACCGGCAGTCTCGCGTCCCTGAGTTTGAACCAGGCGAGGAGTGCTGCCAGCGCCGCGAGCGTTACCGCGAGCAACACCGTACCCGCGTGCAGTGCGACCCCGTTGACCAGGATGAAGGAGACAGCACCCGCGACCAGCAGGTAGTAGGTCAGGGGCAACACGGTCTGGCGCAGCACGTCTCCCTCACGGCCCGCGAGACCGACCACTGCGGAGGCGGCCACGACGTTGTGCACGGTGATCATGTTCCCTGCCGCACCACCAACCGCCTGGGCGGCCACGACCGACTCGGGGGGCACGGCGATCCTGTCGGCGGTGGCGTGCTGGAACAGGGAGAACATGAGGTTGGAGACGGTGTTGGAACCGGCCACGAACGCGCCGAGCGCACCGATCCACGGTGCGATGAGCGGCCAGTTCGTACCTCCGAGCTCGGCGGCGCCAGCGGCCAGGGTGAGCGGCATGCTCTCCAAGGTCGTCTCACCGAACTCGGCCCCGGTGTTGATGAAGACCCGGACCAGCGGCACAGCGAAGAGCAGGGCGACGGCGGCTCCGGCCAGTTGGGAGCCGGCCATCTTCCAGGAGCCGAGGATCTGGTGTCCGCGCATGCGGTGGAGCCCGTAGGTCACCGCACTGACGAGGATGAAGGTGGCACCGGGCGAGAAGAGGGGTTCGACGGCCTCCCCGATCCCGGTGCCGAGGATGTCGTCCCAGCTCAGGGTCACGCCCTCCAACCACACCTTGAGGGGCTCGACGGTGCGGGTGATGACCAGGACCGCAGCGATGATCAGGTAGGGCGCCCATGCGCGCAGCAGCCCGATGCGGTTCTCGGTGCTGACCATCTCTGACCCGCCGCTGCCGGGCTCGAGCTTGCCGGTCCAGCGGGCGAGCCAGTCCTCGCGCGGCGGGAAGTCCCAGACGGTCCTCGGCAGGAGGAACCCCTTGCGGGCGGCGAGCACGACGATGACCAGGCCGGTCAGGCCGCCGAGGAGGCTGGTGAACTCCACGCCGAGGAAGTAGTTGTACAGCACCGACGGGATCGTGAGGGCGAAGGCGGCGAAGAGCGCGAACTTCCAGGCACCGAGGCCGTCCGAGAACCGCCGCTCCTTGCCGTAGAACCCGCAGAGCATGCAGCAGATGAGCAGCGGAACGAAGGTGCCGGCCGCTGCGTGCAGGAGCACGGTCTGGAAGCCGATCTCGGAGATGTACTCGGGGAAGCTCATCCCGAGGGCGGAGGCGCGTTCCTCCACTCCCCCGCCGCCCTCGAGGCCGCCGGAGACACCGACGAGGACCGGAGTGCCGACGGCGCCGAAGCTGACGGGGGTGCTCTGGATGACCATGCCGACCATGACGGCGGCCATCGCGGGGAACCCGAGCGCGAGCATGAGGGGTGCGACCACGGCCGCGGGGGTCCCGAACCCGGAGGCCCCCTCGATGAAGCTGCCGAAGAGCCAGCCGATGATGATGGCCTGCACGCGGCGGTCGGGGCTGATGTCGGTGAAGGTGCGTCTGATGGTGGCGATGGCCCCGCTCTTGGTGAGGGTCGCGAGCAGGAGCAGCGCACCGAAGATGATGTAGAGCAGGCCGACCGCGAGGATCAGCCCCTGGATGCTGGAGGCGAGGACGGCGGCCCATTCGGTCTGCCAGAAGTACACGGCGATACCGACGACGACGATGTAGCCGACCGGCATCGCGTACATGGCGGGCAGACGGAACCCCACGAGCAGGATTCCGACGAGGACGATGGGGGCGAGGGCGAGAAAGCTGAGTACGGCGAGGTGGTCCATCCAGACGGCTCCCTGGCATGGGGGGTACTCGACGCCGCGATGCTAAGGGGGATTCCCTTGGGGCGATACACCCCTCCTGTGATCCGAGACACACAGGTGACCTTTTCCGAGCCACGGTGTCAGTGACTCGCGATGTGGAATGCCCCGCCGGGCCTGGATCTGCCCGGACCCGGCGGCCGCGCTCCGGGACGAGGCCGCCGCACACACGAGAAGGAGCCCTCCGCCGCGGGAGGGCCCCTTCGCCGTACCGGGATCCCCGATCAGGTGGTCTTCTGCACCTGCATCAGGAACTCGGCGTTGGTCTTGGACTCCTTCATCTTGTCCAGGAGCAGCTCGACGGCCTGCTGCGTGTCGAGCGCGTGCAGCACCCGGCGCAGCTTCCAGACCACGTTGAGCTCCTCGTTGGACATGAGGATCTCTTCCTTGCGAGTGCTCGAGGCGTCCACGTCGACCGCGGGGAAGATCCGCTTGTCGGCCAGGGACCGGTTGAGCCGCAGCTCCATGTTGCCGGTGCCCTTGAACTCCTCGAAGATCACCTCGTCGGCGCGCGAGCCGGTCTCGACCAGCGCGGTCGCCAGGATGGTCAACGAACCGCCGCCCTCGATGTTGCGGGCCGCGCCGAAGAACTTCTTCGGCGGGTACAGCGCCGTGGAGTCCACACCGCCGGACATGATGCGCCCGCTGGCCGGTGCGGCCAGGTTGTAGGCGCGGCCCAGGCGGGTGATGGAGTCCAGCAGGACCACGACGTCGGTACCCATCTCGACCAGGCGCTTGGCGCGCTCGATGGCCAGGTCCGCGACGGTGGTGTGGTCCTCGGCAGGACGGTCGAAGGTCGAGTGGATGACTTCGCCCTTGACAGTGCGCTGCATGTCGGTGACTTCCTCGGGACGCTCGTCCACGAGGATCACCATGAGGTAGCACTCGGGGTTGTTCTCGGTGATCGCGTTGGCCACCGACTGCATGACCATCGTCTTGCCGGCCTTGGGCGGGGAGACGATGAGACCGCGCTGCCCCTTGCCGATGGGCGCGACCAGATCGATGATGCGCGTGGTCATCANCCGTCCCCCAGCCGCAGGCGCTCCTGCGGGTAGAGCGGGACGAGCTTGGAGAACTCCTGGCGGCCCTTGGCCTGGTCGGGGGACATCCCGTTGACCGAGTCCAGGCGCACCAGCGCGTTGAACTTCTCGCGGCGCTCGCCCTCACGGGGCTGGCGCACCGCACCGACGATCTGGTCGCCCTTGCGCAGGCCGTGCTTGCGCACCTGGGCGAGGGAGACGTAGACGTCGCTCTGCCCGGGCAGGTAGCCGGTCGTACGCACGAAGGCGTAGTTGTCGAGGATGTCGAGGATCCCCGCGACCGGCAGCAGGACGTCGTCGTCACCGATGACCGGGTCGGCCTCCTGGCCGCCCCCGCGGCGCCGGTCCCGGCGGTCGCGCCGCCGGCCGCGGCGGCGTCCGCCACCTCCGCCGAAGTCGTCGTCGTTGTTCTGGTCGCGGCCCTGGTTCTGACCACCGCCGCCCTGCTGGGCGTTGTTGTTCTGATCATCGTTGCCGCCTCCGCCGCCGCGGTTGCGGTTACGGCGGTTGCGCTGACGCTCTCGCCCCTGACCGGACCGGTTGTTGTTCTCCCGGTCCTCAGAGGCGTCGGGGCCGTTCTTCCGGGGGGTGCTGGATGTCTTGGTCACGCTGCTCGCGGAGGTAGAGGAGTCGGCGCCGTCCACCGCTCGGGGCTGCTCACCGGAGTCGTCGCCGCGGTTGCGGGACGAACGGCGGTTCCGGGAGGGCTTGTCGCCCTTCCCGCCCTGGGAGTCGGCCACGGCCTGGTCCGACGGCTGCTCACCCGAGGACTTCTTGTTGTCCCGGGTGTGGTCCGAGGCCGTCTTCTCGGAGGCCGGGGCCTCGGCCGGTCCGCCGGTGTCCCCGACCTTACCGGCCTTGGGCGCCGGGTCGGCTTTCTTTGCTGATTTGGGCTTGGCCGGGGCGGCCTCGACGGGTCCCCCCTGCTTCGCCTCGATCGCGGCGATGACGTCGCTCTTGCGCATGCGCCCCGTACCGGTGATGCCCAGGCTCGACGCGAGCTTTTGCAGCTCGGGGAGCTTCAGAGCCGCGAGCCCGGTACCCCGCGTGCTCGCGCGGGACCGAGACGAGGAGGTGGCGTTGTTCGACGCCGACTCACCGTTCTCGGCACCGGAAGCGTCGGTGGTGGCTTTGCTGTCGACCGCCGCGTCCGTGTGGAGCTCGGTTGTGTCGCTCACTAAGGGTCCTTCCCAAGGAGCGGGCTTCGGCCGTCAGCAGGTCGCTGGAGCGGCCGGCCCGTGTGTTGCGAACCGGCAGGGGCCGGGTAGGGCGTGCCCCACGTCGGTCGGAACCGGCGAGAAGACGGTCCCCTACCCAATCGCGGCGGGCTCTGGGTATGGCCAGACGTCGGGGCGGGTGGCTCAGTGATGATGCCCGTCAACCTTGGCCACACTCATCCGGGGACGAGGTGACTGCTGAGAATGAAGGGCGAGATCGCGGAGAACCGCTGACTCACCACTCTGGCCACCGCCTCCGCGCGATCGTAGGACCGGACCGCCGGAGTATGGGACGCGGGTGCCGTCGTGGCGGATGAGCACACGCCCCGCAACGGGGCATCTGGTGCTTCACCAAGCCTAACATCACCAGCGGCCACGGCTATTCCTCGACACGGAAGCTACGGATGGGGAGATGGGGTCCACACCCCCGCCGGCTCGACGTGCAGGGGGCGTACATCCCAATCATTACCCGCCCTCCACCGGATCGAATCAACCTGCCGGGCAATTTCGGGCGTTTCCGGGGCGGCCACGCCCTCGGTGACCGAGCACAGGACGAGCACGGTGGGTCCTGCCCCGGAGACCACGGCGGGCAGATTCTCGTGTTCCCTGAGGTCAGAGACGAGGTCGAGGGTGCGGGGCATGGCCGGGGCCCGGTACGCCTCGTGCAGCCGATCCCGGGTGGCCGCGTACAGACCCTCGGGATGGCCACAAACGGCCGCGGTCATGAGTGCGGCACGGCCGGCGTTGAAGGCGGCGTCGGCGTGCGGGACCGTCTCCGGGAGGAGTCCCCGCGCCTGTGCCGTCGAGACACGCCAACCGGGCACGCACACCACGGGGAGGATGCGCGGGTCCACGGCCGGGGAGACCGCTCCCCACCCCCGGTCCTCGCGGTAGGCGACGGTGTAACCGCCGTACACACAGGGCGCCACGTTGTCGGGGTGGCCCTCGATGTCGGCGGCCACCTGGTAGATCCAGTCGCGGTCGGGACCGCCGTCGGGACCGGTACGGCCCAGCAGAGCGGCGGCCGCGGTGACCCCACCGACGATCGCGGAGGAGGACGACCCGAGCCCGCGCGCGTGCGGGACGCGGTTCACACAAGCCAGGTCGAGGCCCGGGGCCTTCTCCCCCACTCGGTCGAAGGCCGCGTGCAACGAGCGCACCACCAGGTGGCGGCCGTCCAGTGGGACCTCACCAGCGCCCTCCCCCTCGACGCTGACCGTGAGGCGGTCGTCGTCGCGGAGGCGGACCTCGAACTCGTTGTACAGACACAGCGCCAGGCCCAGGGCGTCGTAGCCGGGGCCCAGGTTGGCGCTCGTGGCGGGCGCGTGCACCGTCACCCGCGTGGGTCGGGTCATCGTGGCTCCTCCATGGGGGCACCCCGGGCGCGGGCCCGGGGTGTGCGTGGGCGGGCGGCGGGGGCCGCCCGCGGAGTCAGACGAGGCCGAGGGCCTTGGCGGCGGCCTGGGCGTCGACGGGCACGGTGGTCGCAGCGCCCGCGCCGGCCAGGGCCCAGTCCGGGTCCTTGAGGCCGTTGCCGGTGACGGTGCAGACCACGCGGCTGCCCTCGGGCACGAGCCCCTGCTCGGCGGCCTGGATCAGGCCGGCCACGCTCGCGGCGGAGGCGAGCTCGACGAAGACCCCCTCCTCGGCTGCCAGGAGCTTGTATGCGGCCATGATCTGACGGTCGGTGACCTTGTCGATGAGCCCGCCGGAGTCCTCGCGGGCACTCTCGGCGAGGTCCCAGGAGGCGGGGTTCCCGATGCGGATCGCGGTGGCGATGGTGTTGGGCGTGGTGACCGGGGCACCGTCGACCATGGGCGCTGCGCCACTGGCCTGGAACCCGAACATGCGGGGCTTGCGGGTGGAGATGTCGTCGTCGGCGTACTCGGAGTAGCCCATCCAGTAGGCGGAGATGTTGCCGGCGTTGCCCACGGGGATGCAGTGGATGTCGGGGGCGTCGCCGAGCGCGTCCACGATCTCGAACGCGGCGGTCTTCTGACCCTGGAGACGGTACGGGTTGACCGAGTTCACCAGCGCGACGGGATAGTCGATGCTGAGCTTGCGAGCCAGTTCCAGGCAGTCGTCGAAGTTGCCGTCGACCTGCAGGAGCGTGGCACCGTGCACGAGCGCCTGGGCGAGCTTGCCCATGGCGATCTTGCCCTGCGGGACCAGGACCGCGCAGGTCATGCCCGCCCGGATCGCGTACGCGGCGGCGCTGGCGCTCGTGTTGCCGGTCGAGGCGCAGATGACGGCCTTGGCGCCCTCCTCGGCGGCCTTGGTGATCGCCATCGTCATGCCGCGGTCCTTGAAGGAGCCGGTGGGGTTGAGCCCCTCCACCTTGAGGTGGACCTCGCAGCCGGTCAGCTCGGACACGCGCGTGGCGGGAAGGAGCGGGGTGCCGCCCTCCTGCAGGGTGACGACTGGGGTCTTGTCTTTGACGGGGAGGCGGTCGCGGTACTCCTCGACGACGCCTCGCCACGCCCGTGCCATGCTCACGACGGTGTCCCTTTCGGGTGTTGAATGACGCTCCACGCGCGATCGGTCCGGCGGGGCCAGCGCGAGTGCGTGGGCTCCCACCTGCCCACGAGTCTATGGGCATCAAGGGACCGTCTCGGATCGCGGGCGAGCGTCTCGGGATATGGACATTTCGGGTGCACCGAGGGCACGTCCGGCGCCCGGAGGACGGACTCCGGACGCCGGCCCGGCCAGAGCCGGCCGAGCCCGGCCCGAGAGGTCGGTAGAGCCTGCTCCCGCACTCGGCCCCGGCCCGAGGAGATCACCGTTCGGGCGCCGGCATGCGACTACTTCACGCGAAGTTCTCCACCCGCATCACACTCGCGACCTCACGCACGACGTCGTCCTCCTGCAGCCGTTCGACGGTGCTGCGCAGGGCGGCGTCGGGCGCCTGATGGCTGACGAGGACGAGCTGGGCGTCGTCGCCGCTGCCCTCCTGGCGCACGTTCTTGATGGAGACCCCGTGCTCGGCGAAGATCTGCGCCACCGTGGCGAGCACACCGGGACGCTCGGCGACGTCGAGTGCGACGTGGTAGCTGGTGACGGTCTCCCCCATGTCGTGCACGGGCAGCCCGGTGTCGTGTCCGCCCTCGCCCACATGGGTGTCGGCGAGCCGGTTGCGGGCCACGGCCACCATGTCGCCGAGCACGGCACTGGCGGTGGGGGTGCCACCGGCGCCGGCACCGTAGAACATGAGGCGTCCGGCGGACTCGGCCTCGACGAAGACCGCGTTGTAGGCCTCCTTGACGCTGGCGAGCGGGTGGTCGACCGGCAGCATGACCGGGTGGACGCGCACGCCGACCGACTCGCCGTCCTCCGAGCGCTGGCAGATCGCCAGGAGTTTGACCACGCACCCCATCGCGCGGGCACTGGCGATGTCGGCGGCCGAGACCGCGGTGATGCCCTCACGGTGCACATCGGCGGCGGTGACCTGCTGGGTGTGGAAGGCCAGGCGGGCCAGGATCGCGGCCTTGGCGGCGGCGTCGAAGCCCTCCACGTCCGCGGTGGGGTCGGCCTCGGCGTACCCGAGCGTCTGCGCCTCCTCCAGCGCCTCGGTGAAGCCGGAGCCGACCGAGTCCATCCGGTCCAGCACGTAGTTGGTGGTGCCGTTGACGATGCCGAGCACCCGGTTCACGCGGTCCCCGGCGAGGGAGTCGCGCAGCGGGCGCAGCAGCGGGATCGCCCCGGCCACGGATGCCTCGTAGTAGAGGTCGACGCCTGCCTCGCGCGCGGCCGCGTGCAGAGTCTGGCCGTCCTCGGCGAGCAACGCCTTGTTCGCCGTGACCACGGACTTGCCGGCCTTGAGCGCGGTCAGCATCAGCGTGCGGGCCGGTTCGATACCGCCGATGACCTCGACGACCACGTCGATGTCGGGCCGGGTGACCAGACCCGTGGCGTCGGTGGTCAGCAGCGCGGGGTCGACACCGCGGTCCCGGTCGAGGCGGCGTACCGCGATACCGCCGATCTCCACCGGTGTGCCCACGCGCGCGGCCAGTTCCTCGGCCTGTTCGTCGACCAGGCGGACGACTTCCGAACCCACTACGCCGCATCCGAGCAGCGCCACCTTCATCGCCATTTGGGCGTGACTCCCACTTCTCTCGTGTCCGTGACCTCGCGCGGCCTGTGCCGCTCCCGGGGGTGGACGTTTCAGCCGACGTCGAGGCGGAGCAGGTCCTCCTCGGTCTCCCTGCGCACGATGACCCGGGAGTCCCCGTCCCGGACCGCGACCATGGCCGGACGCGGCAAATGGTTGTAGTTGCTCGCCATCGAGTAGCAGTACGCGCCCGTGGCCGCGACCGCGACCAGGTCCCCCGGCCGCAGGTCGGCGGGCAGGTACAGGTCGTGCACGATGATGTCACCGCTCTCGCAGTGCTTGCCGACCAGGCGGGAGAGCATCGGTTCTGCCTCACTGACCCGCGACACCAGGCGGCCGGTGTACTCCGAGCCGTACAGGGCGGTGCGGATGTTGTCGCTCATGCCGCCGTCGACGCTGACGTAGGTGCGGATGCCCTCGACGTCCTTGACGGTCCCGACCTCGTAGACGGTGATCCCGGCGGGGCCCGCGATGGCCCGGCCCGGCTCCACGGCAAGACGCGGGACCGGGAGCCCGGCCTCCTCGCACTCGCGCTGGACGATGGTGGTCAGCCCGGCCGCGATGGTCTTGGGGTCGAGCGGGTCGTCGACGGAGGTGTAGGCGATGCCCAGGCCCCCGCCGAGGTCGAGCTCGGCCAGGGTCACGTCGAGTTCCTCGTGGATCTGTGTGAGGAAGCGCGCGACCCGGCGGGCGGCGACCTCGAACCCGGAGGTGTCGAAGATCTGCGAGCCGATGTGCGAGTGCAGGCCGACCAGGTCGAGGTGGTCGGCGGCCAGGGTGCGGCGGACGGCCTCGGCTGCGGCACCGGTGCTCATCGCGAAGCCGAACTTCTGGTCGTCGTGCGCGGTGGCGACGAACTCGTGCGTGTGCGCCTCGACCCCGGTGGTGACGCGGATGAGGACCTCGGGGCGGGCACCGGCCTCGGCGGCCACCGACTCCAGGCGGTCGATCTCGTCGAGGGAGTCGAGGATGACGCGTCCGACCCCGGCCTCGACGGCGCGGCGCAGCTCCGCCACGGACTTGTTGTTGCCGTGCATGCCGATGCGCTCCGGCGGGACCCCGGCGGCCAGGGCGACGGCCAGTTCACCGCCCGAGCACACGTCGAGCTTCATGCCCTCCTCGGTGACCCAGCGGGCCACGGCCTTGGTGAGCAGCGCCTTGCCGGCGTAGTAGACGTCCGAGCCGGCGAACGCGGTGCTGTAGTCACGGGCCCGGGCGCGGAAGTCCTCCTCGTCCATGACGAAGAGCGGGGTGCCGTGGGTACGGGCGAGTTCCCCGACCCCGATGCCGCCGACGGTCAGCTCGCCTTCGACGCGGCGGGACGTGGCGGGCCAGACCTTGGGGTCGAGGGCGTTGAGGTCCTCGGGCGGCAGTGGCGGGTTCTCCTCCGGCAGGACCTCCGCGTGGCGGGATCCGGCGGGGTGCGCGTAGCGGCTCATGATGGGCTTTCGACTGGACTTTCGTCTGTGCGGTGGCGGAGGGCGCCCCGTCCATTGTCCACCGACCCGATCGGGACGAGAGGGTCGGGTCGGGGCGTGAGGTTGCGGTGCCGGCGGGCCCTACAACCTCGTGGGCGCGGACACACCGAGGAGGAAGAGCCCCGTGCGCAGGACCCCGGCGACGGCGGCGGGCAGTGCCGGGTCCGCGGCGGCCCCTTCCGCACGCGCGGCGGCACGGGGACACGTCCGCCACTCATCGTAGGCACTGGCCAGCCCCTCCAGGTATCTCACCAGGATATGGGGTTCCTCTCTGCGTGCGGCCGAGTCCAGGGCGCTGGGGCCGTCGAAGAGGCGGCCGCGGAGCGCAGCCGCGTGGGCAGGGCAGGAAGCAGATGGCGCTGCACCCTGGGCGGTCCAGCGTTCCTGGCTGGTGGCGTGGGCGTGCGCGTACTGCAGGCGGAAGGCCGGGTTGGCGTCGGTCAGGCGGGACCAGGCGCCCGGACGGTCGGCGGACGGCAGCACCGGCAGATCGTTGCCGGTGGTCTCGCTCTCGCGGGGGCGTTCGGGTACGGAGCGGCAGAAGGCCACGCGGGAACTGTCCTCCCCAATGCTGCCCAGGGCACGGGCGGCCTCGGAGAGCAGTTCGGTCTCGTCGCCGTCGCGGTAGGGATCGCGCCAGCCGACGTGCTCCTGCCCCGGACCGGGCGGTGGGTCCTGCGCGTCCAGGGCCAGGGTGATGCGGGCACGCGCGTCGGCACGGGCGTGCCTGCGGGCCTGGGCGAGCGGGCCGGCCTCGTGGAGCGCTGTGCGCGGCCAGACCCCTTCACCCGTCCAGGTGCGGCCGGTGAGCCAGACTGGGCCGTCGGCCGCCGCGCGGGCCATGCGGGCACGCTGTTCCGCGGTGAAGGTGACGTTGACGAACCCGCGCCGGTCGCCGCTGACACCCGCGTATCCGGGACGGAGCTCCTCGGCAAGGCGGCCACCCACCCGCGCGGGGGCGTCCTTGCCGCGGGAGGCGCCCACGAGGCGGACGATGCGGGGCGCGAGCGGGGACGCGGCGTCGTGGCCCCTCTGTGCCTGCTCGGCGCGCGGCCAGGCGAACGGGACCTGCTGCGGGTCGAGGTCGAATGCGCGCACGGCGGCACCGCGGACCTCGGCCTCCAGGGACCAGGGGGTCACTCCCGTTCCCCCTCGAGCAGCCCGCGGACGATCTCCACGAGCGCGTCGGGGTCGAAGGGTTTGGTCAGGTAGGCGTCCACCCCGATGCGCTCCCCGTGCCTGTGGTCCTCTTCCTGTGCCCGCGCCGTCACCAGCACGACCCGGCAACCGAGCTCGGTCCGGCGGGCACGCAGGCGCTCGGCCGCGGTCCAGCCGTCAAGGCCCGGCATCATCACGTCCAGGGTGACCACGTGCGGGTCGACGTGGTCGACCTGGTCGAGGCAGTCCTGGCCGTCGACGGCCGTGAACACCTCGAAGCCCTCGAGTTCGAGGTTGAGGCGGATGAGTTCCCGGATCATCTCGTCGTCCTCGACGACGAGAACCCGTGCGGGTAGGGCGTTCACGGGCGAGACCCTACCGCCGCCGGGTGAACGTGCACCACTGGAACGCCCGAACGGCACATGGCGATGCAGGATCTGGGCAGGAGCGCGTGCGCTCGGGTTCTGCCGAGTGGACGAGGACCCCGCAGCCCCTGCTACAGTTGTTCTCGCAACCGCGCCCCCTTAGCTCAGGGGATAGAGCAACGGCCTCCGGAGCCGTGTGCGGAGGTTCGAATCCTCCAGGGGGCACAGGTACAGATTCGGCGGGGTAAACCCCGTCGAACAGGCGAGAAGGCGCCCCTCGGGGCGCCTTTCGTGTTTCCGGGGCACCGGCGCACGTGCGGCACCTCCCACGGCGCTCCCTCCCTCACAGCGGACGCGACCGGTCGTGGCCGGGCTCGGCCCGGGTGCGGGCCGCACGCCTGTGGCCGGGGCGTCTGCCGCTGAGGCAGCGGGTGAGTTCCTGTGCGACCGCGCGGGCATCCGCTGCGAGCGCGGACAGGGCCACCGGGTGGGAACTGGGCACGGTCAGACCGATCGCGGCGACAGGGGTGGCGTTGTGGTCGAACGCGGCGGCCGCCACCGAGGAGAAGTCCGCCGTGACCTGACCTTCCTCACTGGACCAGCCCTGTCGGCGCTCCCGGGACAACACCTCGCGCAATTCGCTCGGCGTGGTGGGGCCGAGCCCCGTGCGGGTGACGAAGCTGTGCCGGCCGGGGTAGAGGGCCCGCACCTGGGCGCGGGGCAGGTGGGACATGAGGACGCGGCCCGAGGCGGTCAGGTGGGCCGGCAGCCGGACCCCGACCGCCGTGATCAGTGTGGCGACGTGGGGCGGGTGCTCCTTGAGCAGGTAGAGGGTGTCGGCACTGTGCAGGATGCCGAGATGGGCCGTGGCGCCGGTCCTCCCGCTGAGTGCGCGCAGGAGGGGCCGGGCGAGGCGTTCCAGGGGTTCGTGCCGCAGGTAGGCGGAGCCGACCTCGAAGGCCGCGATGCCCAGGCCCCAGCGGTGCTCCTCGGGCAGGTGGGTGACGAAGCCGGTCTCGGCCATGGCCTCCAGGAGCTGGTAGACGCTGGAACGCGGCAGGTCCAGGTCGGTGGCGATGGTCGAGGCCGGCACAGGTCCTGAGCATGTCGCCAGGTGGCGCAAGATGCGCAGCGCCCGGGTGGCGGACGGAACACGGTTCATGCGGCGATTGTGTGTCCTTCCCTAAGCCACGAGGAAGACCACATGGGTGATCCCCGCGACCAGGGGGATGGCGAGCAGGGTGCGCAGGAAGAAGAGGGTGATGCAGTCCCGCAGACGGATCGGGATGTCCAGTTCCAGCAGCAGCGGGATCGTCGCCGAGAAGAAGAACAGTTGGCTCAGGGACAGCACAGCGACGAAGAACTTGGCCTCGACGACCAGCCCCGTACTGATGAGGGCGGGCAGGAACACCTCGCTGATGCCGATCAGGCTCGCGGGGGCGACCGTCTCGGCGTCGGGGATCCCCAGCAGGGCGATGACCGGTTCGAGCGGGCGGCCGAGCCAGGTGAACAGCGGCGTGTGCTCGGCCACGAGCACCGCGATCGTGCCGATCGCCAGGATGGTGGGCAGGATGACCAGGGCCAGGCGGATCCCCTCGGTCACCGCCCGGAAGCACTCGCGAGCGACGCCGTCGGCGTTCGACGCCCGTTCGACCGCGCTGCGCACCGCTGCCCGGGCGAGGGATCCTTCGGGGGCCGACTCGGGCTGCGGGTCGGCCACGTAGTCGTCGCGGATCCGGGACAACGGCGGAATCCGGGCGAGGACCACGGCGAGCACCACGCACACCAGCAGGACCGAGCCCACGATGACCGGGAAGAATCGCATCAGGTCCAGGGTCGCGGTGGCCACGGCGAAGAAGCCCAGGCTCACACCGCTGAAGCACGTCGCGAGGACGACCGCCTCTCGCGCGCTGTACCGTCCTTCCAGGTACATACGGTTCGTCACGTACAGGCCGACCGAATAACTGCCGACGAAGGAGGCCAGTGCGTCGAGCGCTCCCCGGCCCGGGACCCGGAAGACCGGCCGCATGACCGGCCGCGCGAACGCCCCCAGGAAGTCGAGCCCCCCGTAGGCGAGCAGCAGGCTCACGAACACCGCGCCGATCGGCACGATCACCCCTACCGCTGTGACGACGGTGGAGAAGATCATCGGTCCGACGCCCTCGTCCAGCACCGCGGCCGGGCCGACGTCGAAGACGATCATCACCGCGAGGACGGCGCCCAACAGGCGGACGGCCGTGAACACCGGACCGGTACCGAAGGCGCGGAGGTCGAAGCGTTCCGAGGAGAGGGTGCCGCGGCGCTGCAGGGCCGCACCGACGGTGAGCGCCGCGGCGACGAGGACGGCCGTCAGCGCGTAGTAGCGGACCGCGGTGGGGAACCCCTCGGTGATGCCGCTGACCAGGAGGTCGAACAGGATCGTCCACTGTCCCTCGGCCGGGATCGGCAGGAGGAAGAACACGAGCCCGACCACGGTGGCGACCACGAACCGGACACGGCCGCGTGCTGGGCTCACCGCAGTGACGGGCGGGCTCTCGGCAGGCTCGGGCATGGTGGACCACCTCCAGGAAACAGGAAGGACGCGCGGGGGACCCGGTCTTCGCGCTGCGCCCATTCTGTGTGTGAGTCGCGCCATACGAGCGGGCCCTGAGCGCCCTCTGCTCCGACCACCGTGGAAATATCCGCCCTGACCTGGGAAAACTCCGTGGCCTGAGTCTCAGATCTCAGACACAGTCTGTTCGGGCACCCTGGACCGAAGGCGCAGGCGGGCCCCGTTCCGTAGGGGTGGGGTCAGTGCTGGGCGGTTTCCCCGGTGCGGGACCCACGCACGCGCACCAGCTGCGCCAGGAGCGCGAGCACCGGAAGCTCCAGGAGCGGGCCGACGACGAGCGCGACCGCGATCAGCGGACGGTCCGGGAAGGCCGCGACCGCGATGGCCAGCGCGATCGGCGAGTTCCGGGCCGTGGCGGTCATCGTGAGCGTGACCTTTTGCGCGGCAGGAAGGCGCAGCAGCCGGGACAGGCCGACGGAGACCAGCGGCAGCACGACGAAGAAGACCCCGAGCGGCAGCAGCAGGGCGAGCAGGTCGGCGGCGTGCTCCAGCACGGTGCGGGCCTGCCACGCGAACATCGCGAACACCGCCGCGTAGAGGAGTGGCAGCACCACGTTCCCGGCCGGTACGACGACGTACCGCTCGCGCCAGGCCTCACCCTTGGACCGCGCCGACGCCCAACGCAGCAGGAGGGCGAGCGCCAGCGGGACCACGAGCACGAGCAGCACCGACTCGGCCAGGGTCCCGGCGTCGACCATCGCCGCCTCGCCGCCCAGCAGCAGCACGTACACCGGCAACAGGAGGAGCTGCAGGACCAGGTTGACCGGTAGCAGCGCGGCGGCGATCCCGGTGTGGCCGCGCGCCATCGCGGTGAAGACCAGGTACCAGTCGGTGCACGGGGTCACCAGGAGCAGGAGCAGCCCGATGCGCAGGTCGGGTTCGCCTCCCAGCAACCCGGCACCGAGGGCCCAGGCGAGCGCCGGGGTGAACACGAAGTTCAGCACGAGACCGGCCAGCACCACCGTGCGGGCCCGGCGCACCTCCCCCACGTGTGCGGCGTCCATCTGCACGAAGACGGCGGTGAGCATGACCAGCAGTGCGGGGAGCACGACGTGCTCGGCCGCGGGGCCGATGGGCAGCGCCAGTCCGGCGCCCAGGCCGGCGAGGGCGGCCACGGCGACGAACAGGCTCTGGAGGCGTTCAGCCAGGGACACGGGTCAGGTCTCCACGGTGTGGTCGAGCGCGCCGAGC
>NZ_ANBF01000171.1 GCF_000341025.1 Nocardiopsis salina YIM 90010 | reverse complement strand
CCGGGGCCCGCCGGTCCCCCCTTCGGCGAACGCTACGCGGGCAGTCAGCGTTCCCCGTGGTGACGCAGCGTCGTGGCCGGCGGGCCTCCGATCCGGCTCGAAGGTCGACACGATCGGGCGCGGGCCCCGGTGCCCGCGCCCGGCCCCTCAGGAGTACTCGACGTCCTGCCCCTTCTCGGCGCGCCGGCGCTCCTCGTGCTTCTCCCGGAAAGCCTCGCGCCTCTCCCGCTCCCGCAGGCTGAACGCGGCGTTGCGCACCGAGTCCTCGCTCTCGAAACCGGAACCGATCGCACCCGCCACGGTCGCCGCTGCCGTCACCAGCAGGGGGATCAGGAGATAGGTGCCCGGCCCCGGCGAACCCGCGATGTAGGGGTCCAGGACCTCGGGTTCGAGCAGGACCACCGCCGCCGCGATGTTGACCAGGCACAGGGCCGCGTACATGAACGCCACCCCGAGGCTCAGGGTCAGGACCGTCGAGGCGTTGAACAGGACCGCCTGTTGCCGTTCGGAGCGCGGGCGCTCCCTCACCGGTTCCCACAGGTTGTGGTAGACGACGAGCCAGCCGCTCATCACCGCCATGGCCCCCGCCGCAGCGACGGCGAGGCGCCACCCGGAGAGCGTGGTCGCCAGTTCCCAGATCGTCGTGTTGAGCATGTAGAAGGCGCTGAAGGCGAAGGCACCCACGAGCGGCCCGGTCAGACTCCAGACCAGGCGCCAGGGCCGGTTGGCACGGACCATTCCGAGCAGCAGCCTCATGCCCCCGCGGCGGGCCGAGACCCGGGCGTCGACCGCGTCCTGGTCCGGTGTGTGCCGGCGGAAGCGGTACCCGAGCGAGGGCAGACGGCGCCTGCGGTGCTGGGCGGTACCTTCCTCCGGGGTGCCGGGCCGGTGGATGTCGGCGACGAGCTGGGCGACGACCGCCCGTACCCGGCGCCGGAGCGACATCATCCCGAAGCCCGGCAGCGAGACCACGATCACTCGGCGCCCGCTGTNCCCCCCCCCCTGCCGATACGCATCGGCAGGTCGGTGACGCAGACCGCGATGTCCCAGCCATGCTCGTCCATCTTGGACCCGGCGAGCTCCATCATGGCGGTGTGGCGGCTGTCGCTGGGAGGGAGTCGTTCCCGGTACACCTCCGTGTACCATGTCGGGCCCTCGTCGACCTGCTCCGCCAGCAGCTCCGGGAGGTCCTGGGCGAGCTGCTCCCCGATCAACGCGGGCATCGCCACGGGATCCGCGATGATGCCGATCGTGATGTGACTGCCGTTGGTCCCCTGTGGTCCCCCTGCTTCGGCCAAGGGCCGACCCTCTCTTCTCGTGTGTTCGGTTCCCGGCCGCTCACGGCTGCCCCCGAGGCCCCGTGTCCGCAGAAGAGTCCGGAACACCGACTTTACGCGCCACCCGCCCGATCAGGGCGTCACGAGAACGCGCTGCGGCCGGGTCCGGCGCGATCCAGGGGGCGAGCCCTCGTCGGGTGTCGGCGGGAGCCTGCGCCGGCGCTCGTGGCCTCGCTCAGCAGGCGAAGGGCGTGCCGGCACCGCTCAGCACGAGGGGGCGCGGGAACGGCGGGTCCAGGGCCGATTCCGCGCCGGGAGCACCGGGCGCGCCGGGACCGTCACACGTCCCAGACGTAGACGTCCCCGAGTTCCTCGGTGGCCACGACCCGGGAACCGTCATCGGTGATCGCGACGTCCACGAACCCGGAACCGGTCTCCTCCAGGGTCTGGACCGCCTCACCGGCCCCGATGTCCCAGACGATCACGCTGCCGTCCTCGGAGGCCGTCACGGTGGTGTTGCCGTCCTCGGCGACGTCGATCCCGGTGATCTCCCCCTCATGCTGGTCGAAGGAGTTGAGCTGCTCGCCCAGGTCGACGTCCCACACGATGATCTCGCCCGTGTTGTCGACGCTCGTCACGGTGTTGTCGGCTGTGAACTCCACGCCCATGACCCAGCCGCTGTGTCCGTCGAGCGTGTCGAGGGGCTCTTCCGCGTCCATGTCCCACAACCGGACCGTCTGGTCGTCGGCGGCACTGGCGAGCAGCGTTCCGTCCTCGTTGAAGGCCACGTCGCGCACCCAGTCGGTGTGGCCGGTCAGGTTGGCGACACCGGCCTCGGCGGCCACGTCCCACAGCTTGACCTCTCCGCGGTCGTCGCCGGCCGCGATCAGGTTGTTGTCCGGGGCGAAGTCCACACCGCGCACCCAGTCGTCATGGCCGTCGAAGGCCGCCACCTCTTCGCCGTCGGCGTTCCACACGGCCACGGTGCCGTCGTTGCCTCCGCCGGCCAGGTAGGACCGGTCGTCGCTGAAGTCCAGGGAGAGCACCCCGGTGTAGGTGGGCATGGAGACCGTGCCCTCGGAGGAATTGCTCTCCAGGTCCCACAGGGGAACCTCGCCGTCGGGGGCGGACTGGGCGACGAGGGTGCCGTTCCCGGTCACCGCGACCGCCTCCGGGTCGTTGCCCATGTCGAGGATCTGGGGCTCGGTCGTTGCCGACCCCTGGGTGTTCTCCTCCCCGGAGTCGGAGCCCACGAGGATGAAGACGCCGGCCGCGATGAGCGCGAGCACCATGAAGACGGCCACGAGCACGATGACGAGCACCGCCGCGCCGCCGCCCTTCTTCTTCGGCGGCTGCGGTCGGCCGTAGGGCTGCTGTCCGTACTGGGGTGCTCCGTACCCGGACCCGTAGGGTGAACCGCCCGGGCCGTACGGGGGCCCGGGGGGATCCTGCGGCGGGCCAGGAGGGCCGGGCGGCGGGCCGCCCTGTCCGGGAGGGCCGTAGCCGGGCGGGCCGTAACCGGGCGGTTGGCCGGGCCCGTATCCCTGGGGGTCGCCGTACGGGCCTTGGGGTGGCGGGTTGCTCATGACAGCTCTCTTCGGGACTACAGGAACAGGGGAAGGGAGATGTGCCGTCCGGCCGTCCCCGCGCAGGTTCAGGTGACGCGGTGGCTGAGGGACGATCCGCTCATCATGGCACCACTCACCGACCGGCACGGGGCTCGGACCACGGTTGGGCACGGGCTGCGCTGCCCGCACTGTCTCTCCGATGCGGGGCACGTTGTCCTGGTTCCCGAGTGACGGGGGTGAATTCCGGGACGGGGTTCCGGGGGTGCCCCGGCCCCGGCCCGGAAGTTCAGCCGATGTGCTCGCCGTAGACGTGCTCGACGGCGAGCGTGATGAGCACCCTTCGGTCCTCGACCATGACCTGCCGGTACTCTTCCCAGTCGGGGTGCTCCCCGGCGGCGGCGCGGTAGTGGTCCACGAGCGCCTCGACCTCGGGGCCGCGCGGGTCGTCGCCCGGACCGGTGATCGTCACGGTCCCCTCGGCGGTCGCCCACGCCCGACCGTCCGGGCTGGTGACCTCGAGCGCCGCACGGGCGTCACGGCGCAGGTTCGCGGTCTTGGCCAGCCCCGCGCGCGAGGAGACCCGGACAACGCCGGCCCCTCGGTCGTAGTGGGGTTGGACCGGGGACAGCTGCGGACGGCCGTCGGACTTGAGGGTCGCGAGGACCCCGAGGTCACTCGCGGCCAGCAGGGCGTGCGGGTCATGGGGCTCGGAGCTCACGAACGTCCTCTTCCGTGTCGGAGTGGTGCGGATGGCGCGGCGGCCGGTCCTGTGGTGACCGGTTCGGTGTTCGGCCCGCGGTTGCTCTCGCGGTCATGGCCGACGGTGCGCCTGAAGCGGGCGGGGCTCCTTGTGCTCCGCCGCTCACACACCGTTGTACCGGTGGGGGTACGCGCACACCATGCATACGCGCGGCCGGAACCGGACCCCGGACACGGGAATGCGCGCGGGCCTCCGGTCCGACGGGAGAGGCAAGCAACGGTGACCACGCACGCGAACCGACCGTCCCGGCCGCGCCGACTCAGGTCGGGCCCCGCACCCCGGCCCTGGCCCCGGGCCACTCCCCCGACGCCACGAGCTCCCGCGCCGCATCGACCACGTACGCGGCCACCGCCCGAACCGCCGGGGGCACGCGCCGCCCGACCGGGAGCCCGAGCACCACCGACCTCGAGACCTCAGGCCCAGTCAACGGGGCACCGGACAGCGTTCCGGCCGCGATGTCCGGCGCGACCCCGGCCGCGGGCAACACCGTCCACCCCTGCCCGGCCGCGACGAGCGCCTTCTGGATGCGCATCGCGTTGACCTCAGTGACCACGGTCGGCTCGGTCCCGTCGTCCGGCCTCGCACGGTCGATGAGCACGCGGAGGCCGTGCCCGGCCACCGGCAGCACGAGCGGGTGTTCCCAGACCCGTGCCCATGGCAGGGGGCGTTCCGGGGACAGTCCGGCTCCGGGCGGCGCGACCAGCCACAGGTTCTCCTCCGCCACAGGGGTGACCGACAGCGAGGGGGCCGCAGCCAGGTCGTAGAGCAGGGACAGGTCCACGTCCCCGTCGTCCAGCCAGCGCTGCAGGTGGCCGCTGTACCCGCTCATCAGACGCAGTTCCACGCCGGGGTGCAGCTCGGCCAACCCGCGCACCAGGTGCGGGGCGAGCAGATCGACGGTGCTCTCCAGGAGCCCCAGCCGCACCACCCCGGACACCTCACTGGAACCGGGGCGGATCTCGGTGCGCACCAGGTCGAGTTCGTGCAGGGCGCGGCGGGCGTGCTCGAGCAGGACCTCACCGGCCTCAGTGGGGACCATGCCCTGGTTCGTGCGGTGGAACAGGGATGCTCCGAGCTCCTCCTCGAGAGTGCGGATCTGCCGTGTCACCGCCGGTTGCACCACATGCAGGCGGCGCGCGGCCGAAGTGACGCTGCCCGTCTCGCTGACCGCCACGACCGCGGTGAGCTGTCGCAGCTCCAACGCCGTCCTCCTGAGCTGGTGCCATGACCTGTGCGCACCTGGGTATCACGAACAGGCATTTCCCAGGGCCGAAGATCAGTGCACATGATGGACCGAGGCCCCGCCCGCCCGGACCGGCCGTTACGCTGCCGTCCCGCCGAGAAGAGAGCCGAGCCCGTGTACGAACTCACCGAGGAGGAGACCTCCATCGTCTCCCTCGTCTCCGAATGGGTGGACCGGGAGGTCAAGCCGGTCGTCCGGGACCTCGAGCACGGCAACACCTACCCGGGGTCCCTGATCGGACAGATGAAGGACATGGGCATCTACGGCCTGGTGATCCCGGAACCGTGGAACGACGCGTCGGTGTCCACCCCCTGCTTCGCCGCAGTGACCGAAGAGCTCGCGCGCGGCTGGATGAGCCTGGCGGGCGCGATGGGCGGGCACAGCGTCGTCGCACAGCTGCTGCTGGCGTTCGGAACCGATGAGCAGAAGGACCGGTACCTGCCGAGGATGGCGACCGGCGAGGTCCGGGCGACCATGGCGCTGACCGAACCCGGCGGCGGCTCCGACCTGCAGGCGATGCGCACGACCGCACGCGCGGAGGGCCCGGGCGGGGACTACGTCGTCGACGGGTCCAAGACGTGGATCTCCAACGCCCGGCACGCCTCGCTCGTCGCGCTGCTGTGCCGCACCGACCCGGAGGCCGAGCCCGCGCACCGCGGCATCAGCATCCTGCTCGTGGAGAAGGGACCCGGGTTCGAGGTCGGGCGCGACCTGCCCAAACTCGGTTACAAGGGTGTGGAGAGCTGCGAGATCTCCTTCGACGGGATGCGGGTGCCGCGCTCTGCGCTGCTCGGCGGGGTCGAGGGCAAGGGGTTCGCGCAGATGATGCGCGGGCTGGAGATCGGCCGGATCCAGGTGGCCTCGCGGGCGCTGGGCGTGGGTCAGGCCGCGCTCGACGACGCGGTGCGCTACTCGCAGGAGCGGGAGAGCTTCGGCAAGCAGATCTGGGAGCACCAGTCGGTCGGCAACCTGCTCGCGGAGATGGTCACGCAGCAGACGGCGGGACGCCAGCTGGTGCAGCACGCGGCCCGCAGGTACGACTCCGGGGAACGCGCGGACATGGAGGCGGGCATGGCCAAGCTGTTCACGTCCGAGGCCGCCATGAAGATCGCCCTGGACGCGGTGCGCATCCACGGCGGGCACGGGTACTCGACCGAGTTCGACGTGGAACGGTACTTCCGGGACGCGCCGCTGATGATCGTCGGCGAGGGAACCAACGAGATCCAGCGCGGGGTCATCGCCCGGCAGCTCGTCAAGCGCAACCGTGTGGGTGGGGCGTGAGCGGGTCCGGCGCGGCCGACGAGGACCCGCGGATGGCAGCACGGGCGGCGCAAGCGGCCGGCACGAGTCGCAGGAGGTCCGATCATGAGCACGTCCGAGTCGAGGTCCGTCGAACGCACCGAGGTGTTGGCGCACGCACCCGCCGCGGCACTCGCCGGCCTGTTGGGTGTCGAGGAACCGGACGCCGAACGCGGTTCCCTTCCGTTGCTCTGGCACTGGCTGTACACACTGGAGCGTCCCGCACAGGCCGACCTGGGTGCGGACGGCCACCCGGTGCGGGGGACGGTTCCCGAGCCACCGGGGCCGGGGCGGCGCCGCATGTGGGCCGGAGGCCGGGTGAGGACACACGCGCCGTTGCGGTTCGGGGCTCCGGTGACGCGGCGGACCCGGGTGCTGGAACGGGTGGACAAGGAGGGGCGTTCGGGGGCACTGACCTTCGTGACGGTCGGCCACGAGCTGGAGCAGGACGGCCGGGTGGCGGTGCGGGAGGAGCAGGACATCGTCTACCGGGACGCCGTCGTCGGGGGCCCGGGGATGGCCGCGGTCGGCTCTGCGCCCGGTGAACGGGTTCCGCCGCAGGCCCGCACGGTGGTGGCGCCCGAGGCCCACGAGTGGGAGATCACGGTCGATCCGGTGCTGCTGTTCCGGTTCTCCGCCCTGACCTACAACGGCCACCGCATCCACTACGACCGCGAGTACGCCACGGCGGTGGAGGGCTACCCCGGCCTGGTCACGCACGGCCCGTTGCAGGCGGTGGCGATGGGCGAGCGCGCGCGGGCCCTGGGCCACGACGCCGCGTCCGGCGCCGAGCTGCGGTACCGGTTGGTGTCGCCGCTCTTCGACGACGAGGGCCTGGTCGTCGGCGCGGTTCCGGAGGAAGAGGACGGGCACGGCGGCAGTGACGGGCACGGCGACGCCCTCGTGTTGTCCGCCCGCGACCGTTTCGGCCGCCGCACCGCTCGGGCCCGGTTGACCGTGTCCTGAGCCCGTGCCCGGCCTCTGCGGCACCCGCAGAGGGCCCGTGCACATGGCTGTGCCCGCGGGATCATCGGCGGTCCCGCGGGCGCGGGTGCGGGGTGGGTCAGCGGCGGTCGGACGCGTCCACGGCAGGGTCCTCAACCGCACCCGCTTCCGCGTCACCCCCGTCGGCCCGGGTCCCGTCGTCCTTGTAGAGCCCGGGGTTGCGCCGGTCGAGCGCCCCTGCCGTCAGGGCCACGGCCAGGCCCAGGACCGCGGCACCCGCGCCGAGCAGCGCCGGCGAGGTGTAGCCGAGACCGGCGCTGATACCGAGCCCGCCGATCCATGCCCCACCCGCGTTGGCCATGTTGAACGCCGAGTGGTTGGCCGAGGACGCGATCGTCGGCGCGCCGGCCGCCTTGTTCATGATCAGCACCTGCAGCGGCGCGGTCACGCCGAACCCGACGGCGCCCAGGACCACGACGGCGATCATCGCGCTCACCGGGTGCTGCACGGCCACGGAGAACAGCACGAGCACCACGGCCAGCGACGCCAGGGACCCGTAGATCGTGGGACGCAGCCACCGGTCGGCGAGCGGGCCCACGGCGAGCGATCCGAGCGTCATACCCGTCCCGAACAGGGCCAGGACGAGCGGGACCCCGGCCGGCGACATCCCGGCGACCTCGGTCATCATCGGCGAGATGTAGCTGTAGACCGCGAAGACGCCGGCGAACCCGAACACCGCGGTGATCAGGGCGTACACCACCTGGGGACGGCCCATCGCCGCGATCTCGCCGCGCAGGCGCACACCCTTCGGGGAGGGCACGTCGGGCACGAACACCATCACGCACACGAGGCTGACCAGGGCGATCACGGCGACCACGAGGAACGCGGTCCGCCAGCCCATGAGCTGGCCCAGCAGGGTTCCGGCGGGCACACCGACGATGTTGGCGACGGTGAGCCCGAGCAGCATCCGGGCCACGGCGGTCGCGCGGCGCATTGGGCCGGCCATGTGCGCGGCGACCAGGGCACCCACGCCGAGGAAGGCGCCGTGCGGGAGCCCGGCCAGGAACCGGCTGGCCAGCACGGTCTCGTAGGTGGGCGCCACGACGGTCGCGACGTTGCCGAGCGCGAACAGCCCCATGAACACCAGGAGCGCGGTGCGTCGGCGCAGCCGGGTGGCCGCGGCGGTCAGGATCGGAGCGCCGATGACCACACCGAGGGCGTAGGCGGCGATCAGGTGTCCGGCGGAGGACAGGGTGACGTCGAGGTCGGCGGCCGCCTCGGGCAGCAGACCCATGATGACGAACTCGGCCGTGCCGATGGCGAAGGCCCCGAGAGCCAACGCGAGCAGGGCGAAGGGCATGAGCGTCTCCTGGTGCGGGACAGGACGGGATGTGCGGATGCGGTGCAGCGGCGTCGAGGCGCCGGTGCCTCGTCGCACCGGGGGCGGCGCAGCTTCGGGGACCGCTGGGTCCGGTGAGGGCCAACACGGGATTGGCACGTGCTAATCCCAGGTTGGCAGACACCGTTCGGCGGCTCCAAGCCAGAGGACTGTGAACTCGAACGCACCGCCCCGGATCCCCGCCCGCACCCGCTGCCGTTACCGTGGTCGTTGACCGGACCGGACGGACGAGGGACCAGGGGACACAGGATGCCGAGCAGCGGTGCCGACGATCCCCGTGAGTCTCCGGCCTCTCCCGCGTCCCGCTCCCGCCGGACCACGATGGCCGACGTCGCCGCACACGTGGGCGTCTCCCGCCAGCTGGTCTCCCTCGTCCTGGCCGACAAGCCCGGACCCAATCCACGCACCCGCGAACGAGTCCTGCGCGGGGCCGAGGACCTCGGTTACCGCGCCGACACCGCTGCCCAGCTCCTGCGGCGTGCACGGAGCCGCCAGCTCGGGGTGCTCTTCACCATGGAGCACCAGCTCGAGACCCACATCGTCGAGGCCCTCTACCCCGCAGCCGCAGAGGCCGGATACGAACTGGTCCTCGGTGCCCTGCTGCCGACCCGCAGCGAACGTCGCGCCATCGACGACCTGATCGGGCTCCGGTGCGAGGCGTTGATCCTCATCGGGCTCGCCGAACAGGCCCCCGCCCACCTGGCCAAGGTCGCCGAGCAGGTCCCCGTCGTGGAGATCGCCCAGTACACCGGCGCGACGGGGACCGACAGCGTACGCACCGACGACGCCGCGGGGGTGCGAGCCGCCGTCGACCACCTCGTGGATCTGGGCCACTCCGACATCGTGCACGTGGACGGCGGTGAACTCCCCGGCGCAGCCCACCGGCGCGAGGGTTACCTGGCGGCCATGCGGACGAACGGGATCACCGAGCGGGCCGAGGTCCTGTCCGGGGACTACACCGTGGAGTCCGGGGTCACCGCCGCCCGGACCCTGCTGGAGCGCGACCGCCTGCCGACCGCGGTGGTGGCCGCGAACGACCTGTGCGCGTGCGGGGTCGTGGAGACTCTCGTGCGCGCGGGCGTGCGCACACCCGACGACGTGTCCGTGGCCGGGTACGACGACAGCCGAACCGCCTCGCTGCCCTACCTCGATCTGACGACGGTGCACCAGGACACCGGACGGATGGCCGAGATCGCGGTACGCTGCGCGGTCGAGCGGCTGGACGAGGGCCGTACGCACGACCGGGTGGACGTGCTCGAGCCCGCTCTCACCATCCGGTCGAGCACCGCTCCCCCTACCCCGGAACGGTAGCGCGGGCGCGCTCCCGACCGTAGGCCGCCACGACCCCAGGAACGCGGTAACCACCCCCGTCGCGCAGCAGCAGGGACCGGTCGACCAGGCGCGCCAGCACCTCATCGACCTCGGCCGGGGGAACGTCCGCACCGCCCCCGACACCCCGGGCCGTCTCGAGCGAGAGCCCGCCGGGGCATGTGGACAACCGGCGCAGGACCACCTGTTCGGCCTCCGTCAACAGCCCCCAGCTCCACTCGGCCATCGCCCGCAGGCTCCTCTGCCGCCGCGGCCGACCGCGCGCCTCCCCCGCCGGGAGCGCGAACTCTCCGTCCAACCCGGCGAGGATCCGCTCGAGTCCCAGCGCACGGATCCGCGCGGCGACGAGCTCGAGCGCGAGGGGAAGGCCGTCGAGCCTGCGGCAGATCTCCGCGACGACGGCGGCGTTGTCGTCGGTGAGGGCGAACCCGGGGTCGGCGTCGCGGGCACGTTCCACGAAGAGCCGTCCCGCATCGGACCCCAGGACGGCCTCGGCGGTCATCACGCCGGCCGCCGCCGTGGCCGGTGTGTGCAACGGTTCCAGTGCGATCACGCGCTCCCCGGGCACGTCGAGCACCTCCTGGCTGGTCACGACCGCACTGACCGGAACACCCTCGGAGGCGAGCGTGGTCAGCAGTTCCGACACCGCCCCGGCGACGTGCTCGCCGTTGTCGAGGACGAACAGGGCGTCGCGCCCGTCCAGCACCGCGCCGAGGCGGGCGAGCGGACCGCTCCCCGCGTGCACGTCCCCGTCCGGGAGGCGGGCGAGCACGAGCGAGGCGAGATCGGCGGTCGTGGCGTCGCGCTCGGCGTCGGCGAGTTCCACCAGGTGCACCCCGTCGAAGGGCCCGGACGTGTCCTCGTCGGCCAGGACACGGGCCGCGGCGAGCGCCAGCCGGGTCTTGCCCACGCCCCCGGGCCCGGTGACCGTGGCCAGGCGGGCGTTCCCGGACCCGTCCCACATCTGCAGGAGCCGGTCGAGCTCCCGGCCACGGCCCACCATCGGGGTCGCGGGCGACGGGAGGCGGGGACGCGTTCCGGCCCCCGCGCCACGGTGCGGCCCGGACTCGGCCGGTACCGGCCGGGCGCCGTGACCGCCGTCCAGGGCCGGGTCCTGCCGGAGGACCGCGGTGGCAGCTCGGCCAACCGGGGCCCGGGGTCGACCCCGAGCTCCTCGTCGAGCCGTGCCCGCGCCTGCTCGTAGGAGGCCAGCGCCTCGCCCTGCCGCCCTTCCCGGTACAGCGCCAGCATGTGCAGGGAGCGGGCGTGTTCGCGCAGCGGGTGCTCGGCGAGCAGGTCCGCGGTGTCGGCGGCCGCGCAGCAGGACTCGCCCAGGTCGAGGTAGGCCTCGGCGCGGATCTCCCTCGCCGACAGCCGTAGTTCGTCCAGGCGTGCGGCCTCGGCGCCGGTGGAGGGCACGTCTGACAGCTCCGGGAACGGCTCGCCGCGCCAGAGGTCGAGCGCGCAGGAAGCCAGGGCCGTGCGGGACGCGGGTCCGGACGCGGCATCGGCCCGTTCGACGAGGTCCTCGAACCGGATGCTGTCCACGTCCTCGGGGTCCACCTCGAGCCGGTATCCGCCCGCGCCGTGGACGACGCGGCCGGGGCCCAGGACGCGCCGGAGCTGGGAGAGCTTGGTCTGCAGCGTGTTCAGGGGCCGGCCGGGCGGGCTTTCGCCCCACAGGTCGTGGACCAGCCGGTCGGCCGACACGGGCACGCCCCGGTGCAGCAGCAGGTTCACCAACAATGCCCGGACCTTCGCCTCGGGGACGGCCACCGGCTCCCCCTCGGCGCTCCGGACGGTCAACGGCCCCAGAACCCCGTAACGCATACCGCCAGCCTACGCACCGGCTCTTCGGCACCCCCAGCGTTCCGTGCGCGAACCGTGCGCGCCGCCCGCGAACGTGGGGCCGTCCGAGAACGACAGACCGGAGGAGACCTCATGCACCGCACCGACACCCGGAGGGCCGGGCCGCGCGAATGGGCGGGCCTGGCGGTCCTGGGCCTGCCCACCGTGCTCCTGGGCCTGGACATGACCGTGCTGCACCTGGCCCTGCCGTCCCTCGCCGCGGAGCTCGATCCCACCCCCGCGCAACAACTGTGGATCGTCGACTCCTACGGGTTCCTCATCGCCGGTTTCCTCATCACGATGGGCACCCTCGGAGACCGCGTGGGGCGGCGGCGCCTGCTGATGGTCGGCGGGGTCGCGTTCGTGGGAGCGTCGGTGCTGGCGGCCTACTCCACGAGCCCGGAGATGCTGATCCTTGCCCGTGCCGCGTTGGGTATCGCGGGGGCCACCCTCATGCCCTCGACCTTGGCGCTCATCAGCACGACCTTCCACGATCCGCGGCAACGGGCCCTGGCGATCGGGTGGTGGGCGACCTTCTTCGCCGGCGGCATGGCGGCCGGGCCCCTGGTGGGCGGGGTGCTCCTGGAGCTGTTCTGGTGGGGCGCAGCGTTCCTCCTGGCCGTGCCGTTGATCGCCGTGATGCTGGTGGCCGCCCCGATCCTGCTCCCCGAGTCACGGGACCCGGACGCGGGACGGCTCGACCTCGTGAGCGTGGCCCTGTCCCTGGCCGCGGTCCTGCCCGTCGTGCACGGGGTCAAGGAGGCCGCGAAGGAGGGCCCGGACCTGATGGTCGCGGTGTCGCTCGCCGCCGGCGCGGTGTTCGCGGTCGTGTTCGCGCGCCGGCAGCGCAGGCTGTCCTCGCCGCTGCTGGACCTGGACCTGTTCCGGAACCGGGCGTTCTCGGCCGCGCTGGCCGTCATGTTCGCGGTCCTGGTCGGGGTGGGCGGAACGATGTTCCTGGTCACCCAGTACCTGCAGCTCGTCGAAGGGCTCTCGCCGACGGTGTCCGGGCTCTGGTACGGGCCTCCGGCGCTGATGATGATGGCCTCGGCCGTGGCGGGCCCCGTCCTGGCTCGGCGGGTGCGGCCCGGGTACGTCGTGGCCGGTGTGCTCGCGCTCTCGGCGGTGGGGTACGGGCTGTTGGCGCTGGTGGAGGGCCCCGGCGACCTCGCGCTGGTGGTCGGCGGGTTCTCGCTGGTCTACCTCGGGCTGGGCGCGATCGCCGCGCTCGGCACCGACCTGGTCGTGGGTTCGGCGCCGTCCGCCCGTGCAGGGTCGGCGTCGGCGATGTCGGAGACCGTCCAGGAACTGGGTGTGGCCTTCGGGATCGCGCTGGTGGGAAGCCTGTCGGCGGCGGTGTACCAGAGTTCGATCGCGGGCGCTGCGGGGCCGGGACTGGAGCCGGGCGTGGCCGACGCGGTCGAGGGCAGCCTGACGGGCGCGGCCTCGGTGTCCGGGCAGATCCCCGAGGAGCTGTGGACTCAGGCGCAGGAGGCCTTCGTCGCCGGGTTGAACACGGTCGGCGTGGTGGGTGCCGTGGCCGTACCGGTGCTGGCCGCGGTGACCGCGTTCGCGCTGCGCCACGTCGCGGCCAGTGGCGAGGGCGAGGGCGACGGGCACGACTCCCCGGAGGGCAAGGACGAGCTGCCGGTGCGGTGAGGGCCGGAACCCCGGCGGCCGGCCCCGTTCCCTCCATGACAGGGGAACGGGGCCGGAGACCGAGTGCCACACAGCGCTCCCGGTCCCCTCCGTGCGGTCAGGAGGGCTCGTAGGGCACCGCACGAACCAGGGTGACGGCGAACGTCTTCCCGCGCGGGGTGGTGTACTCGCGTTCCTCACCCTCGCGCGCGCCGATGAGCGCCCGGCCGAGCGGGGACTCCGGCGAGTAGACGGTGATCCCCTCGGCGTCGGAACGGTCGCGGACCCCGAGGAGGAACGTCTCGGCCTCGTCCTCCGACCCGTAGCGCACCGTCAGCACCATGCCGGGCTCGGCGATCCCGTCGTCCGGCGGGGCCTCCCCGACCACCGCGTCGCGCAGGAGCTCCTGGATGCGGGCGATACGGGTGTCGCGGTGTTCCTGATCGGTCGGCACGTCGAACTCGGCCTCGGTCTCGGGCGGGACGGGCGCCCCGGTCAGAACCGCGAGCTCGCGGACGAGGCGGTCGTGGGTGGCGGCGGTCAGCCAGGTGTTCGTGCGCGGCACGGATGATCTCCTCTTGGCGTCATGTACGGGCGCCCCGCCGGGGCTCCGGCGGGGCGCTGGTTCGGGTGGGGACGGGTCCGGGTCAGCGGGTGGGGTCGAACGGCCCCAGTTCCGGCGGAACGGTCCCGGTGGCGACGGCGCGCGCCAGCAGGCGTCCGGTCGCGGGGCCGTGGGTGAGTCCCCACATGCCGTGGCCGCCGGCGACGTACAGTCCGGGCACGCGGGTGGGCCCCACCAGGGGCAGCCCGTCGGCGGAGACCGGCCGGGGCCCGACCCAGGTGTCGACGCGTTCCTCCAGGCCGACGCCGTCCAGGTAGGGCGCCGCGGTGCGGACGACCGCCTCCACCCGCGCGTGGTCGGCGGGGGCGTCGGGCTCGGCGAACTCCATGGTTCCGGCCACCCGCATCCCCTCCTTGAGCGGCGTGCACGCCACCCGTGCCTCGGGCAGGTAGACCGGGTCGGGAACCGGGCGGTCCGTTCCGGCTGTGAAGCTGTAGCCCCGGCCCGCGGCGACCGGCGTGCGCACGCCCCACCGTCGCGCTCTCCGGCCCAGCCACGCCCCCGTGGCGGCGACGAGGGTCGAGGCGCTCTCCGTCTCGCCGTGTTCGGAGGTGATGGTGAAGGTGTCCCCCTTGCGGGACGGGGGCCGCACGGCCGCGACCGGGAAACCTTCGACGATCCGACCGCCCCGGGAGCGCACGGAATCGGCGAGGGCATGCGTGAACAGCGCCGGGTTGAGGTGTCGCTGGCCGTGGATGCGCACGCCCGCCCGGACCCGGTCGGAGGCCACGGGGACCAGTTCGTCGACCTCGCGCGCCCCGAGCGGGGTGAAGCCGGCGGGAATGCCGGCCGCCTCCACCTCGCGCAGCTCCGAGACCAGGCCCAACGCGCGTTTCTCGGAGAAGAACAGCGCGGTGATGGGCGCCTCCTCGATCACCGCGCCGACACCGCCGTCGAGGAGCTCGTCGAAGGCCTCGTGGGAGGCACGGCTCAGCTGGGCGTTGCCGAGCAGTGCCCGGTGGTGCGCCGCGTGGGTGGAGTTCGCCGCGAACAGCGTGAGGAAGCGGGCGAGCTCCGCGCCCGGGAACCGGGGCACGGACAGCGGGTGGTGCGGGTCGACGAGGGACCGCGCCCCGTGCGCGAGCGCGCCCGGTGTGTTGAGCGGCACGGCGAGCGCGGGCGAGAGCCATCCGGCGTTGCCCCACGAGGCCCCGGAGGCGACCCGGTCGCGCTCGAGCACGGTCACCTCGATCCCGTGTTCCTGCAGGTACCAGGCGGTCGACAGACCGACGACACCGGCGCCGACGACGGTCGCGGCGCGGGGCGCGCCCACAGCCGATGCGGCCATGCTCGTTCTCCTCAGGACGGACAGCGGACACTGCGAATGGACCCACGTCAACCGGGGTCCATCCGAGTGTGCTCGGGATCCGGCCGTCGACCGTTGTCCGATGCGCACAATCTTTGGCTAGCCTCGTGTGGAGCTCCCACAACAGGGGCCTGTCGGCGCGGTGAGACGGGGGTGTGCGGTGGTCCTGCTGGAACGCCTGGTGACGATCCTCGGTGTGTACGGGGCCCGGCCGGCCGGGCCGCGGATCCCCGAGGGGACGGTCGTGCGCAGCGTGGCGGTGCACGACCCGTCCGAGGAGACCACCGAACCCGGCGATGTGCTCTTGGCCGTGGGAGAGCGCGACCCCGTGCGCGCCGTGGGGTTGGCCCACGACGCCGGCGCCTCTGCGGTCATGGTGCGCACCGGGGCCGGGGAACCCGACGGGCCCGCGCTCGGGGCGGCCCGCGAACACGGGGTGGTCCTGCTGTGGGTGGCCCCGGAGGTCTCCTGGAGCCAGGTCGCCGGGATCGTCTTCGGGATGGTGCTCGAGGGCAGTGAGACCGAGTCCGGGCGTGGGCCCAGCGACATGCCCACGCTGGCCGACAGCATCGCCGCTCGCGTGGGCGGGCCGTTGACGATCGAGGATCCGCGTTCCAGGGTGTTGGCCTACTCCGCGCTCCAGGGTTCGGCCGACCGGGCCCGGTTGGACACGATCCTCGGACGCCGGGTACCCGAAGGTCTGCGCGACCACCTGTCGAGCGCCGGGGTGCACGCGCGGTTGGCAGCCTCCGACGAACCCGTGTACGTGCCTCCCGCGGAGGAACACGGGATGGGGGCCCGAACAGCGGTGGCGGTGCGGATCGGCCGGGAGTTCCTGGGGTCGCTGTGGCTGTCGTGCTCGGGGCCGTTGTCGGCCGAGCACGCCCGGTCATTGGTGGAGGGGGCGCGTACCGTCGCGCTCCATCTGCTGCGGACGCGGGTCAGCGCCGACCTGGAACGGCAGGTGGAGTCGGACCTGGTCGGCCGCTTGTTGGAGGGCGGGACCGACCCCACGGAAGCTGCGGTCCGATTGGGGCTGACAGCAGCGCCGCACCGGGTCGTCGCGTTGCAGGCGCACACCCCGGAGGAGCGGCACGCGGCGACGCTGGTGGCGTTCGAGCGGGCCACGACCGGGTTCGGGTGGTCGCGTCCGGGGCGGAGCACGGTGTTCGGGAGCACGGTCTACACGGTGCTCCCGTGCGGCGCCGACAGCACCGCGGCCCGGGAGTGGCTGGCCGAGACCGTCCGGGGCCTGCCCGCGCACGTGGAGGTGCACGCGGGCATCGGCGGACCGGCGGACCCGGCGCGGCTGTCGGAGAGCCGGCGGGAGGCGGACGAGAGCCTGGCGTTGCAGTCGGTGCGTCCGGAGCGGGAGGTCGTGGCCTACGACGAGTCGTGGGACGAGGTGTTGCTGCACCGTTTGCGCACGTCCTCGGCCTCGGGGCGGCGCCCGGCCGACGGCCCCGTCGCCGACCTGGCACGGCACGACGGCGCGCACGGGACCCGGTTCGTCCCGACGTTGCGGGCATGGCTGCGCGCGCAGGGCGACCCGGTCGAGGCGGCGCGGATGTTGGAGGTCCACCCGAACACGGTGCGCAACCGGATGCGCCGTATGTCAGGGGTCGCGGCCCTGGACCTGGACGACCCGGACCGGCGCCTGGCCCTGGCGATCGCGCTCGAGGTGCACCTGCCGGGGGCGTGAAGGGGCACCTGTCGGGGACGAAAGGGCGGTACGGCATCCAGAGGCTCGGACGTGGGACGGGTTCTTGGGAGGTCGGGTTTCTCGGGGCGGGGTTTTCGGGAGATCGGGTTCTTGGGGTGTTCTGTGGTGTTGCCTCGGGGCCGGGGCCCAGCTCGGTGGCCGAGCTGCCGCTGGCGGTCGTTGTTAGTGCTGTTATGAGCACCCGAAAACGTTGTCAGTGCTGTTGTGGGCACTAACAACGACACGGAGCCGGGCACCCGTCTCACCCGGCCGACCTTGCTACTGGAGCAGACCTCAGCGCTGAGGTCTGCTCCAGTAGCAAGAACCTCAGCAGGAGGATGCCCGCACGCGTGCCACCCCCGGCACTCAATGCCCCGCCGGGAGTACCGGGGCGGCCTGTGCTGTCGCAGGAGCGAGCCACCAATCCACACCCCGACCGTTGGTGGCAATGCCGCGCCCCAGGGGGATAGCCGTGCCCACCATTCCTTTGGCTGCGGGCGGGGGCCTCGGGGGTGAAGAGGGGTTCGTCGAGATGGGTCGGGTGAGCCCGGGGACAGGGCCGGAGCGCACACCCCGAGTCGCCCGGGCCCAACCCACCACAACACCGACACCCTTCCCGCCAAGAGAAAGAACCGGGGGTGGCGCCGACGAGGGTTGCGTGCAGGCCCGGCCGGGCTAAGATCCCGGCCCAGACGAACCGCCACCCCCGCCAACGACCTCACGAACGCGAACGCAGAACCCTCACGACCTCCCGGGCGATACGCCCCGCCGATTCCTCAGCCACCTGCGTCGACGCCCCGGCCAGGTGCGGGGTGGCCCACACCTCGGGGCGGGCCGTGAGCGTGTCCCCTGGAGCGGGCGGCTCGGGGTCGAAGACGTCGAGCACCGCCCCGCGCAGATGTCCGGACTCGAGCGCTCGCTCCAACGCACGGTGGTCCACGAGCTCTCCCCGGGCGGTGTTGACCAGCAGGGCCCCGGAGCGCATGGTGGCCAGTGCTTCGGCTCCGATCACGTGCCGGGTCTGGTCGGTGAGGCGGGCGTGCAGGCTGACCACGTCACTCTCGGCGAGCAGTTCGGGCAAGGACACGAGGCGCACCCCGGCCCGACGCGCCTCGTCCGGGTCGGCGTAGGGGTCGTGGGCGAGGACCGTGCTCCTGAACGCCCCCAGGATCTCGGCGACGCGGCGACCGACGGCCCCCATGCCGACGAGACCGACCGTGCACGCCCGGAGCTCGGGGCCGGTGCGTTCGTACCGGAAGCCCTCTGCGTCCCAGGACCCGGCCGACAGTCGTGCTGCCGCGGAGGGCAGTCCGCGCAGGGCCGTGATCATGGAGCCGACGCAGTACTCGGCGACCGCGCCCAGGTTGCGTCCGGGCAGGTTGAGGACGGGGATCCCCGCGCGCTCCGCGGCCGCGGTGTCGACGTTGACCGGGCCCCCGCGTGTCACGCCGATGGCCCGGAGCGTTCCGTCCCCTGCCTCGATGACGTCCGCGGTGACCGGCCCCAGGTGGGTGACCAGGGCGTCTGCGCCTCGCACGAGCTCGGCGAGGACCCGTGGGTCGCCGGAGGCCTCCCGTACGCCGTCCACGCCGGTGAAGGGTTCGGTCGGCCACCCGGAGTCGGTGAGCTCGGTGCGCACGCCGGGCAGCTCGTGTTCGAGCGCACGTGCGAGGAGGGCCGCGGAGATGAACCCGTCCCCCGCGCACACCACGCGCGGCCCGTTCTGCCTGTGTTGTTCCGTCACGCGAGCCGCTCCCCCGTGTCGGGGGCGAACACGTGCACGCGCTCGCCAGGGGCCTGCACCCGGCACCGGTCGCCGGCCGACCACGAGGCGCCGCCCTCGGTCTGCACCACCATCCGCGCACCGCCTCCGTCGAGCGCGACGGTGGCGAGCCCGAACTCCATGAGGTCCTCCAGGACCTCGACGGTGGCGGCCGGCCCCTCCCCCGCCGTGTCCTCGGCGGACAGCCGACAGTCCTGCGGTCGCAGCCCCAGCTCGACCGGCCCGGAGGCGGCCACGGTGACAGGCAACCGCCCGGCACCGGCCACGTCGACCGCGCCGTCGGCGGCCTCGCCCGGCACGAGGTTGATCGCGGGTTCGCCCACGAAGTCGGCGACGAAGCGGTTCGCGGGCCGGTCGAAGACCTCGTCGGGTGTTCCGAACTGCTGGATGGTGCCGCCGTCCATGACCGCCATCCGGTCGGCCAGGCTCAGGGCCTCCAGCTGGTCGTGGGTGACGACGATGGTCGTGTACCCGAACTCCCGCTGGAGCACCTTGAGCTCGCGCCGCACCCGCTGGCGCTGCCCTGCGTCGAGGTGGGAGAGCGGTTCGTCCAGCAGCAGCACGGGAGGGTTGCGCACCAGGGCGCGGGCGAGCGCGACCCGCTGTTTCTGGCCGCTGGAGAGCGCGGCCGGGCGCAGGTCGAGCAGGTCGGTGACCTCCAGGCGTTCGGCGACGGCCTCGACCCGTTCGCGGATACGCGCGTCGGGCATCGACCGACGCGCCCGCAGCCCGTATGCGAGGTTCTCGCGCACGGACAACGGCGGGTACAGGGCGTAGCTCTCGAACCCGACCCCGATGTCGCGCTTGCCCGGGGGCAGGTCGCCGACCTCGCGTTCGCCGATCCGCACGCTGCCGGAGGTGACGCTCTCCAGTCCGGCGATCATGCGCAGCGTCGTGGTCTTGCCGCACCCGGAGGGCCCCAGGAGCGCGACCATCTCCCCGGGTTCGATGTCGAGGTCGATGCCCCGCACTGCGGCGAAGGCTTCCCGGCCGCGGCTGCGGTAGGTCTTGTGCAGGTCGGCCAGCCGGAGGCGCCGGGCGGTCCCCTGTTCCATGGTGGCGCTCATCGCTGTTCTCCCTCGCTGTCGGTCCGGGGCCGCGCGTTGCCGACCCGGTGCGCGTGGCCCGCACGGCCGTCCCCCTCGGGCCCGGGCGCCCGCCCGCCCCCGGCGAAGACGTGCACCCTCGTGTGCTCCGTGCTCAGGGTCACGGAGGTCCCCTCTCTCACGTCGGGATCGTCGGTGACCGCGATGAGCGTGTCGCCGGGCCCTACGCCCTCGGTCCGCACGCTCAGTTCCACGGACCTGCCGAGGCGTTCGGCCAGTTCGACCCGGCCGCGGATCCGGAAGCCCCCGGGATGTGTCTGCCCGGCGGTCACCGTGAGGTCGCGCGGGCGCACCCCCAGCTCGACCGGCCCGGACACGTCCGTGTCCACCCCGACCGCCAGTCCGCCGCCGGTGATCGCCACTCCCCCGTCGGCGCGGGCGGGCAGCAGGTTCATCTCGGGTTGGCCGAGCGAGCGGGCGACGAACGTGTCGTGCGGGGCGTCCCAGAGCTCGGCGGGTGTGCCGACCTGGACGAGGCGGCCGCCCCGCAGCACGCCGATCCGGTCCCCGAGGGCGAGGGCCTCCTGGTAGTCGTGCGTGACGTAGACGGTGGTGGTACGCGAGAACTCCCCGAGCCGCCGCAGTTCCGCGCGCATGGTCGCCCGGAGCTTCGCGTCCAGGTGGGACAGCGGTTCGTCGAGCAGGTACACGTCGGCGGGCCGCACGAGCACCCGCCCCAGCGCGGTGCGTTGGCGCTGCCCGTTGGAGAGCTCCTTGGGCAAGCGTTCCCGCAGGTGGTCGATGCCGAGGGTGGTGGTGACCGCGTCGATGCGTGCGGCGCGCTCGGCCTCGGTCCAGGTGCCCAGGCGGCCGGACCTCAGCGGTGAGGCGAGGTTGTCGGCGACGGTCTTCTGCGGGTACAGCGCATAGCTCTCGAACGCCATCGCGACGTTGCGTTCGTAGGGTTCCACGCCGGCCATGTCGCGGCCGCCTATGACGACCGCCCCCTCGGTGCGGTCGACGAGGCCGGCCACGCACTTGAGCGTGGTGGTCTTGCCGGCGCCGGAGGGGCCGAGCAGGACGAAGAACTCGCCCTCGGCCACGGACACGTCCAACCCGTGCAGCACGGGCTTCTTGCCGTAGCGGGCTGCCAGCCCGCGCAGTTCCAGTGTGCTCACGACTTCACCGCCCCGAAGGACAGGCCGTGCACCAGGTACCGCTGGATGGACAGCGCGACCAGCAGGGGTGGAAGCGCGGCCAGCAGCGCGGCGGCGGCCGTCAGGTTGTAGTAGGCCTGGCCGCCCCCGCCGAGGAAGCGGGTGACGGCCACGGTCACGGTCGGGTTCTCGCTGCCGGTCAGGATCAGCGGGAACACGTAGTTGTTCCAGGCGAAGATGAACGCCAGAAGGGCCGACGCCGCGATGCCGGGGCGCACCAGCGGCAGCGCGACGGTGAGGAAGGCGCGCGTGCGGGTGTAGCCGTCCAGCAGCGCCGCCTGTTCGAGCTCCTCGGGCAGGTCCTGGAAGTAGGAACGCAGGATCCACACGATCAGCGGCAGGGTGACCAGCTGCAGCACCCAGATGGTGCCGAAGGCGGTGTCGAACAGCCCGAGCTGGTTGTAGATGATGAACAGCGGCACGATCACCATGAGCTCCGGCGCGAACCGGAACGACAGGATCGTGAACATGACGTCGCCCGACCCGCGGTAGGCCCACCGGCCGGCGGCGTAGGCGGCCGGAACCCCGATGGCCAGCGACAGCGCGACCGCGCCCAGAGAGGTGACGAGGCTGGTGAACAGGGCGCCGGTGAAGTCGACGCTGGTGATGCGTTCGCCCTCGGAACTGAGCACGGTCGTGTAATTCTCGAGCGTGGGGGTGAACCGGAAGTAGGTGGAGGTCTGCTCGGCCTGCGTCTTCAGCGACAGCAGGATCATCCACAGGATCGGGAAAAGGGAGAAGGCGAACCACAGCACCAGCAGCAGGTCCGCGCCCGCGGCGGCGGGCGAGAACCGGCGGCTGCCGGGCCTGCGCTCTCGGGTGGCCACGGTCAGTCCTCCGTTCCGGCGGCCCGCCTCTGGGCCTTGCCCAGGACGCCGACGAGGTAGCGGGCGGTGATGAAGACGATGATCCAGAGCAGGAACATGTACGTGCTGCCGAGCGAGAAGTTCAGGTTGGTCATGGAGTTCTGGTAGGCGCCGATCTGCAGGGTGCGGGTGGCGCCACCGGGCCCTCCGGCGGTGAGCACGTAGACGTGGTCGAAGATCTTCAGCGAGTCCATGAAGCGGAAGATGACGGCGACCAGGATGTAGGGCCACATCATCGGCAGCATGAGGCGGCGGAACATGTACAGCGCGCCCGCCCCGTCCACGGCCGAGGCCTCGAAGGGTTCGCGCGGCAGCGACCTGATGCCGGCCAGCACGAGCACGGCGACGAACGGTGTGAAGATCCAGACGTCGACGAGCACGACCGACCACAGGGCGCGGTCCTCGCTCAGCCAGTCGAAGGTGGAGCCGAGGCCGAACATGTGGTTGAGCACGCCGAACTGGGGGTTGTACATGAGCCCCCAGATGACGCCGGCGATGACGGGGGCGATCATCAGCGGCAGGATCAGCAGGCGTTCCAGCAGCCGGCCGACGAGGCTGGCGCGGAACAGCAGCAGGGCGATACCCGCGCCGAGCACGGTCTCGACGACGGTGGTGGTGACCGCATAGGTGAGGGTGACGCGTACGCTCTCCCAGAACACGGGGTCGGAGAGCACGACGGCGTAGTTGGCCAGGCCCACCAGGACGGGTTCGGGCACCATGGCCGAGTAGTTGAGGAACGTGTAGTAAACGCCCAGGCCGAAGGGGTAGAGGATCCCGGCGATGAGCAGGACGGCGGGGATCGACAGCAGGTAGGGGCGGAAGGCCCGCCGCCGGGCGGAGATCCGCCGGACGCTGCCCTCACCCGCGGGCGGGCGCTGGGGGGTGTCGGTGCGTGTCACGGTCTCAGTCCCTGTTCACCAGCTCGGTGGTCTGCTCGGCGAGTTCGTCGAGTCGTTCCTCGGCGTCCTGGCCCGCGTAGATGTCCTGCAGCGCCACGGCCCAGTTCTCGGTGGTCTCGAAGAACTGGGTCTGCGGGGTGAAGTGGATGCGGGTGGAGTCGATGACCCGCTCGAAGGTCTCCTGGTAACCGGGGAAGGCGTCGAGGGTGGGTTTGAACGCCTCCTCGAAGACGGACTCGCGGGTGGGGTTGGCGAACCCCATCTCGCCGGTGCGCACCGCCTCGGCCTGGGCCTCCTTCCCTGTGGCCCATTGGATGAAGAGCCACGCGGCGAGCTTGTTGCGGGACGCGGAGTTCATGGCCAGGCACCACGCCCACAGGCTGGTGTCGAGGTTGCCGTCGGGGCCGGCCGGTCCGGGGTGCCAGGCGAGGTCGCCGGCGCTCGCGCTGTTGCCGGGGATGTTCTGGGGGTAGGTGGCCGAGTCGGCGTCGAAGACCATGAGGGCGGCGCCGGAGCCGAGGTCGGCGGTGCAGTCGGGGTAGTCGTAGGTGGTCCAGGAGGTGGGTCCGGCCTCGCGGGCCAGGTCGATCCACTTGCGGGTGAAGCCGACGGCGGCATCGGAGTTCATGGTGGCGCTCAGGGTTCCGCCGTCCGTGGAGTAGTCGGCGCAGCCCTCGCGGGTGAACTGGGTCATGAACCCGGGATGGATGGTCGCCCAGGAGCGGGATCCGCGGAAGGCCAGGCCGTAGGTGCCCTCCGACCGGTCGGTGAGGTCGACGGCCAGTTCGAAGAGCTCGTCGAAGGTCTCGGCGGGGCGTACCCCTCGGCGGTCGAACTCGGCCTTGTTGTAGCAGATCACGTTGGTCTCGAAGCCCCACGGGATCGCCCATTGTCCACCGGTGCCGAGCGGGCTGCCGACCTCGAAGTCCCACGCGGTGGAGGTGCGCAGGCCCTCGAAGACGTCGTCGAAGTCGTACTCGTCGCTGGTGGCGGAGTCGTTGCCGATCCAGGGCCCGAGGTCCTCCATCCAGCCGGGCGGACCGTAGGTCCACAGGAAGTACGCGCCGGTCATGAACACGTCGTAGTTGCCGGACCCGCTGGCCAGCTCGGTGTTGAGGCGCGTGTAGTAGTCGGCCTCGGCGACCTGGTCGGTGTTGACGGTGATGCCGGTGAGCTCGGTGAACTCCTCCAGGAGCGGTTGGAAGGCGGCCTGGTAGGGGTGCGGGGTCTGCAGGAACGAGATCTCCGCGCCTTCGGCCTTGCGCCAGTCGAAGGCGCCGGTGACCTCGGACGCCCCGTTGGCGTGGCCCTCCCCGAGGCCGCCGACGCCGACGCCGCAGGCCGAGAGCAGGGGCCCGCCGGCCAGGGCGGCACCGCCGGAACCGAACAGGCGAAGGGCCCGGCGGCGGGACAGGTCGGGGGTACGGGGTGTGCCGGGGGTACGGTATCGGGGGTCGAGGGGCGATCGGGGTGCGCGTCGGGGGCGTCGCTTCATGGGCTTCTCCGGGTCGGCAGGTTGAGGCCGAGCAGGGCGGGCGGGTGGCCCGCGGTGCGGGGGACGCGGACGCGGGTCAGGGCCGCGTTGTCCAGTCGGGGGAGGACCCTCCGGTAGTGGGCGATGGGGATGCCGAGCCAGGAGCACAGGGCCAGGCGCAACGCGGTGTTGTGGCCCACGACGAGGATCCGGGCCCCGGAGTGGGCGGCGGCGAGGTCCTCGAGTGCCTGCCGTACGCGGGTGGCGACGGCGGAGGGGTCCTCGGCGCCGGGAAGCGGGTGGGCGACGGGGTCGGCGCGGAAGGCGGCGGCGGTGCCGGGCCGGTCGCGGTCGACCTCGTCGAGGGTGCGGCCTTCGGCGGAACCGAAGTCGGCCTCGGCCAGGCCGGGGACGACGACGGGGGCGAGCCCGAGGGCGCGGGCGGCAGGGGCGGCGCTCTGGCGGGCGCGTGTGAGGGGTGAGCAGGCCACGGCGTCGTGGGGGTGTTCGCGGATCCACGCGGCGAGCTGGTCGGCCTGGTCGCGGCCGACGGGGTCGAGGGCGACGTCGGAACTGCCGGCGTAGCGGTTCTCGGCGTGCCAGACGGTGCGGCCGTGTCGGACCAGGGACAGCTCGGTCGGGGGCTCGTCGGTGTTCATGGGCGGCCTGCCTGTCGGGTCGGGGCGATCCAGCCTCGCTCGGCCAGGGCGTGCAGGAACCGCTCGTGGGCCTCGTCGAGGGCATCGGCGCGGGCGGGGTCGGGTTCGTGGCGGCGTGCGGTGCGCACCATGGCCTCGGCGGTGGCAGCCAGGGCGCCCCGTGGCGCGCGGGCCAGGACCGCCGAACCGAACGCGGAGCCGGTGTGCGCGGGCACGAGCACCGGTCGGCGCAGAACGTCGGCGCGCAGCTGCGTGAGCCAGGTGTTGTCGGCAGCGCCCCCGGTGGCGGTGACCAGCCCGTGTGCGGGAGCTCCGAGGGTCCGGAGGCGGTCGAGGGCGAGGCGTTCGACGTGGGCGAGCCCGTGGGCGAGGCGGTGGAAACGCTGGGCGGGGTCGGTGCCGCCGCTGCCGGGTCCGGTGTCGAAGCCGGTCGCGTCGGGGGCCACGAAGGGGAACCGTTCTCCGGTGCCGGTCAGGGGGTAGGTGGCCCCGCCGGGGACCGGCAGGTCGCGGGCGCGTTCGGTGAGGTCGGCCGGGTGGTGGCCGGGCAGGGCGTGCGACCACACACGGGTCCCGGCGTTCGCGGCACCCCCGGGGAGCCATCCGCCGTCGGGGTTGCGGTGGCTGTAGACGGCGCCGGCGGGATCGTGGATCCGGCGGGGTGTGGACCCCTTGAGCACGAGGGTGGTGCCGAGCGTGGCGGCCCAGCGTCCGGGGGCGAGGGCGGCCGAGGCGATCTGGGCGGCGACCCCGTCGGTGGTTCCGGCTCGGACGGGTGTGCCGGCGGGGATCCCGGTGTGCCGGGCTGCGCCGGGGGCGACGGTGCCCACGGGGGTCCCGGTGGACACCACCTCGGGCAGGTGCGCGGGGTCGAGCCCGATCCGGTCGAGGTGGGCGCGGGGCCATCCGTGTTCGGGGTCGTGGCCGGTCTTGAGCGCCTGGGTGGGGTCGGTGGGAACGGGGCACCCGACGAGGCGCCCGGTGATGTGGTCGCCCTGGTGAGCCGGCCGGGCGCCGGGGCCGATGCGGCCCTCCGAGGCCAGGAGCAGGAGTTTGCGCAACGCCCAGGTGGGCGGGACCGGCTGCCCCAGGTGCATGGCCAGGTCGTCCAGCGCGGCCTCGGTCCGGGCCGGGGCGGGGGCACGGGTGGCGCGGGCGTCGTCGTACATCAGACCGGGTCCGACGGGCCGGGCGCGGGAATCCTGCAGGACCAGGGTCCCGGAGGTGCCGTCGACACACACGGCGCCGAGGGGGTGTCCGGGGTGGTCGGCGAGAGCGGAGCGCACTGCGGCCCCGGTGGCCTCCCACCATTCTCCCGGGTCCTGTTCGTGGCGGGGGCCGTCGCGCCGGCCGCGCAGCAGCGGGGCGCCCCCGGAACCGTGCACCGTGCCGTCTCCGCCGACGAGCTGGGCGCGCACGCCCTGGGTCCCGAGGTCGATGCCCAACCACAGGGCTGCGCTCTCGCACGTTCCGGCCGGTCCTGGGGCGGGCACGGCACCTCCTCGCACATGTGACCTGCTTCATAAGGGCGCAATGATGAGGAAACCTAAGCGAGTGAAGTTCTCGTGTCAACATGTGTTCGTCACACGAGATTTTGTTAAGTCGACATCGGAACACCCGGACGCCGCCCTTCTCACCAGGTGAGTCTGCATCCGACACTTCACAGGAGAGCGCGTGAAGTTAACACCGACTCTTGACACATCACGGTCGTCCCGTTGAGATGTGCGGACGACGACCACGACGACACAGGAGACGCCCACAGTGACGGTCAAGCACGGCCAGACCGCGGACGAGCGGACCGGACGGGACCCCGGCCACGACGACGCCCGACCCGCCGGGCCCGAGGACCGCCGGGGCCTGATCACCGAGCTCGTGCTCGACCGCGGCTCCGTCTCCGCCCAGGACCTCTCCGAGCGGTTCGGTGTCTCGGTCATGACCGTGCACCGCGACCTCGACGAGCTCCAGAGGCAAGGGGTGCTGCGCAAGTCCCGGGGTGTGGCCACGGCCCAGCCCAGCGGCACCTTCGAGTCCAACGTCGCCTACCGAAGACGGGTCAACACCGACGCCAAGAAGGCGGTGGCCGCCCACGCGGCGCGCCTCGTCGAACCGGGCGCCTCGGTGCTGCTCGACGACTCGACGACAGCGGCCCGGATCATCCCCCACCTGGCCGCCCTGCCCCCGCTCACCGTCGCCACCAACTACCTCGGCGCCCTCACCGAACTCTCCCGGATCGAGAACATGCACGTGGTCGCCCTCGGTGGCACCTACGACGTGCAGCACGACTCGTTCCTGGGCACGACGTGTGTCGAGGCCATCCGGTCCATGCGCTTCGACGTGGCATTCGTGAGCACCTCCGCGGTCACCGCCGGCCACGCCTACCACCAGGAGGACCGCATCGTGGCGGTCAAACGCGAGATGGTCGCCGCCGCCGACACCTGCCACCTGCTGCTCGACCACAGCAAACTCACCCGGGGCGCGCTGCACAGGCTGCTGCCCCTGGACCGCTTCACCTCCGTGATCGTGGACTCCGCGACCCCCGACGACGCCCTCTCCCAGCTGCGCGAACACGACGTGCGGGTGGAGGTGGCGCCCGATGCCGGCTGACGGGGCCCACGGCTCCCCCGCCCCCGTGGTCTTCGACCTGGACGGCGTGCTCGTGCACACCGAACACCTGTGGGAGGAGTCCTGGGCCGCCCACTGCGCGGAGCACGGAGTGGAGTGGACCCGCGCCGACACCCTGCGCGTCCAGGGCATGAGCAGCCCGGAGTGGTCGCGCGACGTGGCCGGTGCGGTGCACGAACGTTCCGGGATCCGTGTCGCCCCCGCACAGGTGCTGCGTTCCTGCGTCGGCCACATGCGCGCGGTGCTCCTGGACGGCCGGGGCCCGCTCCTGCCCGGCGCCCGCGAGCTCGTGACCGGGACAGCAGCACTGACCAGCATCGGACTCGCTTCCTCGGCCGCCCGTGCGGTCATCGACACCGTCCTGGCACGCGAGGGCCTGGCCGAGCTGTTCGCCACGACGGTCTCCAGCGAGGAGGTCGCACGCGGCAAACCCTCCCCCGACGTCTACACCGAGGCCCTGCGCCGCCTCGCCCCTCCCTGCGACGGCCCCTGCCCCCTGGCCGTGGAGGATTCCGGCAACGGACTGCGCGCCGCCCACGCCGCGGGGCTCCGCGTGGTCGCGCTGCCCAACCCCGACTACCCGCCCGGCGACGAGGCTCTGGCCCTGGCCGAATACGTGGCGTCCGACCACGCCGAGGCCGCCGCCCACCTTCGGCGCGCTCTCACCCCGGACGGAGCACCCCCCGACGACACCTGAGGAGACCCGTGTCATGTCCCGTCTACTCAACTCTCCCTCCGACTTCCGCGAGGACATGCTCGACGGTCTGTCCGCCGCCTACCCCCGCCACCTGACCCGTGTACCCGGCGCATCCGGTGTGGTCCGCAGCGCCGGGACCGGGGGTCGGGTGTCGGTGGTGGTCGGCGGCGGATGCGGCCACTACCCCGCTTTCGCCGGGCTCGTGGGTCCCGGTCTGGCCGCGGGCGCGGTCGTGGGCGAGGTCTTCACCTCCCCCTCCGCCGAGCAGGCCCACCGGGTCGGCCGCGCCGCCGACGAGGGCGCGGGCGTACTGTTCAGCTTCGGCAACTACGCCGGCGACGTGATGAACTTCGGCCTGGCCGAGGAGCGCCTGCGTGGCGAGGGCGTGGACTGCCGCACCGTGCTGGTCACCGACGACGTGGCCTCGGCCCCCCACGAGGAGCACGCCGGACGGCGCGGGATCGCCGGCACACTCCCGGTGTTCAAGACCGCGGGCGCCGCCGCCGACCGGGGCGACCCGATCGACGAGGTGGAACGCCTGGCCCGCCACGCGAACTCCCGCACGGCCACTCTGGGTGTGGGTTTCGCCGGATGCACGGTGCCCGGGGAGAAGGAACCCCTGTTCACGGTTCCGCCCGGACACATGGAGATCGGCCTGGGCATCCACGGCGAGCCCGGGATCGAGGAGGGGCCGCTCGTGAGCGCCTCCGAGCTGGCCCCGCTCCTGCTCGACCCGCTGCTGGCCGAGCGCCCGGCCGACACGTCGGGACGGGTCGCGATCGTGCTCAACGGGCTCGGCGCCACCAAGTACGAGGAACTGTTCGTCGTGGCCTCCGGTCTGTTCCCCGCCCTGCGCCGCGCGGGGCTGGAGCCGGTACTGCCGGAGGTCGGCGAGGCCGTGACCAGCCTGGACATGGCCGGGTGCTCACTGA
>NZ_ANBF01000170.1 GCF_000341025.1 Nocardiopsis salina YIM 90010 | reverse complement strand
CCCCCTGCCGTTACGAAGCGGGTCCCCGGCACGGCGCCCCACTGCTCTCTCGGCCCCGGTGCGGGCAGCGAGCCCGAACCCGACCCCTCCGCGCTGGTCTTCGCGAACACGATCCGCGCCGCGCTCGGCGCCATGAGCACCGCTGTGGCCGACAACAGCGACGAGCTCGGCTCCCTCGACTCGGTCGCCGGGGACGGGGACCACGGGACCGGGATGGCACGCGGCGCCCGGGCCGCGCTCGAGGCCGCCCGCGAGAACGGCGGCGGCCCTGCCACGGTGCTGCGCGCCGCGGCCGCACGCTGGGCCGACCTCGCCGGCGGCACCAGCGGCGTCCTCTGGGGAGGCATGATCGAACGCTTCGCCGACCACATCGGCGACCGCACCGCGCCCTCCGCCGACGCCGTCGCTGACGGGGTCGAGGCCGCCGAACAGGCCCTCGCACGCCTGGGCCGCTGCGCCCCCGGGGACAAGACGATGCTCGACGCGCTGCGTCCGTTCCGCGAGACCCTGCGTGCCCGGCTGGCGACCGGGGCCGAGCTCCACGACGCTTGGAACGAGGCAGTCACCGACGCCGAGCACGCCGCACGCGCCACCGCGGACCTGCGCCCCCGCGTGGGCCGGGCCCGCCCTCTGGCCGACCGCAGCGTCGGCACCCCCGACCCCGGAGCGGTCTCCCTCGCCCTGTGCCTGCGGGCCGTGGCACGGGCCTGCTCCACCGCCCCGCTCGAAGGAGGACACCGGTCATGACACGCACGTGGCGCCTGGTCGTGGGCAGCGACGACGCCGGGCTCGAGTACAAGGACCTCATCGCCACGGATCTGCAGGGCGATCCCCGGGTCACCGACGTGGTCGACGTGGGAGTGAACGGCGACGAGCACACCCCCTACCCCGACATCGGTGCGGCCGCCGCCCGGATCGTGGCCGAGGGGCGCGCCGACCGCGCGGTCCTGGTGTGCGGCACGGGCATCGGTATGGCCATCAGTGCGAACAAGGTCTCGGGGGTACGGGCCACCACGGCGCACGACAGCTACAGCACGGAACGCTCGGTGCTCTCCAACGACTGCCAGGTCCTGACTCTGGGCCAGCGGGTGATCGGTCCGGAACTGGCCCGGCGCCTGGTACGTGAGTGGTTGGACTACGAGTTCGACCCGGAGTCCCCCTCGCACGCGAAGGTCGCACGCATCAACGCCCTGGAGTCGGGCTGTGGGGAGGCCGGCGGTGCGCGGTGAACCGGCTTTCCTCGGTGTGGACGTGGGCACCTCCGTGGTCAAGGCGGTCGTCTTCGACGACGGCGGCCGGGCCCTGGCGGTGCGCGGGCGGGAGCTCCCTCTGTCGCACGGGCCCGGCGGGGCAGTGGAGCAGGACCTCGGCGAACTCGTGCGCGGCCTCGCGGAGGTCGTGCGCGCGGTGGTCGCCGAGTCGGGCCGTACCCCGTCGCTGCTGGCACTGACCGGGCAGGGCGACGGTTGTTGGTTGACCGACTCCGACCATCACCCGGTGCGCCCGGGCATGTCGTGGTTGGACGGGCGGGCCGCAGGGGTGCTCGACACCTGGGAACACGACGGGGTACCGGAGGCCGTCTACCGTGCCAACGGCACTCGAATGTTCCCCGGGACCGCCGCGCCGCTGCTGGCGTGGCTGGCCGAGCACGAACCCGAGTCACTGGAGCGGGCCGCCACCGCGGGCTACTGCAAGGACGCGGTGTTCGGCCGGCTGACTGGGGTGCGCGCCACCGATCCGTCCGACAGCTCGATGCCCTTCGGCGACGGCAGCGGGCGCGGTTACAGCGACACCGTCCTGTCACTGACCGGCCTCGGCGGCCACAGGCACCTGCTCCCGCCCGTACACACCCTGCCCGAGGCCCCGTTGAACGCCGAAGGGGCCGAGCTGCTCGGCCTGCCCGAGGGGCTGCCCGTCAGTTCGGGCCCCTTCGATTTCCCTTCCTGCGCGGTCGGCGCCGGGGTGGAGGCCGACGGTGACGCACTGATGATCATCGGCACGACCCTGGGCTGCCTGGTGCGCACCGGCCAGCTGGACACCGGCGGTGAACCGGCCGGGTTCCACGTCGCGACCGGCGACCGGTGGCTGCGTGCGATGCCGGCCATGGTCGGGACCGCTTCCGTCGACTGGCTGCTGTCGACCCTGCGCATGGATGTGGACGAGCTCGGCGCCTCCCTGGCCGAGAGCGAACCCGGCGCGGGCGGCGTGGAGGTGCTCCCGTACCTCGCGACCTCCGGGGAACGCGCCCCGTTCGTGGACCCGCGCGCCCGCGGCCAGTTCTCCGGGGTGCGGCTGACCACGTCCCGGCACGACCTGGTACGCGGTGTGTGCGAGGGCCTGGCCTATGCGGCCCGGCACTGTTTCGAGACGGCGGGGCTGTCCGGCCGGCTGCTGGTGTGCGGCGGGGGTTCGCGTTCCCTGCCCTGGCTCCAGGTCTTCGCCGACGTGCTGGGCACTCCGCTGTCCACCGCCCGCGCCCCGGAGGTGGGGGCCCGCGGCGCCGTGCTGACGGCCGCGGGCGACCGGGTGGACCGCCGGGCCTGGACCGCTCCGTCCGCGGTCGTCGACCCCGACCCCGCCCGCGCTTCCCGATACGAGGACGGTTACGCCCGCTACCTGGACCACCTGTCCGCGGCCCGCGCTCTGTGGCGGGACGACCACGAGACAAGAAGGAGCACCTCGGTATGAACACCGCACCCGGACAGCTGTCCCCCGCCTCCCGGGAGAGCGCGCTCTCCGCGGCCGACGGCGGCACGTTCGACGTCGTGGTCGTGGGCGGCGGGGTCACCGGTGCCGGGTGCGCTCTGGACGCCGCCGTCCGCGGCCTGTCGGTGCTGATGGTGGAAGCCGGCGACCTGGCCTCCGGCACCTCCTCGCGTTCGGGCAAGACCGCGCACGGGGGCCTGCGGTACCTGGAACAGCTCAACTTCTCCCTGGTCGCCGAGGCCCTGCGCGAGCGCGACCGCATGATCGGGGTGACCGCGCCGCACCTGGTGGGCGCCGAACCGTTCCTGCTCCCCACGAGCCGGTGGTGGGAACGCCCGTACTTCGGTGCGGGCGTTCTGGCCTACGACACGATGGCTCGGGCCCGCGGCCGGTTGGGGGTCCCGCGCCACCGCCACCTCGGCCGGGCCTCCACGCACCGCCGGGCGCCCGGGCTCGCGGACTCGGTCAAGGGGGCCGTCCGCTTCTTCGACGGGCGCATGGATGATGCGCGCCACACCCTGGCGGTGGCCCGGACCGCCGCCCGGGAGGGCGCGGCGGTGCTCACCCACACGCGGGCCACCGGTGCGATCGTCGAGGACGGGCGCGTGTGCGGGCTCCGGTTGTGCGACACGCTCTCGGGCCGGGAACTGGAGGTGCGCGCCGGTTCGGTGGTCAACGCCGCCGGAGTGTGGGCCGCCGACGTGCAGGGGCTGGCCGGTCCGGCCGGGTTCTCGGTGCGACCGGCCAAGGGCGTGCACCTGCTCGTGGACGGGGACTCGTTCGAGTCGGACTCCGGTCTCATCGCACGTGCGGAGGACTCGGTCATCATCCTGCGCCGCTGGTACGGGAACTGGCTGCTGGGCACCACCGACACCGCCTTCGAGGGGGAACGGGGTGCTCCGTCCGTCGAGCGCTCCGACGTCGACTACCTGCTGCGCAACGTCAACCGGTACCTGGCCCGGCCCCTGGACCGCTCCGACGTACTGGGCGCCTACGCGGGGCTGCGCCCGCTGTTGTCGGCCGAGCACGGGTCGGGGGCGACCTCGGCCCTCTCCCGCGACCACACGGTGGTGGCCGGACCCTCGGGGATGGTCACGGTGGTGGGCGGCAAGTACACCACGTACCGGGTCATGGCCCGCGACGCCGTCGACGCGGCGGCTCNGGGCGGCCGCCCTGCCGTTGGTGGGGGCGGACGGCCGCACAGAGGCGGCCGGAGCGTTGAGCAGGCTGGCCGCGGAGACCGGGACCCCCGGGGCGGCGGCCGAACGCATGCTCCAGCGGTACGGAGGTGAACTGCCCGAGGTGCTGCGCGGGGGCGGTGGCGGAACCGCACCGGAACTCGCCGGCCATCTGGCCGCGGAGTTCCGCCGGGCGGTGACCCACGAGGGGGCGATGACGCTCTCCGACGTGCTCGTGCGCCGGACCCGGGTGTCGATCACGGCCGAGCACGGCGGCGTGGACGAGGCCCCGCGTGTCGCGGAGCTCCTCGCCCCGTTGCTGGGGTGGTCGTCCGAGCGCGTCGACGACGAGGTGAAGCGTTACCGGGCCGAGGTCGAACGCGACCGTGCCGCATTGATGAGTGACGGGGGATGAGCGGACCCGTAAGGTCATTACTCCCAGCGACAAGGGGGTAACGATGCGTTCGATATTCCGGAACACCCGAGCGGGTGAGGCGCAGGCGGGCACCGTCGCCTGCGCCTTTCTCGTGCCCTGGACTCCTGTGCCCGGCCGAGTTCGTGGTGATCAGCGGTGAGCCGCCGCAGACGTCACCGTTCGGTGGCCGGATGTTGGCCGCGTCCTGGCACCTCGTTCAGGCCGGTCGACCAGGGTTGCTCTCCGCCGGTTCCCCTTGGCCGGCCCAGTTCCCCCGAGACTTCGGAGAGCGACCCCATGCCTACGACGCACATATCGCCGCTGCGCGCCGAACGGGCGCGCCGCTCATGGAGAACCACTCTGTCCGTGTCGATGGCCGCCGCCGTCACCGGGTCCCTGACCCTGGTGGCCGCGCCGGCCTCCGCTGCGCCCGAGGACGGGGCCGGTGACGGCTACCGGGGCGCGATCGAGGTCGTGCCCGCCGCCGAGGAGGGCTCCGGCGACGACTCGGTCGTGACCGGGACCGTCTTCGTCGACGCGGAGGAGAACGGCAGCGCCGAGGGCCAGGAAGGCCTGGCCGACGTCGTGGTCACCAACGGCCGCGACGTGGTGACCACCGACGACGAGGGCCGCTACGAGCTGCCCGCGTTCGACAACATGACGGTGTCGATCACCCAGCCTTCCGGCTACCAGGTCCCGATGGACGAGAACAACGTCCCGCAGTTCCACTACAACCACCTGCCGGAGGGTTCCCCGGACCTGGAGTACGGCGGCATCGAACCGACCGGCCCGCTGCCGGAGGAGATCAACTTCCCGGTCTTCGAGAGCGAGGCCAACCGCGCCGAGGCACAGAACTGTGTGATCGCGGGCGACCTGCAGGTCACCGACGAGGAAGAGATCGAGTACGCGCGGGCGGGCGCCATCAACGACCTGTCCGAGCGCCACGACTACGCGGGCTGCGGCTCCCTGTTCGTCGGCGACGTCGCCAACGACGACCTGTCGCTCTACCCGGCCATCAAGGACCTGGTCGGCGAGACCAACGGCCCGGCCTGGTTCCTGCCGGGCAACCACGACATCGACTTCGACTCGTCGACCCCGGATCACGCCTTCGACACCTTCCGCGAGCACATGGCTCCGGAGTACTACTCCTACGACGTCGGCAACGTGCACTTCGTGGCGTTGAACAACGTCGACTACCCGTGCACGGCCGCCGAGGACAGCCCCGAGGGCGTCGACGAGCTCTGCTCCGACCCCGAGGGCGACCCGAACTACAACGGCCGCATCAGCGACGAGCAGATGGAGTGGCTCGAGAAGGACCTCGAGAACGTCGCCGACGACAAACTCGTGGTCGTGGCCGGCCACATCGGTCTGGTCAACTACGCCGACGAGAGCTCGCACCAGCACCAGGTCGACCAGGCCGCGGAGGTGCACGAGCTCCTTGAGGGCCGCGAGGCCGTGGCGGTCTCCGGGCACAGCCACAGCATCGAGAACATGGAGGCCGGCGACCGGTCGGAGGGCTGGAACGAGCTCCTCGGCCTCGAGGGCGGGCTCCCGTTCCCGCACATCACCGCGGGTGCGATCTCCGGTGACTGGTACTCCGGCGAGGTCGGCGACGACGGTTACCCGACGGCGATCGGCCGCGACGGCGGGCGCCCGGGTGTGGTGACGCTGGACGTGCAGGGCAACCAGTTCCAGGAGCGCTTCACCGTCACGGGCGAGTCCGACGACGTGCAGACGCAGCTGGGCATCAACAGCCCGGCCTACCGCGAGTGGTACGAGGAGCACAGCGACAAGGAGGACGGCGGGGCTCCGGAGCTGGAGGACCCGCTGGTGATCGACCGTGAGGACCTCGCCGAGGGCACCTGGCTGACCACCAACTTCTTCTTCGGTTCCACCAGCGGCAACGTCGAGGTCGCCATCGACGGCGAGCAGGGCGGAACGGCCGAGCGCACCCAGCAACTGGAGGGCGAGCCGCAGAACGTCGGCGCCGAGTACTCCGACCCCTATGCGGTGCAGCAGCAGCTCGTGCACGGCGGTTCCATCGCCGACCGGGGCATGCACCTGTGGACCTACGACCTGCCCGAGGACCTCGAGCCCGGTGCACACACCGCGGAGGTGACCGCGACCGACGCGCACGGCCGCGAGTTCACCGACGTCCTCGAGTTCGAGGTCGTGGAGGACCGCGTGTAACAGCCGCACACACCGAGGGCCGCCACCCGCGCGGGTGGCGGCCCTTCGTACGTCCCGCCTGTCGGAGGACGTGGCGCAGCTGAACCACTAAACTCATCACCCTCAGTGATGACGGAGGGGACAGCATGAGCATCGAGGCCCGCAACGCGCGTTGGGCGTGGGAGACACAGAAACTGACCGCCTGCGCGTACATGGACCTGCACAACACCGGGGAGCGGTCGGTAGCTCTGGTCTCGGTGTCCAGCCCCGACTTCCGGTACGCCAACCTGGTCACCACCACCGAAGAGGAGGGCGAGCAGGTCAAGGCGGGGCTGGACCGCATCACCGTGAGTGACGAAACCTCGTTGGTGCCCGGCGACAACCGGTTGCAGCTCGACGCCCCCACGTACCCCCTCCAGGACGGCGATCCCGTGGAGATCGTGCTGTCACTGTCCGACGGGAGCCGGCTCACCGTCACCGCCGACTGGGGTGCGGACGCCCCCTGAGACCCACTCGGGTCGTGCTCTCGACATCGTTCCGGGCTCGCGACCACCGGACTGCCTCGCGCTCCGACCTGCCCGTGAAGCCGACCGGGCCGAACTCCGCACACTGCCCCGCAGGAGACGGCCTGGGCGGCCGCTCGCCGCTCCGGGAGCCTTCGGCAGGACTCGCTAATCGCTCGGGGAGGTCCGCCCCTCGTCGGAGGTTTCGGTCTTCTCGTCCGTGGCCTCGTCGCGGACCTTGGTCCCCACGTCCAGCTCGGCCCGTTCCTCGGCCAGCAGCCGCAGCGCCTCCTCGTGGGAGACAGCCCTGCGGGGCGTGACCAGGCTGACAACGATCCCCGCGGCCAGGGCTGCGAGCATGGACGGGATCACCGGGTTGCCCCAGAAGTCGCCCCACGCGGGGATGTTGTGGACGAGCAGGGCCGTGGCCGAACCGCCGACGAGGGAGGCCAGGCCGCCCTGCCACGTCGCCCGCGGCCAGAACTTGCCCAGGATCGAAGCCACCAGCAGCCCGGTGAGCACCGTCGAGACCATCAGTTCGATGTAGCCGATGATCGTGGTGGCCATGAGGGAGAAGAGCAGGGCCAGCCCGAGCACGGCCGTCAGGGCGATCCGGGAGTAGGCGACCATGTGCTCGGCCTTCGGCAGCCGGCCGGTCACCAGGTGGGTGACGTCGCGCAGCAGGATCGTCACGCCGGCGATGGCGTCGGAGTCGCCGGAGGACATCGTCGCCGACAGACCGGCGATGAGGAGGAAGGCGCCGACCCAGACGGGGAACAGCGTGGTCGCCAGGTACGGGAAGGCCATGTCCGGGTTCTCCAACCCGGGCTCCAGGCCGCGTGCGGCCATCCCGGCGATGGCGGGCAGCATCGCGAAGAGCCCGAACAGCCCGGCGACCCAGGCGAAGCTGGTCCGCACGGTACGCACGTCGGCCGCGGAGTAGATGCGCTGCCGGTACGAGGGGGTGGCCAGCACACCCACGGCGATGACCAGGGCCAAGGAGATCCCCGGCAGCAGACCGACCGCTTCCAGGCCGAGCATCGAGGTGGCCTCCTCGGGCACGTCCCGGCCGATTCCCTCGAAACCGCCCGCGTGGACGAGGGCGAGCACGGACAGGAAGGTGAAGCCGACGAACAGGATCGTGCCCTGGATGGCGTCGGTGATGACGACCGCGAGGTAGCCGCCCACCACGGTGTAGAGGCCGAAGCCCACGGCGATCGCGACCTTGGCCGTGTCCGGGTCCATCCCGGTCAGGTAGGAGAGGTAGAGGGCGCCTCCCATGATGTGCGCACCGAGCCAGCCCACGCAGGCCAGGAACAGCACGACCGAGACCACGCCCTTGATCACCCGGCTGGCGCCGTAGTAGTAGCTCATCTCCTCGGAGAAGGTCATGAACCCGTGTTTGCGCACGTCGGCGAAGAGCCAGAGCAGGACCAGGACGCCGACGGCGCCGCCGACCCCGTACAGCCCTCCGGCCCACCCGTTCTCGTAGGCGAACCCGACGGCCCCGAGACTGGACCCGGTCCCGACGAGCGAGGCGAGCGTGGTGCCCAGGAGCAGGGGCGTGTTGAGGCTGCGCCCCGCCATCAGGAAGTCCTCGCCGCTGCTGGTGCGGCGCGCCACCCAGACACCGATCCCGAGCATGAGCACGACGGTGCCGGCCAGGGACCCCAGGTAAATCAAGTTCGTTGCGTCATTCATGTGGATCTCCTTTGCCCGGCCCTGCCCGCACTCGGGCCCGCCCGGGGAGGGGGGTGGGGCCCCGCTGTTCACGGGGCCCCTCGGCTCACTCGGTCGGCTTGTACAGGACGGCGT
>NZ_ANBF01000169.1:62251-115866 GCF_000341025.1 Nocardiopsis salina YIM 90010 | reverse complement strand
CGAGGAGACCCCGGTCGAGGAAGCCCCCGCCGAGGAGGCCCCGGTCGAGGAAGCCGACGCGGCTCAGGCCGAGCTGTAAGGAGAATCCCCGCTCGGGAAGGGGCGGTCGACCCACGTGGTCGGCCGTCCCTTCTCTTGTCACAGGCCCCACGCCGACGGCCCCGGCACCCCTTCTCGGACCCCGGGGCCGCCGGCCGAGCGCGGAGCCTGCGGCGTTTCAGCCCCGGCCGAGACCGGCGGCGATCCGGTCCCCCGTCTCGCCGTCGATGTTGCGCCAGTACTGCAGCGCTCGTTGGAGCACCCCCTCGTCATCCACCGAGGACAAGTGCCCGACGACATTGCTCACCAGACGTGACCGGGCCGCGTCGTCCATGACGTCGCGGATCAGCGCGCGAGGCTGGACGAAGTCGTCGTCGTCACGGTGCGGCGTGTAGGCCTGGCGCACGAGCTCCCCGGACTGCACGTCCCACGAGGCCGGGTCCACCTTCTCCTGCTGCGGCACGTCCGGCCCACCGTAGGAATTGGGGTGGTAGACGGCTCCGACGTTCGGTGGAACCGAACGCATACTGCCGTCCTTGGAGTAGGAGCGCACCGCAACACGGGGCTGGTTCGGAGGCAGCTCGTTGTAGTTGACCCCGATGCGGTAGCGGTGCGTGTCGGCGTAGGAGAACAGGCGCGCCACGAGCATCTTGTCCGGCGACGGCCCGATACCCGGCACGAGGTTGGACGGCTCGAAGGCGGCCTGTTCGATGTGGATGAAGTGGTTGTCCGGGTTCCGGTCGAGTGTCATGCGCCCGACCTCGACGAGCGGGTAGTCGGCATGCGGCCACACCTTGGTGAGGTCGAACGGGTTGAAGCGGTACTGCTCGGCCTCCTCGACCGGCATGAGCTGTACCTTGAGCGTCCAGCTCGGGTACTCGCCACGCTCGATGGCGTCGAACAGGTCGGCCCGGTGGTGGTCCGGGTCCGAACCGGAGATGCGCTCGGCCTCCTCCTGGGTGAGGAAATCGTTTCCCTGGTCGGTCAGGAAGTGGTATTTCACCCAGTACTGTCGGCCCTCGGCGTTGACCCACATGTAGGTGTGCGAGGAGAACCCGTCCATGTGCCGCCACGACTTCGGCAGACCACGGTCACCCATGAGCCAGGTGACCTGGTGCGCGGACTCCGGCGAGAGCGACCAGTAGTCCCACTGCATGGTGTTGTCGCGCAGGCCGGCCTGAGGGTCGCGCTTCTGGGAGCGGATGAAGTCCTGGAACTTCTGCGGATCCCGCATGAAGAAGACCGGCGTGTTGTTGCCGACCATGTCGTAGTTGCCGTCCTGGGTGTAGAACTTCAGCGCGAAGCCGCGCGGGTCGCGCCAGGTGTCCGGGCTCCCCATCTCGCCTGCGACCGTGGAGAAGCGGGCCAGCATCGGTGTCTCACGGCCGGGTTGGAACAGGTCGGCGCAGGTGTAGGCGCTGACGTCGTTGGTAACCCTGAAGGTTCCGTAGGCGCCGCTGCCCTTGGCGTGCACGACTCGTTCGGGCACACGTTCGCGGTTGAACTGCGCCATCTTCTCGATCAGGTAAACGTCGTGCATGACCAGTGGCCCGTCGCGCCCCACACTCAGCGACTGCTCGTCACTGGGCGCGGGTGAGCCCGCCGTGGTGGTCGTGTGCGGGTTCGAGTTGGTGCGCGGTCCGTCGACCATCAATGGCCTCCCCCTTGTACGCGTACTCGCGCCCCGGCGCCGGCCTCGTGCTCCGGGACGCCTCCTGGGCGGCCCTACCCGGAGCCCGGTCAACACAGACCCAAGCGACCGGAGCGGTTGCGCCTCCCATCACCGCACATCAGGGGGCATCAGAGGTCACGTGCTGGTTTGCCCTGGTGCTTCCCGCCCGGCGGTCAGAGCCGATCGGCCCATGGCGAACAGCAGACGGGCCATGGCTTCGCGCCCGACGGTGCCGCGGCTGTGGGGAGTCGAGTTGAGCAGCCCGAAGACGGCGTGCACCGAGGCGCGCAGGGCGTTGCGGGGTTCCTCCGGGCGCAGGTCGGCCAGGACCCCCACCCACTGTTCGACGTATCCCCGCTGCAGGCGGCGCACGCGGTCGCGGTCCTGCGGGGTGAGGTTTCCGAGCTCGCGGTCGTGCACGGTGATGAGCGCGGGTTCGTCGAGGGAGAAGGCGATGTGCCCGTGCAGGAGCAGGTCGAGAGCATGATCGGGATGCTCTGCGCGGGCGAGCAGTTCCTCCCCCTGTTCGGAGAGGCGCGCGCTGATGTCGACCAGGACCTGGCCCAGGAGCGCTTCCTTGCCGGCGAAGTGCCGGTACAGGGCCGGCCCGGTGGTGCCGACGGCACGCCCGAGGTCGTCGATGGTCACCCCCCGGTATCCGTGCTCGGCNGATGTGCGCCCGGCGCTCGCCTGCCGGTCTCGCCGCCATGTCGTCCCCACTCTCGTCCGGGTTCCGTACCGCACCAGGGCGGCTGTTCGGTCAGGTCGGTGACGTGGTCGGCCGAGGCCTTCCACGGCCTTGCGACAGCGCGGCCCGGCATGCCCACCCGTCACCGGCCACCCCTCGGACGACGCCGTCGATGCAGTGGCCGGTCGAGCGACGGAAGGCGTCCACCGAACAGGGCCCTGGACACCGATGTTAGTAGTCATTAACATCACCGATGTTAGTGACGGTTAACACCCCTCCACGAGAGGACACCATGAGCAGGGCACCTGTGCTCGGCTCGGCGGTCGACCCCGCCGGGCCCGCATTCGCCGCCAACGACGCCGCGAACCGCGCTCTGGCCACGCAGCTGCGCGAACGCATCGCCACCGCGGCCCTGGGCGGACCCGAGAAGGCCCCCCCCCGCCACGTCGAACGGGGAAAGCTCCTGCCGCGTGAACGTGTCGACCTCCTCCTCGACCCCGGTTCGCCGTTCCTCGAGATCGCACCGCTGGCCGCACACGGCATGTACGGCGCCGACGGCCAGGACGCACCCGGCGCCGGAATCATCGCCGGGGTGGGCCGAGTGGCCGGGCGACCGACCGTGATCGTGGCCAACGACGCCACCGTCAAGGGCGGCAGCTACTACCCGATGACGGTCAAGAAGCACCTGCGCGCGCAGGAGGTGGCGCTGCACAACCGGCTGCCCTGCATCTACCTCGCCGACTCGGGCGGCGCGTTCCTCCCGATGCAGGACGATGTCTTCCCCGACCGAGAGCACTTCGGCCGCATCTTCTACAACCAAGCGACCATGTCCGAGCTGGGCATCCCTCAGACAGCCGCGGTCCTGGGCTCGTGCACCGCCGGCGGCGCCTACGTACCCGCCATGAGCGACGAAGCTGTGATCGTTCGGGAACAGGGCACGATCTTCCTGGGCGGTCCCCCGCTGGTGAAGGCCGCCACCGGTGAGGTCGTCAGCGCCGAGGACCTGGGCGGCGGGGACCTGCACTCCCGCGTGTCCGGCGTGACCGACCACCTGGCCGACGACGACGCCGACGCCCTGCACCAGGTCAGGCGCATCGCCGACACCCTCGGCCCGCCCGACGCCCCGGCCTGGGAGACGCGCCCCCCGATCCCGCCGAAGCTCGACCCGGAGGAGCTGTACGGGGTGGTGCCCTCCGACACCCGGACCCCGTACGACGTGCGCGAGGTGATCGGCCGTGTCGTCGACGGCAGCGAGTTCACCGAGTTCAAGGCCGAGTACGGAACCACGTTGGTGACCGGCTTCGCGTACCTGCACGGACATCCGGTCGGGATCGTCGCCAACAACGGGATCCTGTTCGCGGAGTCCGCGCTCAAGGGAGCCCACTTCATCGAACTGTGCGACCGGCGCGGGATCCCGCTGGTGTTCCTCCAGAACATCTCCGGGTTCATGGTCGGGCGCGACTACGAGGCCGGGGGCATCGCCAAGCACGGCGCGAAGATGGTCACCGCCGTGGCGTGCGCCCGGGTCCCCAAGTTCACCGTGGTCATCGGCGGATCGTTCGGCGCCGGGAACTACAGCATGTGCGGGCGCGCCTACTCGCCCCGGTTCCTGTGGATGTGGCCCAACGCCCGGATCTCCGTCATGGGCGGGGAGCAGGCGGCGTCGGTGCTCTCGACCGTGCGCCGCGACCAGCTGGAGGCCCGCGGGCAGGAGTGGTCGGCCGAGGACGAGGAGGGGTTCAAGGCACCCATCCGCGACCAGTACGAGGAACAGGGCAGCCCCTACTACTCGACCGCCCGCCTGTGGGACGACGGCGTCATCGACCCGGCCGACACCCGCGACGTGCTCGCCATGGCCCTGTCGGCCGCCCGCAACACACCGCTGGAGCCCGTGGGCTACGGCGTGTTCCGGATGTGAGCCCCGTGAACGAACAGACCCTGGCCCGCAGCACCGCACTGGAGACAGTATGAGCACGACACCCCCGGCGACCGTTCTGGTCGCCAACCGGGGAGAGATCGCCCTGCGCGTGATGCGCACCCTGCGCCACATGGGGATCGGCACGGTGGCGGTGCACACCGACGCGGACGCAGACGCCCCGCACACCCTCGCCGCCGAAACGGCCGTAAGGGTGCCCAGCTACCTCGATGCGGAGGCCGTGATCATCGCCGCGCAGGAGACCGGGGCCGGCATGGTCCACCCCGGGTACGGCTTCCTGTCGGAGAACGCCGCCTTCGCACGGGCGGTCTCCGGGGCGGGGCTGGTGTGGATCGGCCCGCCCGCGGAGGCGATCGAGGCGATGGGCGACAAGATCCGCGCAAAGGAGACGGTGGCCGCCGCCGGGGTTCCGGTCCTGGGCGGGTTCACCGAGGAGCCCGGCACTCCGCTTCCCGACGCCGACCTGCGGCGCCGCGCCGAGGAAACCGGGTTCCCGCTGCTGCTCAAGCCCTCGGCCGGAGGGGGCGGCAAGGGTATGCGAGCGGTGCACGGGCCCGACACCCTGCTCGCCGACGCCGCTGCGGCACGCCGGGAGGCCCGTGCGTCCTTCGGCGACGAGACTCTGCTCGTCGAACGCCTCGTGCAGCGCCCGCGCCACATCGAGGTACAGGTGCTCGCCGACACCCACGGAAACGTGCTGCACCTCGGCGAACGCGAGTGCAGCCTGCAGCGGCGCCACCAGAAGGTCGTGGAGGAGGCGCCGTCCCCGCTGCTGACCGCGGACCAGCGAGCCCAGATGGGTCAGGCCGCCGTCGCCGCCGCCAAGGCCTGCGGCTACGTGGGAGCCGGCACCGTCGAGTTCATCGCCGACACCGATCCGGGCGGCGGGGTGTCCTTCTCGTTCCTGGAGATGAACACCCGGCTGCAGGTCGAGCACCCCGTGACCGAGGAGGTCGTGGCCGTCGACGGCGTGCGCGGCATCGACCTGGTCGAACTCCAGGTGCGGGTGGCGCGGGGTGAGCCGTTGGACTTCGGCCAGGAGCAGGTGTCGATGCGTGGGCACGCGGTCGAGTGCCGGGTCTACGCCGAGGACGCCGACCACGGGTTCCTGCCCAGCGGCGGCCCGGTGCTGTCGCTGACCGAACCCCGGGGCGACGGGGTGCGCGTGGACTCAGGGATCACGGAGGGAACGGTCGTCACCTCCGACTTCGACCCGATGCTCGCCAAGGTCGTCACGTGGGGCGCGGACCGCGCCGAGGCGCTGCGCCGTATGGACAGCGCCCTGGGTTCGTATCTGCTGCTGGGATGCGTCACCAACACCGCCTACCTGCGGCGACTGCTGCTCCACCCCCGTGTGGTCGCGGGCGACCTGAGCACCGACCTCATCGAGGCCGACCCGCCCGAGGCCGCGCCCGAGCAGGCGCCCGAGTACGTGCAGGCCGCGGTCGCGCTGGACCTGCAGCTGGATCTGGAGCCCGGCGGTGCTCCGTCCCCCGACCGCTTCTCGGTCCCCGACGGGTGGCGCATGGGCGAGAACTCCTGGACCCCGTGGCGGCTCCGGGCACCGCGGCGTGACTCGTCGGTGGTGCGCGTGCGGCGCAGCGGCGACGGGTTCCAGGTCTGCGTCGACGAGGGCGAACCGGTCCAGGCCCGCGCCCGCCGCAGCGCCGACGGCACCCTCCTCACCGTGACCCACGCCGGACGTACCCGAACCTTCACCCGCGCGGCCGACCCAGCGAGCACGCATCGCTGGGTGGGGGCCGACGGCCTGGCCTGGACCCTGCACGAGGAGCCGGTCGCCGCAGCCCTGCGCGAGGACGACACCGCCACCGACGGCACCGTGCGCAGCCCCATGCCCGGCACCGTGCTCGACGTGCCGGTGGAGGTCGGCCAGGAGGTCTCCGCCGGAACCGCGCTGGCCGTGGTCGAGGCGATGAAGATGGAGCACTCGGTGCCCTCTCCCCTCGACGGGACCGTCACCGCCGTGGCTGTCTCCCCCGGGACCCCGGTGCCCATGGACGCGGTCCTGGTCACCGTCACACCCGGCGCCGACGGCCACGAGGCGTCGGAAGCCACCACCCCCGCCAACAGCGAGGAGCAGCGATGAACCGCCACGAACTGTCCACCGAGCACGCCGACCTGCGGGCCGCCGTCGAGGAGTTCGCCCGCACCGAGGTCGCCCCGGTGATCGGCGACTTCTACGAGCGTTCGGCCTTCCCCTACGACATCGTCGCCAAGATGGGTCGGATGGGCCTGTTCGGTCTGCCCTTCCCCGAGGAGCACGAAGGGATGGGCGGGGACTACTTCGCCCTGTGCCTGGCCCTGGAGGAGCTGGCCCGGGTCGATTCCTCCGTGGCAATCACACTGGAGGCGGGGGTCTCGCTCGGGGCGATGCCGATCCACCGGTTCGGGACCCCCGAGCAGAAGAAGACCTACCTTCCGGACCTGTGCTCGGGGCGGGCACTGGGCGCGTTCGGGCTGACCGAACCCGACGGCGGTTCCGACGCGGGGGCCACGCGAACCACCGCGCGCCTGGAGAACGGCGAGTGGGTCATCAACGGCACGAAGTCGTTCATCACCAACTCCGGGACCGACGTCACCTCGCTGGTGACGGTGACCGCGGTGACGGGGCGGCGCTCGGACGGGCGGCCGGAGATCTCCGCGATCCTGGTGCCGGCGCGCACGCCCGGGTTCACGCTCGGGCAGAAGTACTCCAAGGTCGGGTGGAACGCCTCCGACACCAACGAGTTGGTCTTCGAGGACTGTCGTGTACCAGAGGCCAACCTGGTCGGCGAGCGCGGGCGCGGCTACGCCCAGTTCCTGCGCATCCTGGACGAGGGCCGGATCGCGATCGCCGCGCTCTCGGTGGGGCTCGCGCAGGGGTGTGTCGACGAGAGCGTGCGCTACGCACACGAGCGCGAGGCGTTCGGCCACCACATCGGCGAGTACCAGGCGATCCAGTTCAAGATCGCCGAGATGGAGTCGCGCACGCACACCGCACGTCTGGCCTACTACGACGCGGCGTCGCGGATGCTGGCCGGCGAGCCGTTCAAGAAGGAAGCGGCCATTGCCAAGCTGGTGGCATCCAACGCCGCCATGGACAACTCCCGGGACGCAACGCAGGTCTTCGGCGGGTACGGGTTCATGACCGATTACCCGGTCGGCCGCTTCTACCGGGACGCGAAGATCCTGGAGATCGGCGAGGGCACGAGCGAGGTGCAAAAGATGCTCATCGCCCGGGAGCTGAACCTGCCCACCTGACCGGAACACCCAATCGCTCGGCGAGTGCAGCCCGGTGAGACACATCGGGCCATACTCCGCGCATGAGGACCATCACCCAGCGAGAATCCCGCAATCACGCCGCCACCGTCGTGGACGCGGTGGAAACCGGCGAGACGTTCCCCTCACCCGCATCGAGGTGGAGGTGGCCGAGGTCCGGCCCCTTCCGCGTCGGCGCAGGCTCACCGCTCGGGGACTCGTCGAACGCCGCCGGAACCTCCCGCGGGTCGACGCGACCCGGATGAGAGCAGGGACGGACCAGTGCTTCGGGACCGAGGACCGGGTCGACGAGGGCGACAATGTCTGAGCACCACGTTTCAGGGATGTTCGACATCTGCCGCCTTCATCGATCTCCCGGTCCTCGCCCCTGGGGTTGTGCCCTGTCAGCCGGAGATCATCTCCGAGGCCCTCGTGACGTGCACGGCCCGGCATCGTGAACAGCGACCTCGAACCCCGCCGACATCGTGCTCGCGCCCGAGGGCCTGGCCCCAGGCGACCCCAGGGGCACCATCAGCAACGGAGCGTCCCCATCCGGCCACGTGCGAGGGGTGACAACCGCCCCCGCCCCGCACAGAATGGTTGTGAAGGCCGATCCGGGTCCCCTGTCCCCACGGGCCCGCAACCCCCGAGGGGGCCCGCGCCCCGCCACTCCCCAGCAGCAGGAGTACGCATGGAAGGCGTCCTGCCGACTACCGCGCTGGTCGTCGTCGTGGTCACCGTGGGTGCGATCACGGTCGCCGCGCACTTCGGCAAGGAGCGGGTCGGCGAGTTACGCGCCTGGGCCCGCGACAACGGATGGACCTACACCGACCGGCACCCCGCTCCTCTCGGCGAGGCCGCGCTCCCGGCCGAGCCCGGGGTGCGGAGATCCCGCCACCAGCACGTGCTGACCGGTTCCTTGGGGCTGTACCGGGTGACCGCCTTCGAACACGTGCAGACCGTTCCGGTCGCCACGGAGCAGCGCACCGGCCACGTCGAGCGCGTCCACCGTGTGGTGGCGGTGCGTACCCCCGGTGTGGGCACCGATCTGGAGATCCGGCGCCGCGCCCCGCACCCCGGCCCCGCGGAAGGCGCCCCTTTCGGAGCGGCCTTCGACACCAGCGGCGGCGACTCGGAGTTCGCGCGCTCGGTGCTGGACGGGGATCTGATCTCCTGGCTGCTGGCCGATCCCCGTTCGCGATCGCTGCCCGTGCGGTTCACCGGCGGTTACGTGCTCACCTGGGCACCGATGCAGTTGGACCCCGAACGTGCCCTCCTCGCCGCCGACTACCTCATCGACCTGCTCGAACACATCCCCCGCCAGACCTGGGAACGGTGTACCGGACACTGACCGGGCCCCGGTACCGGGCGGCGAACCGGCACGCCACCGGTGTCCGAAGGGAGCGATAGGATCCGGCATGCCCCGATCCACAAGGAGTACGAGCTCATGAGTGACCCCAACGCGACGCATCGCATCTCCCGTGATGACCTGTTCCGCGACGACGAGGAGCAGGAGCAGGCCCCCGACCCCAACGCCACCGCGCGCATCTCCCGTGATGACCTGTTCGGCGACGACGAGGACGGCTCCAGGGCGAAGAAGTAACCCCCAGCTCCCCCTCCGCGAACACGTACGGGGCGCCCACCCGACCGTGGTGGACGCCCCGCTCTCGCTCACTCCGGGGTTCTGCGACGCGGATCAGCGGTGTTCGCGCACCGCCGCCACGATCTCGGCCACGGCCTCGTCGACCGGGACCCCGTTGTTCTGCGATCCGTCGCGGTAACGGAACGACACCGCACCCTTGGCGACATCGTCGTCACCGGCCAGCACCATGAACGGCACCTTCTGCTTCTGGGCGTTGCGGATCTTCTTCTGCATCCGGTCGTCGCCGGCGTCGACCTCCACCCGGATACCCTCGGCACGCAGCTTGGCCTGCACCTCCTGCAGGTACGGCACGTGCTCGTCGGCGATCGGGATACCGACCGCCTGCACCGGGGCCAGCCACGCGGGGAACGCACCCGCATAGTGCTCGAGCAGCACCGCGAAGAAGCGCTCGATGGAGCCGAACAGGGCGCGGTGGATCACCACAGGACGCTGACGGCTTCCGTCGGCGGCGGTGTACTCCAGGTCGAAGCGCTCGGGCATGTTGAAGTCGACCTGGATCGTGGACATCTGCCAGGTGCGGCCGATGGCGTCCTTGGCCTGCACCGAGACCTTCGGGCCGTAGAAGGCCGCGCCGCCCGGGTCCATGACCAGCTCCAGACCCTGCTTGTCAGCGGCCTGGCGCAGGACCCGCGTGGACTCCTCCCAGATCTCGTCGCTGCCGACGGACTTCTCCGGGTCCTTGGTGGACAGCTCGAGGTAGAAGTCGTCGAGCCCGTAGTCGCGCAGCAGGTCGAGCACGAAGGTGAGCAGGGAGTCGAGCTCATCGGCCATCTGCTCGCGAGTGCAGTAGATGTGGGAGTCGTCCTGTGTGAAGCCGCGGGCGCGGGTCAGGCCGTGCACCACGCCCGACTTCTCGTACCGGTACACGGTGCCGAACTCGAACAGGCGCAGCGGCAGCTCACGGTAGGAGCGACCACGCGCGTCGAAGATCAGGTGGTGCATCGGGCAGTTCATCGGCTTGAGGTAGTAGTCCTGCCCGCCGTCGAGCTCCATGGGCGGGTACATGCCGTCGGCGTACCAGTCCAGGTGCCCGGACTTCTCGAAGAGCGCGCTCTTCGTGGCGTGGGGGGTGTAGACGAACTCGTATCCCCCCTCCTCGTGCCGCTTGCGGGAGTAGTCCTCCATGACCCGGCGCACGACGCCGCCCTTGGGGTGGAAGACCGCCAGGCCCGACCCGATCTCGTCGGGGATGGAGAACAGGTCGAGCTCGGAGCCGAGCTTGCGGTGGTCGCGCTTCTCGGCCTCCTCCAGGAAGGCGAGGTAGGCCTTGAGGGCGTCCTTGTCCTCCCACGCGGTGCCGTAGACGCGCTGCAGCTGCGGGTTGGTCTCCTTGCCGCGCCAGTAGGCGGCGGCGGTGCGCATGAGCTTGAAGGCCGGGATGGACTTGGTGGTGGGCACGTGCGGCCCGCGGCAGAGGTCCTTCCAGCACTGTTCGCCGGTGCGGGGGTGGATGTTGTCGTAGACGGTCAGCTCGCCTCCGCCGACCTCCGCGGAGGCGCCCTCGGCCGCCTCCGCGGCCCCGCCCTTGAGGCCGATGAGCTCGAGCTTGTAGGGCTCGGTGGCCAGTTCGGCGCGGGCGTCGTCGTCGGAGACCTCGCGACGATCGAAGCGCTGCCCCTGCTTGATGATCTGCTGCATCTTCTTCTCGATGGCCTTGAGATCGGCGGGGGTGAACGGTTCGGCGACGTCGAAGTCGTAGTAGAAGCCGTTCTCGACGGGCGGGCCGATGCCCAGCTTGGCCTCGGGGAACAGCTCCTGGACGGCCTGGGCGAGCACGTGCGCGGTGGAGTGGCGCAGGATCGCCCGGCCCTCCTCCGAGCCGATCGCGACGGGCTCGACGGTGTCGCCGTCGGCGAGCTCGTGGGCGAGGTCGCGCGGTTCGCCGTTGACCAGGGCCGCGATCACGGTCTTGCCGTCGGCTTCCAGCGCCTGCCCCGCGGTGGTCGTGGCCGCCACCGCACGCGGGGTTCCGGCGAGGGTGATGTGCAGCTCAGGCGCGGCGGACACGATAACTCCTAGGGATACGTGGAAACTCTGGAAGGCACACGCCCTCCCCGGCGTTGCAGGGGAGAACGCGCCCCTTCGATGCTATCGGCTCCGCCGTGGAGTGCCGATCGCCCATCCACAGCCGCCCCGGCTACGACGGACGCCCGTGGCAGGTGAAATGGGGTCATATCGGGATTCGGTCGCCACCTCGGAGCATTGATCCCGGCCGGAAGATCGGTGACAATCGGCAGACATCCGATCCTCTCCTCAGCCGTCGCGACCGCATCCACCGGCTTCGACCGAATGTGAGCGCATGTCACCGAGCCCACCGCATGATCCCCCGCCGCCGGAGAAGGCACCGGCGCTGCACGCCCGCAGACGGCGCTGGCGGCGGGCGCGGGCCCGGCTCCGGCTCTTCCGACGCCGGATGCACTCGCATCCGGCCCTGCGTCTTCCCTGGCGCATCCTCGTCGGCACGGTGGGGACGGTCGTCCTGCTGACCGGTGTCGTCTTCTTCGTGACCCCCGGTCCCGGGATCGCGGCACTGCTGCTGGGGCTGCTCATCCTGAGCACGGAGTTCCGGTGGGCCCACCGGATCCTGAGGCCTGCCCGGAAATGGGCCCGCCGGGCGGAGAAGTACGCCGAACGCCGCAAGCACGAGTACGTGCGCCGGCGCCGCGCGCGCAGGGCCACCAGGGAAGGAAGGCAACCGGACAACGACACCGATCCGGACCCCGACCCCGTGTGACGGACACGAAGCACATCGAACACCGTGTTCCGGTCACGGCCACCCGGACCGGGACGCTGGGGCACACACAGGGCGGGTCCCGGTCCCTCCCCGCATGAAAAAAGCCGGACCACCGTCTCGAACGGTGACCCGGCTCCGTACTTGTGGGCGATACTGGACTCGAACCAGTGACCTCATCGGTGTGAACGATGCGCTCTAGCCAACTGAGCTAATCGCCCCGAGCTGTTGCTCCGCCCGCCCTCTCGGTCGGACATGTAAAACTCTAGCGCATGTTTCGGGGTGCTCGTTCCACTCAAGGCCGCACGGGCGAACCTCGATGTGTGATGGAGGTCACTTTGATCGTTCTGCAGCGGGTCAAGACTTCACCAGGAGACCCCCGAACCCCCGCTTGCGAGGCGGTTCACGCCCCGACGGTGCACCTCGGGGACCCCCGCGCCATGACCGATCCGTGACGTGGGACACCCAATATGGGGAAATCTTTGGTTTCCCCTGGTCATTACAGTGACGAAGGATCTGGAGCCGCCCTGCGGCGCAAGGGCCCGGGCAAAGGGCCCGAGGAACCGGTCCCACCGATCGAAAAAGTCTCCGTACTCACGTCATGATCCGCGGACGACCGCGTTGGAGCGAGTGAGACGGCACCACCGACCCGCACCGCACAGCAGGGCCGGACAAGAAGAGGTTTGGCGAACATGAACNCCCCCCCGCCCCCGCCGAGCTGGGCCTGCGGCTCGTCGTCCCCGAGCGCACCTCGGTCCCGCTGGTCGCGCGGCTCGACTACAGCGCCGGCGACCCCTACGCGATCCGCGTGGCTTTCCACACCGGCGAGGACGAGCCCGTCGAGTGGATCTTCGCCCGTGAGCTCCTCACGGTCGGGATCGTGCGCCCCGTCGGCGAGGGCGACGTCCGCGTGTGGCCCTCCAAGGACGACAGCGGCGAGCGCAGCGTCAGCATCGCGCTGTCCTCCCCTTTCGGACAGGCCGAGTTCGACACCCAGGTGTCACCGCTGGCCGAGTTCCTGCACCGCACCTACGAGATCGTCCCCGCCGGCCAGGAGACCACGTACGTGGACCTGGACGAGGAGATCGAGCGCCATCTGGCCTGACCCCGGCGCCCCGCACACACTGCACAGGGGACGGTGCACGCGCGTGCACCGTCCCCTGCTCTTTTTGGGCCTCCGCTCCGCTTCGGCCCGGTCCGGGCGCCCCGTGGGGTCGAGGCGAGCGCGAGAAGGCGCTCCACGGAGCCCCTGGGGTCGAGGTCTGGTCGATCAGGGGTCGATCTCGGCGGCGGCGCGCTCGGCGAAGGCCGCCCGGGCCTTGCGCGAGACCGGACCGGGCTCGGCGGAGATCTGCCGACCGTCGATGTGCAGGATCGGCTGGACGTCGCGCCCGGTGGACGTCAGGAACGCCTCGGTGATCTCCGGGAGACGCTCTATGGGCACGTCCACCTCCTCGGCGCCGTGCCACTCCAGCACCAGCTCACGCGTGATGCCGGCCAGGGGCCCGGCCGAGAGCGGCGGGGTGACCAGGCGGCCGTCCAGGACCACGAAGATGTTGCTGCCCGTGCCCTCGCACAGGTTCCCGCTCACGTTCGGGAAGACCGCCTCGCTCCCTCCCCGTGCGCGCGCGTACGCGAGGGCCCTCACGTTGTCGGCGTAGGAGGTGGTCTTCAGACCGGTCAGCGCTCCGAACTCGTTGCGCGGCCATGGGGAGAGCACCACGTCGGAGTGGTCGGGGATGGTCGGGAACGGCGCCAGCGCCACGATCGCGGTCTGCTCGCCCGGGGTACGGTCCGAACCGAGCGGCCCGGTGCCGTCGGTGACCGTGATGCGAACGCGCGCGTCGTCGAGCTCCGGGTTGGCGGCGACCGCGCGCTCCACCCCCTCGGCGATCAGGCCCAGGTCGGGCTCGGCCATGCCCAGGCCCTCGGCCGAACGCGCGAGCCTCTTCAGGTGGCGGGTGAGCGCGAAGGGCCGACCGTCCGTGGCCCGGACCGTCTCGAAGACGCCGTCGCCCACCGTGATGCCGTGGTCCAGGACCGGCACCCGGGCCTCGGCCTGGTCCACGACCACGCCACGGCCGAAACCCGCGCCTGCGATCCACACCTTCATTGCACAGCCCTCCATCGGTCGTCCGCACTGGTCGTAGCGGTCGGGGCACGATCCTCCCCCTGGGACCGGGGCACCCGACGCGGCAGGGACCCGGTACCCGCAGCACCGCGGCCCTGGCAAGGGCCGTGTCCGGCACCGGCCGCGGCCGCGGGCCCCGGTTCCACTTTCCCCGACCGTCCCTACTGGTCAGAGGCGCAGCCGGCCCGGATCGCCCGCTCCTGCGGTGTTGTGGGCCGTGCGGGGATAAGTTACGAATGACTATCATCCGGGCAACGCTTACGCGGGGACAGTGGAAACCGACCGGTGACGCCCCTCCACACCGGGCACGCTCCCCTGCGCGACCGACCACGCCCGCCCACGGACAGAGCGAAGAGAGACATGACCCCACCGAGCACCACCCGCGGAGAACTGAGCTGGCTCCTGGACGACCTGCTCACCCGCGCACCCGGGACCCAGCACGCCGTCGTCCTGTCCACCGACGGCCTCCTCATGGCGACCTCGAGCGGGCTGGACCGCCCGGCCGCAGAACACCTCTCAGCGATCGCCTCGGGGCTGCACAGCCTCGCGGGCGGGGCCAGCAAACAGTTCTCCGCCGGCAACATCCGCCAGAGCATCATCGAGATGGACGAGGCCTTCCTGTTCGTCGCCGCCGCGGGGGACGGTGCCTGCATGGCGTTGATGTCGGACTCCGACAGCGATGTGGGACTGATCGCCTACGAGATGAACAAGGTGATCGAGCGGGTCGGTCAGTACCTGTCCGCTCCCCCTCGACCGGACATGCCCTCCTCCGCGCACGCGGAGAACTGACGCGGGCGGTGCGCATCCGGGGTGGGCCGCGGTGGGGCCGCCCCGGCCTCCGGGAGCGGCCGACGTCCGGGACTCGGGCGCCTCACGCGCCCCACAGGACTCGCGCTCCCGAAAAGCGGGGGCAAAGCACCGCACAAGGGTGTCCACAGCTCCGATTTCGCACTGGGGCCACGTATCCGCTAGAGTTCTAAGCGCAGCGAACGGGGCGGACAGCCGCCAGGCGCAAGGCCCCGAACACTCGCCGCGCGGACGTAGCTCAGCTGGTAGAGCATCACCTTGCCAAGGTGAGGGTCGCGGGTTCGAATCCCGTCGTCCGCTCGAGACCGACCGGTCGAAGCGCTCTCCGTGAGGGTGTAATCTGGTCGGGAATCAGGAAACCACAGGGTTTCCAGCACGCGGACGTGGCTCAGCTGGTAGAGCATCACCTTGCCAAGGTGAGGGTCGCGGGTTCGAATCCCGTCGTCCGCTCGAGACCGACCGGTCGAAGCGCTCTCCGTGAGGGTGTAATCTGGTCGGGAATCAGGAAACCACAGGGTTTCCAGCACGCGGACGTGGCTCAGCTGGTAGAGCATCACCTTGCCAAGGTGAGGGTCGCGGGTTCGAATCCCGTCGTCCGCTCGAGACCGACCGGTCGAAGCGCTCTCCGTGAGGGTGTAATCTGGTCGGGAATCAGGAAACCACAGGGTTTCCAGCACGCGGACGTGGCTCAGCTGGTAGAGCATCACCTTGCCAAGGTGAGGGTCGCGGGTTCGAATCCCGTCGTCCGCTCGAGACCGACCGGTCGAAGCGCTCTCCGTGAGGGTGTAATCTGGTCGGGAATCAGGAAACCACAGGGTTTCCAGCACGCGGACGTGGCTCAGCTGGTAGAGCATCACCTTGCCAAGGTGAGGGTCGCGGGTTCGAATCCCGTCGTCCGCTCGAAGAGGCCCGCATGGGGGTCGGCCACCGGTTCCCCGGCGAGCTTCGCTGGCCGGAGTGTCCGAGTGGCTTAGGTAAGGGACTGCAAATCCCTGCACACGGGTTCGATTCCCGTCTCCGGCTCCATGTTTCCTCATCACCCCCCGATGAGGGCGGTTAGCTCAGTTGGTTAGAGCGCTACCTTGACACGGTAGAGGTCACAGGTTCGAATCCTGTATCGCCCACCAGCATCACTGCAGGTCAGAGGGTTCCTCTGGTGTGCAGGTCCTGGATGGTCACCCAGCAATGGGAGATATCTGGGAGATCATCTTCGAAGCGGGCTCCTGCGGGGGCCCGCTTTTCGTGTGCTCACAGTCGTGCCCTTCGGGACACGGGGTCATGGAGTACAGGCGCTCTCGCTCGACCGGGGTGAGGCGACCGAAGGTTCACTCAGTTCCTATCGAAGACATGTGCCAGAGGTTCGTCATGCCCCTCGGACACCGCATGCCCCGTGAAGGCGCGTACTGTCCCGGCCCGAACGGCCGAGAAGGTCGTTCGGATCTGATGCTCCGGTGCGGAGCCGCGGCCTCCTGGGGCCGCTGCCCCGGGGGCGTGCCGTCGTGCAGTGTCCAACGGTCCGCCGGGGCCACCATCAGCGAGCGTTCGCCATCGTTCCACCAATCACGCACCGGACAATGACTGGACGCGCACCAGCACCTGCCAAGGTCGCTCTTCCCGGCGCTCACTCGCGGTGTCGGCGGGCTGCGGGCCGACGGGACCGACAGTGCTCCGGTCGAGCGCGCGCTGCACGGCGCGCTGGATCTCCTCGACGATCGTCCGCACGGGAGCGCCGGGCGCCAGCCCCACCTCGGCCGTGACGGTCCCTGACCGCGGGTCGATCACGATGCCGTAGCGGACCCGCGAGGCCCGGTCGCGTCGGAGCCGCGCATCGAGCGTGCGCAGGGACGAGGCGATGCCCGCCTCGATACCGCGTACACCCGGCACCGCGCACACCACCTCGACCAGGTCGGCTGCGGAGGTCTCAGTTGTCATGAAGGTCCTCGATGTGGATGTCGACACGTAGGTCGGTCAGGTCCATGTGCTCTCGGCACGCAGCGATCACGGCGGTACGCACCTCATCCGCGACCTCCAAGAGGTCACGGTCTCCCGCAGCTGCGGAGATCCGGCAACGGATCCGTGAGGGCACGCCACGGGTGCGGTGTCCGCCCTTCGGCGGTTCGTGATCGAAGGTGGTGCGCAGGGCGATCACCCCGGGCACCGAGTCCACGGCGTTCCGCACGACAGTGCGCAGGGCCTGTTCGGAGAGCGTGTACGGGCCTGCCGCGGTGGGGGGCATCTCGACATGGGCGCCATGGCGGAAATCAGCTCGGACGGCCTCCTTGATGGTGGACAGTGCAGTGGCGGACAGCTGCACCGAGCTGTCCCCCTCGGCCTCGAGCGTTGTCCACTCGTCATGGACGGATCGGATCAGGTCGAGGTAACGCTGGGTGGCTTCGTCGTCCGACTCACGGTCCGAGGGCCCCGAAACACGGTCTGCCGCGTGGGTGCCGTTGCGATCGTGGGCGTCAGGGTGCTCCACGTCGATCACCTCCAATCCTTCATTCGGTCGAGGATCTGACTGCGGGCGCGTGCGATCCGGCCTCGCACGGTGGATTCGCTGACGCCCACCATCTGCGCGATCTCGCGGTAGCTCATGCCGTCGATCTCGCACAGCACCCAGCACGTACGCTGATTTTCCTCGGTGGACTGGAGGATCGAGGCGAGTGCCTCCATCTGGGCCCCCGCGAGGGCAGCGCGTTCGGGCTGCCCGACATTGCGGCTGGTGGCACCTCCCAGAGCGGATTCGGGTCCGGCGTCTTCGAGGGCTTGCTGATCGACGCCCTCCGTGCTGCGTCGCGCGGCCTTGCGAACCACGTTGGTCGCGGCGCGGCTGGCGATCTGGGTCACCCAGTTTCGGAAGGCACTGGGCTCCTCGAGCAGGTGCAGACGCTTCCAGGACGACACGAGAGCCTCCTGGACCACGTCCTCGGCATCCATGCGATTGTGCAGCACCATGTATGCGATACGGAACAATCGCCCTTGATGTCGGTCGACGAGTACTTCGAAGGCGGCGACGTCACCGTCCTGTGCGCGAAGCACGAGCGCGCGTTCGTCCACCAAGGTCCGGGCGGCCATCAGGCGGTCGCCGCTTCGGTGTTCCGCGCGTCGGATGCACGCAGCTGCGCAGTGTGCGGAGCCCGCACCGACCGAAGCCTGATGAGGAGGTCCACACGGACCGGTGCCGTGCCCAGGACCGTGGAGACATCGTCGGTCAGGCGCCTGCGCACCAGTTCGCCGACCCATCCGGCCTCGGCGTCCTGCGCCACGGTGACCGTGGCCCGGAGCCAGGGCGCGCCGGCACCGCCCCCCAGGCGGACGGACGCGTCGGTGACACCGGAAACGTCTTTCATCGCGTCGGTCAGAGCCCGCTCGAGCACCCCCGGATCCACCGAGCCCAGGAGCCGGTCATCGCCGTCGGTGATTCTGAGGGCGCTCCGTTTCGGCGCGGTGGGGAACTGCGCGACAAGAAGGAGGATGCCGGCCACGGCGACCGTCACCGATACTGCCGAAGCCGCCGGCAGGAGCAGACCTCCGTTGGCGGCGACCGTTTCCCCCAGAACGGAGTCTCCGTGCGGCAGGAAGGGAGCACCTTCGGGCCACATGTCCAGCAGGGGTGTGGACGCAGAGGCGACCCAGAGGGCCGCGATCGTCATCAGTCCCCCGCCCAGAAGCAAGGCGGCGCGGTTGCGACGCCCGGAGATGGTACGCATGGCGTGGTCCTCTCAGCTCAACGCGTCAGATCAACGGGTGCGCGAGACGCGCACCCGGGGCCGCAGTGGCGATACGGGACGCAGCTGCTCGAGGCCCTCCTCCACGGACGAGCGGCTGCGCCGCAGCACGGTGCCGGTGTCCTCCACGGGGGTCCGCACCACCACGTCCACTCGCTTGCGCCGGACCGACACACGAGCACCCTGAACCCCGTCGACATGTTCGACACTGCGTTGGAGCCGGAGGGCCACATCGCGGCGGGACACCGCGGTCTGCCCCGGCGTCCCATCGGCCAGGATCTCCCGTAGGGCAGGTTCCCCGGGCACGATCGCGCTGATCACAAGGCCGATACCGAGCAGACCCAGGACGGCGGCACCGATCAGGATCGGGACCGCGTCCAGACGCATCCGGGCCGCCTCGGAGACGAGGCCGACAGCAGGGTCGGGCCACGCACCGTCGACGGCGTAGGCCGCGAGCAGCCATGAGGCGAACCCGCCAGCAGCGATCGCCGTGATCGCCAGCAGCACGGCGGGGAGAACCCGGGAAGGGCGGCGTGTCAGTCGGCCGGGGGTTGCGCTCATAGCAGCACCCTCCCTCCAGCGCCGCCGGCGTGCAGCCACGACACCTCGATCTCCATCCGGCCCACCGACAGACCCGTCAGTTGCTGGACACGGTGCGTGACGTGTTCGCGGAGTTGTCCGAGGACCGGGGCTATGGCAACGGGGAAGGCGACCCCCACGTTCAGACGCAGAACTGCGGTGGCACCGTAGAGGTCTGCCTCCACCGAAGGGCGGGCCCCGAAGTCACGCCTTGCCCCGAAACCGAGCAGCCCGCCCGCGTCGGAGCCGACAGCGTGCACCTCGGACGCGGCCTGTTCGGCGATTCGGACGACCACCCTCGCGGGGAACGACGTGGTTCCGCGTGCCTCGGCACGATCGGTGGAGGCGTCGTGGGGTGGGGTCACCGAGTTCTGAGCCGCGGGTACGGCTGACATGCTCAGTTCCTCCAGCGGTCGGTCAGGCCACGGACCTCGATGCGGCCCTCGAGGGTCAGGCCAACGGCCCAACCGAGGGCACCGAAAACGAGGACCAGGAAGAACTGGCTGAAGCTGCCGAAGGCGGCGACCGTTCCCAGGAGCAGTCCGACCAGCAGCGCGACGTGCGATGTCTTCATGAGAACCCCTCTGTCGGCGGTCGGGGCCGGCCGCAGACGCATGTCCCGCCCCGGACCGTGTGGTCACTGCAGGTCGATGTCGCGCCTGGATTCCGAGGGGTTCTCGCCCTCATGGGGGAGGTGAACGTCCACCACGTTGACATTGACCTCGATGACCTCGAGTCCGGTGGTGCCCTCGACCTGGTCGATGATGTTGCGGCGGATCGCGTTGCCGACGTCCACGATCGAAGCGCCGTACTCCACGACCACGGTCACGTCGATCGCGGTCTGGACCTCGCCCTTCTCGACGCTGATACCCCCGGCGACATTGGTCTGCGAATTCGGGATCCGGTCGGTGACAGCGGAGAAGGCCCGGCGCGCGGCGTTGCCCATGTCATGGACCCCGGGGACATCGCGGGCGGCCACACCCGCGATTTTCGCCACCACGGTGTCCTCGAGGGTGGTGATCCCCTGCTCGGTCTGCAGGGGGCCGCGCAACACACGCTCCTTCTGCTCGTTCTGCGGATTCTCCTCGCGGCCCTGCGTCTTCGCGGCCTGGCGCTCCTGTTGGGGAGCGGTCTGGGGATTCGAAGTGTTGGACATGCACAACCCCTTCTCCGGTGCGCCGATCACGCCGGCGCCGTCTTCTGCGGACACCATGAAGACGTCATGACCCGTCGCTCCCTCACACGAAGAACGAGTGATCTGGGCCACATCAGAGCGAGGATGTGGTCCGCGATGAGGCCGGCGGTGGCGCGCACCTCTCGGCCACGAGGAAGGACACCCGCACAGCGGGGCCGCTCGCGGACACGAGTCACTCCTGGAGGCCACCCCACTCGTCCGGGAACCCCGCAAGGGCTCCTCGCCGTCCGTCGCGCCCGCGACCACGCCCTGCACGCCGGGCACCAGCCGCCGAGCGGGCTCCCTCCTGGCCACGGGAGATCGGTGATAACCTGGCCGCGGTAGAGGGCGCAGGTTCGAACCCTGTAACGCCCACCATATTTGACCAGTTCAGGGCATGTTCCAGAGTGATTCGGAACTTGCCCTTCTCTGTGTTCGCGCCCTTCATGTCAGGCCCTCGTCACCGGGCCCCTCGAAGCGCGGCGGACACCTCTCCCCACCCGACGGCGCCGTCCGGAACCACCCGGTCCGTCCAGCAGAGTTCCCTCGGCGCTGCCCATCGCTTCACGAACCCGGCGCCGGTCGTCACCGATGCGACCGGCGCTTTGTCATGTACGGCCGGCCTCCCGGACCGCACGAAAGGCGAGCAACCGGACACCACGGACCGAGAACGAGACCGAAACGCACGCCTCGACCTCCGAAAGGAAGGCCTGACCGTGAAGCCGAACTTCGACGCACGTACAGCTGCAGACCACGGCCCACTGCCGTACCGGAACCCGTGCGGCACGACACCGCCCAGAGCCATCGCCGTCGCCAGAGAAGAGTCGACCCATGAATGACACCACCCGTCACAGACCCGTCGGGGTGGTCTTCTGGGCCTCCCTCGCCATCTCGTCCCTCTTCGTCGTCTGGGGTGTGGCCGCACCGGACCACCAGATGGCGACGATGAACTCCGCTCTGAACTGGGTCACCACCCACTTCGGTTGGACCTACCTCCTGCTCCCCCTGTTGCTGCTGGGGCTCCTGATCTGGCTGTCCCTGAGCCGGTACGGGCGCATCCGGCTGGGCTCCGACGACGACCGGCCCGAGTTCCGCACTCACACCTGGATCGCGATGATCATGTGCGCGGTCATGGGTATCGGCCTGGTCTCCTACGGCGTGGCCCAGCCCATCTCACACTTCGCAGCCCCGCCCCACGACCTGGCCGAGCCGGGAACGTCCGAGGCTGCGGTGCTGGCCCTGCAGTACTCCTTCCACGACTGGGGCCTGCACGCCTGGGTCATCTTCGCGATCTTCGGCCTGGCACTGGGTTACTCGATCCACCGCAAGAAGCGCCCCGGGCTGGTCAGCGCCCTCTTCCGGCCGCTCCTGGGGCGCCACGCCGACGGACCCGCGGGCAAGGCCATCGACATCTTCACGGTCTTCGCGACCCTCTTCGGGACCACCACCTCGCTCGGACTGGGCGCCCTGCAGATCGACCACGGCCTGAACGTGCTCATGGGCACGCCGACCGGGACGACCGCGCAGGTGATCATCGTGGTCGTCATCACCGTGCTGTTCAGCCTCTCTGCCGCGTCGGGCGTCAAGCGCGGGATCCGCTACACGAGCGAGACCAACCTCTCGGTCGCTTCGGTTCTGTTCCTGTTCGTACTCTTCCTCGGACCGACGGCGTTCCTGGTCTCGCTGTTCCTGGAGTCGCTCGGCCAGTACGCGAGCGAGTTCGCACTGATGAGCCTGCGCGGTCCCGCCTTCGGCGACCTGGAATGGATGCAGAGCTGGACCTTCTTCATGCTGGCCTGGTGGGTGTCCTGGGGCGCCTTCGTCGGTGTGTTCCTGGCACGCATCTCGCGCGGGCGCACCATCCGCCAGTTCGTCCTGGTGGTCCTCTGTGTCCCCAGTCTGGCCTTCTTCGCCTGGTTCTCGGTCTTCGGCGGTGCCGCGATCGAGCTGGACACGAACCACGGGACCGACATCGCCGGCGACACGGCGGCGGAGATCAACAGCGCGTTCTTCTCGACTCTGGCCGAATTCCCGTTCTCCACGGTCACGGCGACGCTCGTGGTGGTCCTGGCGGTGCTCTTCTTCATCTCGGGTGCCGACGCCAACACCTATGTGCTCGGCATGCTGACCACACACGGCTCCATCAAGCCGCGGACGCCGATCCTGCTGCTGTGGGGAACCATGACCGGTGCGCTCGCGATCATCCTGCTGCTCTCGGGAGGGCTCGAGGCGCTGCAACAGACCGCAATCGTCAGTTCGGCGCCGTTCCTGCTGATCATCGTGGGTGTGGTGGTGTGCTTCCTGCGCGACCTGCGCGCTTCGGAGGGGGCGGCCGACGCCGCACCCCACTGCGCTGCCTGCAAGCAGAGCGTGCACGCCGACCCCGAGGAGGGCACGCGCGGCGACGAGGACGGCCACCTCGTCCGACCGTGACGGGGTGGTGGGAGACCCGCGTCTCCCACCACCTCACCGGGCTTGCCTCCCCGGGCCCGCCCGGCGATGAACCCGTACGGTGCCGGACCCGTCACACCCGTCCGGGGACGGCACCGGCGGAGGGAGCATCATGGCGGGCAGCGAGAACACGGAGCCCCGCTCGACGGTCCGGTGGGTGTGGATGGACGGTCGCGGCCCTCCTGTACGGACGACCTCCAGGAGGTCATCGACGCCGGCCCGGAGAAGGCCGGCACCGGCTGAGGCCCGTCCCCACGGTCCCGAGGACCACGATCCCCACAGCGATCGCGAAGAGCGTGTACATGAACGCGGAGACCCCCAGGGCCGTGTCCGCTCCGGCCCCGTAGATCTCGCCAACGGATGCGCCCCCGTTCGACGGCGCGTAGTGCACGGCCATGGCCCCGATCACCGCGATCCCGGAACCGCCGCCCAAGGCGAACGCACTCTCCTGGATGGCCCCTGCATCCGCGGTTCGATGCTCCGACGCGCTACTCATGACGGCGTTCGCACCGATCGCCATCACGATCCCCGAGCCGAGCCCGAGAGCAACCATTCCGGCCACTCGGCCCGTTCCTGGTGTCGTAGCGACCAGCAAGGAGCCGACCGCGACCATGAACAGGCCGGTGGCGATGGCGTGTTGCTGAGAGAACCAACCCTGCAGTGCGGGGCCGATGAGCCCGCCTACCGCCATGGCAACGGCCAGCGGTAGCAACAGGATCCCCGTTTCGAGCGGGGAGAGGCCGTCGACGATCTGGTACCGCAGAGTCAGCAGATAGAGGGTCCCGTTGAACACTCCCAAGGTCACCGCGATCACCACCGCCGCGCTCGCCAGCAACCCGTCGCCGAACAAGCGCACATCCAGGAATGGGCGGGGCAGGCGCAACTGCCTGACCACGAACAGCCCCGCAGCAACGACACCTGCGGTGATCGCCACAGGCCCGAACCACGGATCCGTGCCCGGCTGAGCCACACCCTTCAACCCGGCGATGACGAGCCCGACCGCCGCGACCGACAGCCCTGCGCTCAGCACGTCCAGGACGGGCGGGTCGGGGTTGGTCGACTCCCTCAGCACGACCTGGGCGCCGACGAGGCAGAGCAACAGGATCGGCACGTTGACCCAGAACACCCAGGGCCACTCGGCCAGGTCCACCAGCACACCGCCGACCAACGGCCCCAGGGCGGAGCCGGTACTGAACCCGGCGGTCCAGACCCCGTAAGCCAAGGCGCGCGACCGCATCCCGGGGAACGACACCCGGATGATGGCCACCGTCGCGGCGATCAACAGGGCCGAGCCGATGCCTTGGCCGATCCGAGCGGCGATCATCACCGGGCCGGCCCAGGCCATGCCTGCGAGCGCCGCGCTCGCCGCGGCCACGATCAGGCCGAGGAGGTAGATGCGTTTGCGTCCGAGACGGTCTGCCGCCACGGCGCTGGGGACGAGCGCGACACCGGCGGCCAAGGCGTGCACGTCGGCGATCCACAGGGTCTGCACCGTGCCGGAGCCCAGGGCTTCGGCCAATGCAGGGACCGCGACGGTCACCTTGGTCATGTCCGTGCCGCCCACGAGCATCACCGTGCCGAAGAGCACCAGGATCCCGTACAGGTTCCGGTTCAGTGGTCGGGTTGGCGCATCGGTCGTCATGAGAACCGTCCAGGACAGGGAAAGGGACACCTCCCAGTCCTAGGGGCCAGAAACCCTGCCGTCCAGGTTCAATTTTTCACCGAGTTCGTGCACCATGAGTGCATGATTGATCCCCGGTTGCGCCTGTTGATCGCCGTGTGCGAGTACGGCACTGTGACGGCTGCCGCGGAAGCGCTGTACCGCAGTCCTTCCGGTGTCTCCAAGCAACTCAAGGAACTGGCTGCCGAGCTGGACGTGGACCTCCTCGAAAGGCACGGGCGGCGGGTCCACCTGACCCCCGCGGGCCGGCGCCTGGTCTCCCATGCCCGGGCGCTCCACGCGCAGTGGGAGACCGCGTTGAGCGACACCACCGCCGCCGCCCGGGAGCTCTGCGGGCCGGTCGCTCTCGGTGGTTTCCCCACGTCGATCCCCTCGGTCCTCACCCCCGCCGTGCTCCGGCTCCGATCCGAGCACCGACTGCTCGAACCGGTGGTCAAGGAGATCTACTCCGGCGAGGTCCTGACAGCTCTGGAATCGGGGACCATCGACCTCGGGCTCTTCGTCGCCGACGAGTCCACCAGCCGTATCGAGGACAGCCATGTGGAAGTCACGGGCCTGCTCGACGACCCCATCGACCTGCTCGTGCCCCAGGACCACCGGTTCGCCGATGACGACCGCGTCCGCTTGGAGGACGCGGCCGAGGAGGAGTGGATCACCGGCCACGCACACCAGGACGCCTACATCGAGCTGGCGGCGGCCACGCGTGCGATCGGATACGCCCCTCGAGTTGCCCACTACGCGCAGGAGCTCACGGCCACCACGGCCCTGGTGGCCGCCGGCCTCGGCATCGCGGCGGTTCCCCGGATCGCAATGACGGTCCCCCACCCCGAGGTCGTCCAGGTCCCCCTGACCGGCGACCAGGTTCCCCGACGGAGGGTTCTGCTCGCCCTCCGCCGCGGTTCGAGCGCCAATCCGCGCGTTGCCGCGGCGGTGACTGCCTTGCAGGAGAACGTCCCTGGGCCCACATGAGTACAGCCGGTCCCCGACTCACGTGGCGGTCGAGTTCGCCGGGTCGTACGGCGCACCGGTAGGTCGCCGTCGGCCCGTGGACAACAGCGGCGCCAGGGGGGACACGACGCCGCCTTGCGCGGGGACGCGCGAACCACGCNCCCCGTCACGGCTCGCCTGCCACCCGCGTGTGCTGATGCGCAAGGACCTGCGCCCCGGCGCGATGACCGGGACGCGGCCGATCAGGCGGCCTCGCGCAGGGGGCGGAGCGCCTTCTCCGTGGAAGCGAGCTCGTCCAGGAGGCCCTTGGCCGCCCCGCTCATGGTCTCGTTGGGCACGATGCGGCCCTCGTCGTCGAGGAACCCCTGGACGAACGGGACCGACACCGTCGCGGCGACCGGCACCATGCGCAAGGGGCCGACCACCTGCTTGGTCATCTCCACCGACCGGGTGCCCGCGGCCACACCGCCGTAGGAGACGAACCCGACCGGCTTGTGCGCCCACTCGGCGTGCAGGAAGTCGATCGCGTTCTTGAGCACCGCAGGCATCCCGTAGTTGTACTCGGGCGTCACGATCACGAACGCGTCGACGGCGGCGATGCGCTCACTCCACTCCAGGGTGTGGGCGTGCTCGTACTGTTGCAGGCTGGGGTGCTTCGGTTCGTCCAGGAACGGCAGGTCGACCTCGGCCAGGTCGATCAGGTCAACCTCGAACGCACCGTGTTGCTCGGCCACGGGCGTGAACCAATCCGCCACGGGCAGCGCGACACGGCCCGGTCGGTTGCTGGCGACGATGACGCCCAGACGCGGCATGCTGTTCCCCTCTCCGGTCCCTCTGCCGGGGACCGTGTCGGCAGCGGTACGGCGGGGCCGCCGAACCTTGGTGCGGCCCGTGGCCACGGTCGGACGCCGGGCGACGGGCCGTCAACCGGCGCGGCGAAGGCGGCCGACGGGAGCGCACACCAGGGGGAACAGGCGGGGAGGCTGCACGGCGCGCCGGCTCCGCACGCCGGGGCGATGGCCGTCACTGCCACCACCGGGCCCGGGCCGCGTTACGGGGGTTCCCGGCGTCTCCCCCCGCCGGACCTCCCCGCCTGGCGGGGGTGCCCGGCGGCCCCGTGGTTCACAGTGCGGGGTGGCCCGGCCGCGCCCCGGCGGATCAGATCCAGCCGGGCAGTGCGGGCAGCCCCTGCGGTGCGCGGAGTCCCTCTCCCCGTGTACGTCCGGTGAGCCAGCCGAGGGTGTCGGCGGCACTGCCCGTGATGACAGGCCGATCAGGCCCGGCCGTGCCGAACGCGGCCAGCTGGGCGCCGTCGGGGGAACGGACCTCGACGGAGGGGGCGTCGCCGGATCCGCTCAGGTGTGCGGACACATCGGCCAGCACGACCTGCACGCCCGCATCGGGTATGTCGCCGAACGTGTACCCCGCCGCCAGGTCCGTGTGGTGCACCTCGATCTCACGGAGCCGGATGACCAGGACGCGGCGGGGTGTGCAGAGTTCGCCGGTGACCGGGCGTATGCGGGTGTCCCACGCGGACCCCGGCAGGTCGGTGAGGGCCTTGCGCAGGCTGTCCGCGGTCTCGGTGAGATCGGCGACCAGGTCGGCCGCGGACCGGTGCGCCCCCTCCTCGATCTCGGTGTCACGCGCCCGCCGACTGCTGTACTGAGGGGTCTCCACGCCGGTGGCCGCCCAGGTGAGGAGGCGTTCCAGCGCCGGTCCCTGGCGGGCGAGGTGGTTGAGCACGTGTCCCCTGGTCCAGCCGGGCAGGGTGCTGGGCCGTGCGGTGTCGGAGTCGGACAGCCGGCGGCAGCTCGCGAGCAGGCGTTCGGTCGCCTCGTCCAGCAGGCGCAGGTTCTCGGGGGTCGGCGGGATCTCGACCGGGGTCATCTGAGGGCTCCGTGGTCGTGCGGCGTGGCCGGGGGTTCGGGCAGGGTCACCGTTCCCGCAGGGGTTCGGACGTGGTCACCGTTCCCGCAGGGGTTCGGACGTGGTCACCCTTCCCTCGGGGGCAGGCCGAGCAGGCGCACGTACATCGCGACGAGCTCGGCCGTGGCGTGTTCGCGCTGGTCCGGGGCGACGGACAGGTGGCCGGCGACGGAGGAGACCATGCCGCCGGCGGCCCGGGCGACCGCCTCGGGGGAGGCCGCCGGGTCGGCCTCGCCGCGCCGGACGAGGCGGCGGATGTAGCGGGCCGAGCGTTCCAGCGGGCGGGCGTGGATCTCCTGCCACAGCTCGCTCATCGCCGGGTCGGCCAGCGACTGGTGCTGGATCACGGTGATGAGGGCGAGGTTCTCGAGGTAGGCGTCGAGGTAGGCGGTGGTGGTCGCCTCGGCGACGGCGTGGGCGTCGTCGGCGTCGACCCCGTCGAGTTCCTGGCCGGCCACGAGGCGGTCGCGCACCTGCTGGGCGAGGACTGCGAAGACCTCCTCCTTGTCGGAGAAGTAGACGTAGAACGTGGCTCGTCCGACCCCGGCGCGGCCGGTGATGCCGGCGACGGTGGTGCGTGCGTACCCCTCCTCCTCGAAGACCCGTCGGGCGGCAGTGAGCAGCGCCGCGCGGGTGGCGCTGTCGGCCCGGTCGTGGTCGACACGGGTGGCCCACCCCTTCTTCGCGGCGGTGCGGTCGCTCGGCTCCTCCATGTGCCCGAGTATCCCAGGGCCCGCGGGTGCTCGCCGCCCGACCATTGACACGAGTGTCAACACAGGCGCAGACTCGGACCACCCCGAGGAGAGGAACCATCGTGTCCCACCCCCCGCGTCTGCTCGTCGCCAACCGGGGAGAGGTCGCCGTCCGTGTGCTGCGCGCCGCCGCCTCCCTGGGACTGTCCACCGTGGCCGTGTACTCCGATGACGACGCCTGCGGCACACACGTCCGGCTCGCCGACGAGGCCCGGGCGCTGGGTGCCTCGGGACCGGCCGCCTACCTGGACGCCGCGAGGGTGGTCGCCCTGGCCCGGGAGAGCGGCAGCACCCTGGTGCACCCGGGGTACGGGTTCCTGAGCGAGGACGCCGGGTTCGCGGAACTGTGTGCAGAGGCAGGGCTCACCTTCGTGGGCCCGGGCCCCAAGACGCTGGCCCTGTTCGGCGACAAGACCCGCTCACGTGAGTTGGCGGTGTCGCTGGGTGTCCCCGTCGCCCCGGGGACGTCGGGCCCCACCGGTGTGGAGGAGGCGCGCTCGTTCCTGGAAGGGCTCGGCCCCGGGGCGGCGGTGGTGGTCAAGGCCCTCGCCGGCGGGGGCGGGCGCGGGATGCGTGTGGTCACCGACCCGGCCGACCTGGAGTTCGCCCACGAGCGCTGCCGTTCGGAGGCCGAGGCCGCGTTCGGCCGCGGTGAGGTCTACGTCGAGAGGTACCTGGAACAGGCGCGCCACGTGGAGGTCCAGGTCCTGGGTGACGGTACCGGAAGCGTCACCCACCTGTGGGAACGCGAGTGCAGCGTGCAGCGCCGGCACCAGAAACTGGTCGAGGTCGCACCCGCCCCGGGGCTACCCGGATCCGTGCGCGAGGAGCTGCTGGAGTCCGCCCTGGTGATGGCCCGCGAAGTCTCCTACCGCGGGTTGGGCACGTTCGAGTTCCTCGTCGGATCGGACCGGGGGGCCGACCGGGACGCCGTGCACTTCATCGAGGCCAACCCCCGCCTGCAGGTCGAGCACACCGTCACCGAGCAGGTCACCGGCGTGGACCTGGTCGCCGCCCAGATCGAGGTGGCCCTGGGCCGCACGCTGGCCGAACAAGGGCTCGACCAGGACGCGGTTCCCGACCCCCGGGGCTGCGCGGTGCAGGCGCGGGTGAACCTGGAGTCCACCGCACCCGACGGGTCGGCGGTGCCCTCCTCCGGAACGTTGAGCGCTTTCGCCCCGCCGACGGGCCCGGGCGTGCGCGTCGACACCCACGGCGCCGTCGGCCACACAGCCGGGGACGGGTTCGACCCGCTGCTGGCCAAGGTGGTCGCGCACACCCCGCGCGGGGACCTGAGCACCGCCGCCGACCTGGCCGGACGCGCGTTGGAGGAGTTCACGGTCGAGGGCGCCGCCACCAACCTGGGGCTGCTGCGCACGATTCTGCGCCACCCCGTGTTCCGTTCGGGCAAGGCCACCACCAACTTCGTCGAGGAACACCGGGTGGAGCTGCTCGAGGCGGCGGGGGACGGCCCCGGGCACGCGGAGCGCTCCCCGGCCGACGGCGTGCGGGCCCCGTTCTCCGCCACTGTGGTCTCGGTGGAGGCCGCCGAGGGCGACACGGTGCGGGCCGGGGCACCGTTGCTGGTGTTGCAGGCGATGAAGATGGAGCACGTGGTTCCGGCCCCGGCCTCGGGAACCGTCGGGTCGGCGGCCGTCGGGATCGGCTCCGTCGTGGCCGAGGGCGACCTCCTCGTCGGCCTGGCACCCGACGGCCAGGGCTCAGAGGCGGGGCCGGCCGAGGAGGAGACCGACCCCGCGCTGATCCGACCCGACCTGGCAGCCCTGCTCGAACGCCGCGCCCTCGGCCTGGACGAACAGCGCCCCGAGGCTGTGGCCGAGCGCTACCGGCTCGGACGCCGAACCGCGCGGGAGAACATCGCCGACCTGTGCGGAGAGGGTTCCTTCACCGAGTACGGAGCCCTGGCCGTGGCCGCACAGTCCGGCCGCCGCACCGAGGAGGAGCTCATCGACCGCTCCCCTGCCGACGGGATGGTCACCGGGCTCGGCCGGGTCAACGGCGACCGGTATCCCGACGGCGCGGACTGCGTGGTGATGTCCTACGACTACTCGGTCATGGCCGGGACCCAGGGCGTGATCAACCACCGCAAGACCGACCGCATGCTCGACCTCGCCCACCGCAAGCGCCTTCCGGTGGTCCTGTTCGCCGAGGGCGGGGGCGGGCGGCCCGGCGACACCGACCCGAACTCGGCGTCCGCACTGGGGGTGACCACGTTCGCGGCGATGGGCCGGCTCAGCGGGCACGTGCCCACGGTCGGGGTGGCCTCGGGGCGCTGCTTCGCCGGGAACGCCGCGCTGCTGGGCTGCTGCGACACCGTGGTCGCCACCCGCGACGCGAACATCGGTATGGGCGGGCCGGCGATGATCGAGGGCGGCGGACTCGGCAGGTTCCGGCCGGAGGAGATCGGCCCGGTCGGGGTGCAGGAACCCAACGGGGTCATCGACCTGCTCGTGGACGACGACGCCGCGGCCGTGGAGACCGTGCGCCGGTACCTGTCCTACTTCCAGGGGCCCGTGGACGACTGGGAGGTCCCCGACCAACGGCGGCTGCGGCACGTGGTCCCGGAGAACCGGATGCGGGTCTACGACGTGCGCCGCGCCGTGGAGGGCCTGGCCGACACCGGGTCGGTGCTGGAACTGCGCCGCGGGTTCGGCCCGGGCATGGTCACCGCCCTGGTGCGGGTGGAGGGCCGGCCCATGGGGCTGCTCGCCAACGATCCCGTCCATCTGGGCGGCGCGATCGATGCGGAGGCAGCCGACAAGGCCGCACGATTCCTGAAGCTGTGCGACGCCCACGGGTTGCCGGTGCTCTCGCTCTGCGACACCCCCGGGTTCATGGTCGGCCCCGATGCCGAGGAGACGGCGACCGTGCGGCGGTTCTCCCGATTGTTCGTGACCGGTGCGCACCTGCGTGTGCCGATGGTCGCCGTGGTGCTGCGCAAGGCCTACGGGCTCGGCGCCCAGGCGATGGCCGGCGGACACCTGCACGCGCCCGCGGCGACGGTGGCCTGGCCGACCGGCGAGCTCGGGCCGATGGGGCTTGAGGGTGCGGTGCGCCTGGGGTTCCGGCGGGAGTTGGAGGCCGCCGGGGGACCGGACGAGCAACAGGCCCTGTTCGACTCGCTGCTCGCCGAGGCGCACCGCCGGGCGCGGGGTACCAGCGCGGCCGGGGTGTTCGAGCTCGACGACGTCATCGACCCGGCCGAGACCCGGCGCTGGATCATCGCGGCGCTGGCCGGGCGCGGCGGGGAACGGGAGCCGGGGCCGGCGCCGCGCTACGTGGACCCCTGGTGAGCGGTGCAACAGCCCGACCCGGCCCCTGAGTACCCGGACACCACCGCACGCGTTCCGCTCGCCGGTCCTGTGACCTGCCGACCCAGACCTTCGGACGGCCGCGCCCGGCCGCACCCGTTCCCGCACACACCGGCCGAAGGCCCGCCCCCGCCAGAGAGGAACCGCTGTGGAGATGTCGACCCACCTCGAGGATCTGCGCGCCCGCCAGGCCCGCCTGCGCCCGTCCGGAACCCCCTCCGAGATCCGCTACCCGCTCGGTGAGACCACCCTGCCCGCGCACCTGTCCACGTGGGCGGAACAGGTGCCCGACCGTCCCGCGATCGTCTTCGAGGACACGCAGGTGAGCTACCGTGAGCTCGACCTGCTGGTCCGCCGCACGGCCGGGTGGCTGCGCGACGAGGCCGGGGTGGGAGCGGGCGACCGGGTGGCCGTGCTCATGCCCAACCGTCCGCACTTCACGGTGGTCATGCTGGCGGCGCTCACCCTGGGCGCGGTACACGTTCCGGTCAACCCGATGTTCCGGAAGGCCGAACTCACCCACGAGCTCGAGGATGCCGACCCTCGTGTGGTGGTCGCCCTGGAACCGCTGCTCCCCCTTCTGCGCGAGGCCCGTCCCGCGGCGCAGGGCCGGAGCGTCCTGGTGGTCGGGGAGGGCGAACCCGTCGACCGCCCGGACACCGGGGCCACCGCCCCGGTGGTCCAGGGCGAACACTCCTGGTCGGCAGCGGTCGAGCACACCCCGATCGGCCCCGACGACCCGGCCGTGGGCCGCGACCTGGACGCCCTGGCGGCACTGAACTACACCGGGGGCACGACCGGCCTGCCCAAGGGCTGCATGCACACCCAGCGGCACATGCTCTACACCGCGGCCGCCTGCGCGGGGGCCACCGGGCGGACCGGCGGTGCGGTCGTGCTCTGTTACGTGCCCGTCTTCTGGATCGCCGGCGAGGACCTGGGGATCCTACTGCCCCTGGTGACCGGCGGAACCGTCGTTCTGCTCCCCCGGTGGGACGCGGCACGGGCGCTGGCGGCGATCGACCGGTACCGGGTCAGCGTCATGGCCGGCACCGTCGAGAACTACCTCGAGTTGCTCGACCACCCCGACCTGGGGTCCCACGACCTGTCGTCGCTCACCGACCCCTCCGCGATGTCGTTCGTGCGCAAGCTCGACCCGCAGATCCGGGCCCGCTGGAGCGACGCGGTGGGCCCCGGGTCGGTGCTGCGGGAGGCGGCCTACGGGCTCACCGAGTCGCACACCTTCGACGCCACCCCCTACGGCCTGGCCGACGAAGACCGTGACCTGCGCTCGGAGCCGGTCTTCTGCGGCCTGCCCGTGCCCGGGACCGACGTCGCCGTGGTCTCCTTCGAGACCGGTGAGCCCCTCCCCATCGGGACGGAGGGGGAGATCGTGTTGCGCAGCCCCTCGGTGATGACGGGCTACTGGAACCGGCCCGATGCGACCGCGCGGCAGCTGCGCGACGGGTGGCTGCACACCGGCGACAACGGCCGCATCGACGAGGACGGATGCCTGCACTACCTCGGCCGCGACAAGGACCTCATCAAGGTCAAGGGCATGAGTGTGTTCCCCGCCGAGGTGGAGGTCCTGCTGGGTCGCCATCCCGGGGTCGACTCGGTCGCGGTGGTCGCGGCGCAGGACCCCGAGGCCGGACAGCGGCCGGTCGCCTTCGTGACCTGGGCCCCCCGGGGCCGCTCCCACCGCCGACGAGCTGACGGCGTGGGCGCGGGAGAACATGGCGCGGTACAAGGTGCCGGTCGTGGAGGTCGTGGACGGGTTTCCGTTGACGGCGACCGGCAAGGTCCGCAAGGTCGATCTGTCCGAGCGGGCCGGGGAAGCCGCCGCGCGGGAACGGGCCCGGCGTCAGGACCGGGCCTGAGCGGGCTCCGCCCCGGCATCTGCTGGTCCCCCTGTCCCGGTGCCGGCCGAGGTGCCGGTGAGGAGCCTGCGCAGAGCGGCGTCCATGAGGTAGCCGAGGATGCCGATCCACAGGATGACCGCCATGAGCTGGTCGAAGGCCAGCTGGTCGCGGGCGTTGAGGATCGCGTAGCCCAGGCCGGAGTCCACACCCAGCATCTCGGCGGGCACGATCACGATCCACGCGGTGCCGAGCGCGAGCCGGAGCCCGGTCAGCGTGGGCAGCCGCACACCGGGCAGCACCACTGTGCGCAGCCGTTCCCACCGGGTCGCGCCGAGCGAACGTGCGACCTTCAGGTATCCGGGTTCGATCGCCAGCACCCCGGAGGACGTGCTCAGGACGATCGGCCACACGGCGGCGATGGCCACGAGGAAGTACACCGGCTGGTGGCCGATCCCGAACAGGGCGATGGCCACCGGCGCCCACGACAGCGGGGAGATCATCCGCAAGAAGTGGAACAGGGGCCGGGTGGCGCGTTCGACCACTGGCACCAGTCCGACCACCAGTCCGATGGGGACCCCGACCGCGGCTGCGAGCGCGAGCCCCGCGGTCAGGCGCCAGAGTGTGGCCGCGGTGTCGGCCGCCAGCGGCCCCTGCCACGCCATGTCCACGAGCGCGGGCACCGCGTTCTGGGGTGCGAAGCCGGACAGAACCACGTGGTCGGAGGCCAGCACACTCGTGAGGAACCACCACAGGGCAACGAGCACGAGGATCGGGACGAGCACCACCGCGGTGCCGGCGGCCCGGCCCGCCCCGACGGTCCAGGTCGTCGTACGGCTCATGCGGTGTCCACCTCCTCTCGGCGGGTGAGCCCGTCGTCGAGCCCGAACGCGGAGGGCCCTCCCGCGTTCTCGATCGCGCGGCGGGCGAAACTCTCGTCGAACAGCTCGCCGTGCACGTCGGCGGGGTCGATCCCCTCCAGGAACCGGGTGTCGACGTCCACGAGCGTGGTGTCCATGAACTCGACGAGCGTGCGGGTGTGGTCGGCGAAGGGGTAGGGCGCGAACCCGATGCTCTGTCCCTCCCACTGCGGGCGCAGCACGGCGCCGCGGTCCTGGTAGGGGTCCTGCTCGTAACCCAGCGCTCGCTCCACTGCGGGCAGGGGTTGGGGCAGGTAACCGGAGGTCAGGTCCTGGGCCGCCGATGCGCGGTCGGCCTCGATCTCCAACTGAGCGGTGGTCAGGGCCTCGGTCAGGCGCTGGATGCGGTCCGGGTCCTCGTCGATGGTCGGCTGCAGGACGCTCACCACGCAGCAGGCGTGATCGCGCCACAGGTCGCCGAGGAAACGGTGGATCCTCCCGACGCCCTGGATCTCGGCCATGGCGTTGAACGGGTCGGCCACGACGTAGCCGCCGATCACGCCGTTGGCCATCGCGGGCAGCATGTCGCTGGGGCTCATCACGACCAGGCGCACCTCGCCGTCGGCCGCCGAAGGTGAACGGCGCAGCACCGGGGTGAGCCCGGACTGCCTCATCAGGCGCTGGGCGAGGATGTTGTGGATCGACCACCAGTACGGGACGGCGAAGGTACGACCGGCCAGCCCGCCGAGGTCGTCCAGACGGTCGGCGAGTGTCAGGGCCGAACCGTTGGTGTGGTTCCAGGCGATGGACCGCACCGGGGTCCCCTGCCCGTAGCGCAGCTGCACGGCGAACGGGGCCAGCAGGTGCACCACGTCGACCCGCCCGGTCACGAAGGCCTGCGCCAACTCGGCCCAGCCACGGAAGCGGACGGGGGACTCGACATCGACGCCGAAGCGTTCGTACAGGCCCTTGTGGTGGGCGACCAGGAGCGGTGAGGCGTCGGTGATGGGCAGGTAGCCCACGCGCAGGGCCCGGCCCGACCCCTGGTCGGCGAGGCCGCGCACCCCGGCGGTGGCGGCACCGCCGAGCCCGGCGGTCAGAGCGGTGCCCAGCCCGGCGCCGATGAGCGTTCTGCGGTCGACCCTCATCCTCCGGCCCCTGTGGGCAGGATGCCCGAGTACCGCTCGAGCAGCTGGGTGCGCAGCGGTCCGGACCCGGCCACCGTACGGTCTCCGGGACGGCCTTCCCAGCGTTCGTCCAGGCGGCCGCGGTTGTCCAACAGGGTGATCTCGTCGCCGAGATAGACGGCCTCGGACACGTCGTGCGTGACCAGGACCGCGCTCACCCCGGTGTCACGGACCAGCGCACGTGTGCGTTCCTGCAGAGACTCCCTGGTCACCGGGTCCAGGGCGCTGAAGGGTTCGTCGAGCAGCAGCACGTCGGGCGCCGGGGCCAGCGCGCGGGCGATGGAGACCCGTTGGGCCTGACCGCCCGAGAGGCGGTCGGCGGGGCCGTCGGCCAGCTCTGCCAGACCCAGCCAGCGCAGCAGTCCGTCCACCTGCGCGTGCGTGTCCCGGACCCGCCCCCGGTTGGCCCGGTACCGGAGCCCGAGCTCGGCGTTGGCGCGCACCGTGAACCACGGCATGAGCAGGGGGTCCTGGAAGACCACACCCGTGGTGGGCCACTGCCGGGGTCGCGGGTCGGGTCCGCCGGTGTCGAACTCCTCCAGCCCGGCCAGCAGGCGCAGAAGAGTGGACTTCCCACTCCCGCTGGATCCCAGTACCACCAGGACGCGGCCGGGGCGCAGATCCAGGTCGACGCCGTCGATGACGGTCCGGCCCCCGTAGGACTTGCACCCCGAGCGCACGCTCAGCGTCGTAGGTCCCATCGCAGGTGTCCTTCCGTGGGTGACTGGATCGGCAGGAACAGGGACTCCCGCAGGCGACGGGAGCTGTGGCCGGCCTCGGCGAAACTCGCGCCGCCCCGGACAGCGGACTCGAGTCGGGCCGCAGTGCCCGCGGTGACGGCCGCGTCGAGCCGTAGCTGCGTGACCTGCGCGGGTTCGGGAGGTCGTTGCGCGAACTCCGCGAGCCGCGCACGGACCGAGGCGACGTCGTCCCGCAGTACTTCGAGGTCGTCGCCGAAGACCGCGGTGGTCCCGTGGATCCTCGAGGCGGCCTGCTCGGTCGACTCCACGGCCAGGCCGGAGCAGAAGGCGCTCTGCACGAGCAGGAACGTGGTGCGGATCCCTGCGCAGAAGGCCGGCAGGTCGTCGCTGATCAGGGCGTCCTCGCCCGCCCGGGCCCCGTCGAGCTCGAGGGAGGAGGAGGCGGTGCCGTTGAGGGCCATCAGGCGGGGCAGGTCGCGCACCCGGACCCCCTCGTCGCCGACACGGACCGCGACGAGGATGCGGCGGCCATCGCCCGCCTCCTCCTCCACCCGGGCGGGGAAGGCGACCACCGCACCCGGGAAGAGGTTGGACACCCACGGCAGGGTTCCGGTGAGCCTGTGGCCTCCCCGTTCGGGGTGCGCCAGGACGGGTACGCTGCCGAGGCCGGAGAGCTCCTTCATGGCCGGGGCCAGGGCGCCGGCCCCGGTGCGCTCCCCCGTGGCCAGCAGGGCGAGCTGCTCCTCGGCCCAGGGGCTCCGGGGTGCGCGGGCCAGGTACTCCAGGCTCATGCGCTGGGCCCACAGGGAGAAGGCCGAGCTCAGGCAGCCGCGGGCCACGCTCTCGACGGTTCCCAGGAATGGCAGGAGTCCCCCGCGGCCGTCGTCGGGCAGCCCGGTGTCGAGCAGGCCGAGTTCACCGAGCCTGCGGAGCCCCGGGCGCACGTCCTGTTCACCCGTGTCGACGTCCGGGGCCGACGCCAGGAAGTCCTCGGTGACCTCGGGACGCTCGGGCAGATGGGCCACCGTCCGGGTGGCGCTGTCGTTCAGTGTGTCCACGGTCGGTCCTCCTCGCCTCGCGCCCAGCAGTGCTCAGGCGCCCCGGTCCAGTTCGTGGAGGCGGTCGACGGGGGTGTCGACTGCCTCGCGCGCCCGCTCCACGGCGGCGGCGTCGGGGGCGTCGTAGAAGCACAGGCACTTGCCCATGTCCTCGCGCACGTAGGTGCGCAGGAAGCGGGACTCGGGGACCTGGGCGTAGAGCGGGGCCTTCTCGGCCTTGCGGGCGAGGTAGCTGTCCATGCTCAGCCCCTCGGGCAGATCCCACTCGACGAGGTAGCCGGTCTCGGCGACCTGCCCGCGCACGGCGTCGAGGTCGGCGCCCACGAGGCGGACCTCGGCCAGATCGTCGTGCTCGAGGTCGGAGGCTGCCAGGGCATCGGCAACGGTCCCGGGGTTCTCCTCGTGTGCGATGAGGAAGACCCGTTCGTGCCCGACCGGGACCTGGGCCTCGATCAGTTCGGCGCCGCTCACACGGAGCACCTCCGCCGCGCTGTCGATGACCGTGTCGGCGGAGGCGCGGTCGCGCCCGTCGACGGTGAACTCGACCAGTTGCAGAGCCATCGAAATACCTACTAATCAGATCGGCTTTTGAAGGTATGGTCGCCACCATACCCCAGGCGCCGAACCCGAAGGTATGATGAGCTTCATACCTTGAGAAGAACGGAACGACGATGCCCTCACCACCCTCCGAACAGGAGGCCGCACCGGCCCTGCTCCACCCCGCACGCGCGGACCTCGACCTCACCGAGGTGCTCTGCGCCATCGCCGAACCCAACCGACTCCGCGTCGTGGCCCTGCTCCTGGCACTCCCACCGGGGAGCGGCAGGCCCTACCCGTGGTTCGACCTTCCGGTGCGCAAGGCCGGCCGGACCCACCACTTCCGCGTTCTGAGGGAGGCCGGCCTCATCGCGGTGGAACAGCACGGCAACCGCGCGACCGCCCGCCTGCGCTCCGAGGACATCGAAGAGCGCTTCCCCGGGCTGCTCTCCGCGGTACAGGCGGGGGCACAACCCCACCTCCGACCGAACGAGCCGTGAGGGGGCGAAGGGGCCGACCGGAGCAGTGAGAAAAACCTACTACATTGGTTGAGAATGCGACGGGTGCGTCTGCCCTGAGGGATGCACCACGCAGCACCCAATTCCCCACCAATGAAGTAGGGATATTTGTACACTGGTGGGCCGGGCGGAGAGCTTCGGCCGGAACGGAACGTTGCACGGGTCGCACCGTGGGCGATACACACGTGGGGAGGACGACGATGGCCACCGTCAAGCTCCGACTGCAGGGTCAGGAGGACGCAGTGGAACACCTGCTGGCGACACTGCGCTCCGACGACGCCGTACACGTGGAGGACCGCGGGCCCCTCCCACAGGCCGGCGGTTACGTGGTGGTGCACGCCAACGCCTCCGTCACCGAGACCCCGGTACCCGGGACTTCGGAGGACTGAGCACCGGCGCCGTCCCGCCCCGCTCGGGACCGGCCGGCGCCCGCACGGTCCAGGGCCTGTTTGGCGAACACCCGGTTACCTGCTGCACGACGCCCCGGCGGCACACTGTGTTCTCATCAGTCGACAGGACCCCACCCTGACTCCTTCTTCGGCCTTGCGACAGCACCACTGGATACGCCGCTCGCGAGGGAAGGCGTCCACCGAACAGGCCCTGGCTAGGCGTTCGCTCCGTCGGATGCGGGCAGCAGAACACAGTCGGCGCACATCCCGCCGCCCGGCAGCCGGTAGTACAGGCAGCAGCTGTTGCGCACGAACCGGACCTCCCGTTGGCCGCCTCCCCGGGCACCGGTGACGGTCCGGGGAACACCGAACGTGCCCGAACCCTCCAAGGAGGGCGCGGCGAGCAGCGCGCCGGCCAGCGCGTGTGCGTCGGCTCCGTGCTCCGGGCGGACCTCGGCGATACGGCGGGCCGCCCCGGCGACCGACGACGCGAGGTTGNCCCCCCGCAGCCGGTTCCAGCAACCCCTGCACGACCACCCGCTCGACGGTCGCGGCGGCCGCATCCGGGCCGTGCTCGCGGGGGCGCGGCGCGGAGACCGCGCTGTCCTCGGCCAGCAGCAGGGGCACAGGCCCGCTCGAGACGGTGCGCCAGCGCAGGGCCCCGGGTTCGGGAACGACCCCGTGCACGACCGCTGCGGCCATGGCGGGTGAGACCAGGCGTGCGGCCATGCCCTGGTAGAGGACCGAGGCGGCCACCCTGGGTTCGACCTCCTCCGGGGTGATGTCCACGCGCTCGGCGAACAGGCTGCGGGTGCGCTCGATGCGCGAGGGCAGCACTCCCGGTCCCCACATCTCGGGCAGCGGCCGCCAAGGCCCTTCGCCCGGCGCCGAGTCCGCGTCGTCGGGGTGGGCCGTCACGTCGAAGAAGCCGCCGATACGGGCGATGTCGGCGACGGCCTCCCGGCCCGACGGGGCGGTGGGTCCAATGGGCTCGGTGGCGCCGGGGCCACCGGGAACGTCGGAACGCGGCATCGTCGGTGTCCTGTCCTCTCGTCGTCTTGGGGTCGTACCCCGGAAACCGTTCCGTGTGGCGAAGAGGTCAAGTGCGGCGGGCGAGGCCCGTGGTGCGACCCGCGGGCCGACGGCCCCGGCTCGCGCTGTGTCGCGCCGTTGAGGCAATTCGGTAGGGGGACGGCCCCGCACAGGACCGCGGCGACATCACTCGGGGGGCGGTCTCGATCCCGGGATGAACTCGCAGGTGAGGACGGCGGTCACGTCCGCTCCGAGCAGCAGCACGGCGCGGGCGCCGGGGAGCGGTAGCACGGGGCGGTTCCGTCGTGCGGAGATGAGGGCCGCGGGCGGGCGAGGGGGTGCTGCGGACCGGAGTAGGGCAGGGGAAGGGCACGCACGGCGAGTGCGCACAGGGGTGCCTCATGTGCGTCTCGTTCCTCTCGCGGGGAGATCCGCCCCGGTGGTGAGGACGACGGCGGTGAGTCTCCTGGCTCGCGGGTCACTGCCTCCTGGTCCCGGCCTTCCCGCCCCGGTGGGGACAGTGGCCGTGCGGGACCGGCTACCCGGCTCACAGTGGCGGGACCGCACCGGATTCGCACCGGATTCCTCGTTCCGCCGTCGTTGGTCGCACACATGATCGCACAACGGCTCTCCCCGGGAACGAACGGCATCGCCCCGTTCCGACCGGACAGGCGCTCGCCCCGGTCAGGGCAGAAGGACGGCTGTCGCCAAGGTCGCGGCATGACTGCCGATGACTCCCCCGACCGTCCCCCGCTCCCCCCCCAGGACGCGCTACCGCCCGATCCGCCGGCGCGCCTCGACCGAAGGCCCTCGGTCCCGATCGGAACAGGCCCACCCCCGCGATGGCACTCGGCGCGGACGGACGCCCGCTCCTGCTCGGCCACGACACGGTGCCGGGCGAGGTCGTCCTGGTGGATTGCGCAGACGCCACGTACGCCGACAGACGCCACATNTGGGCCGCGCCCCGAGTGGACGGTCCGGGCCGTCCACTCCGTCCGGGGCGCCGGCGATCCTCTCGAGAGAGGTCACGAGGAGTTCCTTTGCTGGGACGTTTTCAACAGCTCGGAGGTGTCGGAGTCCGAGGCGGGCGGCTCGGGCGCCACGGCGCAGCCGGACAGCAGCACAGGCAGGGCCAGGAGAAGGGGGGGGGGCGACACATACCGGGCACTGTACAGAGCCCCGCGTGCGCCGCCCCTCCCGGCTCCCACCGCTGCGGGCCTCACTCCCGGCAGGCCCTGCGGACCTCCTGCACCGTGGCCGGCGCGTCGAGGCGGAACAGGCCGTGGAGCCCGTTCTCCTTCCGCGCTTCCCGCACGGCCTCCTTGACCGCGAAGAAGACCGTGGAGGCCAGGACCAGGGGCGGCTCCCCCACCTCCTTGGACGACATGAGGTCGTGGGGATTCTCGGGCACGGCGCCGGCCTTGTCCCGCGGGAACAGGTGGACGTCCATCCGCTGCGGAACCGTGGAGACCGCCGGCGGCTTGTACGTCCACGTGTTGGTGCTGTTGAGCCGGCCCTTCTCCTCCCCCTCGGTCTCGTACGCCAGATGTTCGGTCAGCAGGTACCCGATGCCCTGGACGAAGGCGCCCTCGACCTGTCCGACGTCCACGGCCGGGTTGATGCTCCGGCCCATGTCGTAGACGATGTCCGCCCCCACCACGGTGACCTCACCGGTCAGGACGTCGACCTCCACCTCGGAGCAGGCGGCGGAGTAGGTGAAACCGGTGAAGGAGTCGACCCCGCCGCCCGCGACGGCGTCCGGGTCGACCTCGATGCCCGGGATCGAGGGCTGCTGCTCCCTGGGCTTGTAGGTCAGCGCGGGAAGGGGATCCTCACCGCCGGTGATGGGCGCGGTGAAGGCGGCGACCAGGTCGACCCTGTGGGCGTAGGCGAGCTGGACGAGGTTCTGCCAGACCAACTTCCCGGTGCGGGTCCGCGCCGCCCAGCCCTGTTCGGGGTGGTTCCAGTGGTCGATGCCCTGCTGCTCGCACCAGGTGTCCCCCTTCTCGCGGCGCAGATCCGTCGCGAAGTCGGTGAGACGCGCCCGCAGCTTTTCGCACACCTGCTTGACCGCCTCGCCGTTGTAGGCGGTGCCGGTGGAGGCCCCGGTGCTGGTGGGGTTGGGGATGACGTCGGTGCGCGGCCCGGTCACCCGCAGCAGGCTCATGGGAACGTCGAGGATGTGCGAGGCGACCTGTTCGACCTTGGTCACCACCCCCTGTCCCATCTCCACGCCGCCCTGGTGGATGACGACGCTGCCGTCGCCGGCGTGCACCACCACGTGCGCTGCGGCCTGTTCGAGCATCGCGAGGTTGTACCCCGATCCGTACTTGACGGGGATCATCGCCATGCCACGCTTGCGCCACCGGTTCTCGGCGTTGAACTCGGCGACCCTGGCCCGCATCACCTCGTGGCCGCAGACCTGCTTGAGGTGCTCCCACACCTCGCGTATGTAGCAGTAGGTCAACGCCTGCCCGTACGGAGTGACATCGCCCCGCTCGTACAGGTTCTTCTCCCGCACGTCCTCGGGGTTCATCCCGATGGCGTGGGCGGCGTCGTCGACGGCGTTCTCGGTGATGAGCTTGCCCTGGACGTCGCCGAACGCGCGGAAGGCCGTGTTGGGCGCGGTGTTGGTCCGGCAGACATCGATGCTGTTCTCGAAGTTGGCGACGCGGTAGGCGTTGTCGGCGCGCAGCTGGATGCAGTTGGAGACGATGAAGGAGCAGTCGTAGAACGCTCCCCCGTCGCCCCACATCTGCGTGCGCACCCCGCGCATGATGCCCTTGTCGGCGGGGTCCTTCTCTCCGGTGTCGAGGGCGATCTGGTACTGGCCGTGGTACGGGTGCCTCTTGCCGATGAGGCGGCTGTCCTGTTCGCGTTCCAGGGCCAGGCGCACGGGACGCCGCAGGGCGTGGGCGGCCACGGCGGTGGGGCCGGTGACGAACCGGGCCGCCTCGGTCTTGCCCCCGTATCCCCCGCCGAGCTGGTTGACCTCGACCTGGACACGGTGGTGCTCGACGCCCAGGGCCATGGCGACGGTCTGGTGCATCTCCATGGGGCTCTGGCTGGCCGGGCGGACCAGCCAGCGGTCACCGTCGAGGGGCTCGACCAGGCAGGTGTGCGTCTCCATGTAGAAGTGGGCCTGCCCGCCGGCACTCTGCGCGTTCTCCACCACCGTGCAGGGGCGCCCGTCGACATCGGCCGTGCGCACAGCGGGTTCGCGGTGCCGGCCTTCCTCGCGTTCGGCCCAGTCGAAGCGGCTCCCCGGGCGGGTGACCTTCCAGATGTGGGAGACGAAGGACGCGCTGCGGGGGCAGTCGGGGAAGACACTGTTGCGGTCGATCGCCTCGTCCAGGGACAGGATCGGTTTCTTCCAGGCCTCGGACCAGTCGACCTCTCCGTAGATCACGCAGTGCTCGGAGACGTACTCGGCTATCTTCCGGGCCTCGTGCTCGGTCCGCGCGGCCACGAGGGCCAGGCACTGGCCGACGTAGCCGACCCGGTCCACGGCGAAGAGCGGTTGGTCCGAACCCATGCCGTGGGTGTTGATGCCGGTGGCGGGTACGTCGTCGTGGGCGACCAGCCCGAGGAACGAGGACGGGAACTCCTCGGCCAAGTGCCTGCGCAGGGCATCGGGGCCGGTCGCCCCGGCGGTCTCGGGGTCTGCGAAGGCGAACGAGGCCAGGGCCCGGCGGCTGACCGCGAGCGCAGCGTGCGCGGTGGTGGGGTCGACCGGCACGTCCTGGGTGTAGTGCAGCTGCCCCGAGGCCTGGTACATCGACAGGCGCTTGACCTGGGGCGAGGAGACGGGTTGGCGCCAACTCTGCGACGTCCACTTCTGTACCCCGTCGCTGACCGGTCGGTTGCCCCAGGTGGTCTCCCCCGCCGAGCGCTCGCGCGGGGGCACCTCCACGCCCCGGTTGTGGAGCGCCCCGATGAGCGACTTGCGCAGGAACCCGGCGGCCAGGTCGGCGAGGTAGGCGTCCGTGATGCCTTCAGCAGGTGCTGCGCGGCGGCGTTCGGCCGACATCGCGAGGACGGCCTCGACCTCCACACGCAGCTTGGTGACCAGGGGGTCGATGCTGTTGACGGTCAGGGCCGACTCGGTGAGGTCGACCACGACGCCTTCGGCCCTCCAAGGTCCGGTGTCCACCCCGCCGAGGACGACGTCGGCGCCGGTGATCCACAGCGACCCGTTCTCCCCTGGCGAGCTCCGGGCGGGGTCGACCTCCAGCCTGACCGCGGCGTTGACGAGGGCGTGCGCGTTGACCTCGCGCAACGCGGTCTTGTGCGCGACCGCCTCCGTGTCCGACGTGCCTAGGGGCACGGTGTAGTGCAGGAGGACCAGGTCGTCCAGGTCGGTGGTCCCCTCCCCCACGAGAGTCACCAGCTCGCCGGCGTCCACCGTCGTGCGCTGCTGTGTCGAGGCCCTCCAGTAGGTGATCCGGGCACCGAGCGCGACCAGTGCCGTGAACAGGTCGGAGGGGAAGACCGCGCCGGTGAGGATGTGCCGGAGCACCATCATGGTGTTGCCGCCCACGGTGGCGGTGTTGCGCAGCACGGTGCCGGCCGTACGGCGAGCCATGTAACGCAGCGTCTCGAGGACGGCGGTGCCGTCGCTGCCCCGCGGGTCGACGGCCGGGTCCAGTGCGGCGATGAGGTCGGTGTAGGTGGTGGCGGCCCCGACGTGCAGCTCCCCGCCCGAGACCGAGACACCGTGGAGCTCCGGGATCCTGCGGATGTCGACCAGGTCGAGCGCGTCAGCGACCTCCTGGGGGTAGACGCCGTAGGAAGTGTTGGCGCAGATCAGTCGGCGCCCCGAGGGGGCGGTGGTTTCCATTGCGGCCTTGAGGCCCGCCAGGCTGGTGACCGTGTGCCACACTCGCCCGTCCGACTCGACGGTGAGCGGGCGCGGCTCCGTGCGGGCCCCTTCGGGGAAGCCCAGGCTGGGTCGTGCACCGGGCGCCGGAGGGTTGCCCACCGGTTCCGGGATGCACGGCATGCGGTTGGACTCGTCCGCGGACGACCAGTCCCGAGCGAAGGTCTTCAACCCGGTGAGGATCGACCGGTACCCCGTGCAGCGGCAGAGGTTGCCGTCGAGGGCGTGCTCGATGTCGGCCTTGGTCGCCCTGGGGTGGTTGACCAGGTACTCGGTCATGTTCATGACGAAGCCCGGGGTGCAGAAGCCGCACTGGGTTCCGTTGTTGGCGGCCAACCGGTGGGCCACGGGGTTCATGGTGCGGCATCCGGGACCGGTGCCGTCGTCGGTCGTGTCCTCGTCCCCCTCTCCGGCCCCGCCCTCGGGGCCCTGGTCCTCCGCGATCCGGGCGGCTGCCTCCGCCGCTTCGGCGACGGCCGGGAGGGTGTAGTCGGGCGGGGCGGCGGCCCGGGAGTTCAACGTCTGGTGGCTGAGGCTCTCGGGGACCGGACGGCGAACCTCACCGGTGCCTTCGATGGTGGTGACGGCCATGCCGTCGAGGGAACAGAGGGGGCGCAGGCAGGAGTTGGCGGCCCTGTGTTCGGGTTCTGAGCTCTCGGGGTTCCACTGGGAAAGGACCACGGTGCAGGCACCGCAGCCGCCCTGAGCGCAGCTCTTCTTGGTCCCGGTGAGCCCGACCTCCGCCGAGCGGAGGTAGTCGATGAGCAGCAGGCCCGGAGAGGGTCGGTCGAGTTCGATCTTGTCGCCGTTGAGGTGGAAGACCACACGGTCGGCCATGGAGGTGTCCTTCGTCGTTCCGGGTGGGAGACCCGGGTGGGTACTGCTTGCGCGGTGGGTCACCGATCGTGTTCGGCGCGCCCGGGTTTGGGGTCCGGACAGGGGCTGCGCTCGTGGGCGAGGCGTCCCTCGACGTAGGTGGCGGCCACCGCCCGGTCGTCGCCCAGTTGGGCCAGGGCGAAGAGCACGTCGTCGATGCTCTCGCTCTCGGCCGTGCGGGCTGAGAGCAACTGGGTGGCGGTCGGGTCCAGCACCACGAGGTCGGCCTCGTGCCCGGGCGCGAGTGAGCCGACCCGGCCCTCCAGGGCCATGGCCTCCGCCCCGCCCAGCGTCGCCAGGTGGAAGAGCTTGGTTCCGTCCATCGGATGGTGGCCGAGCTGTCCGACCTTGTAGGCCTCGTTCATGGTCTGCGGGAGGGACAGGCTCGTACCCGCACCGACGTCGGTACCGAGCCCGGTGCGGACGGGCCGCCGGTGCCGTTTGGCCTCATGCACCGCGAACAGGCCGCTGCCGAGGAACAGGTTCGAGGTGGGGCAGTGGGCGACCCCGCTTCCGGTTGCCGCAAGGCGTCCCCACTGGCGTTCGTCCATGTGGACCGCGTGAGCGAAGACCGCTCCGCGTCCGAGAAGCCCGTGGTGTTCGTAGACGTCGACGTAGTCCTCGCGGTCCGGGAAGAGCCGCCGGACCTCCTCGATCTCGTCGGTGTTCTCCGCCAGGTGGGTCTGGACCAGGGTCCCGGGGTTCTCCGCCCAGAGCTTGCCGGCCAGGTGCAGCATCTCGTCGGTACAGGCCACGGCGAACCTGGGGGTGATGGCGTAGAGACTGCGTCCCACACCGTGCCAGCGCCGTATGAGGGCGGCCGACTCCTCGTAGGCCTGCTGCGGGTCGGGGTCGAGAAGGTCGGGGCGGGCGTTGCGGTCCATGAGGACCTTGCCTGCGGCCACACGCATGCCACGGCGCGTGGTCTCCTCGAGGAGCGCGTCGACGGAGTCGGGGAAGGTCGCGCAGTTGACGAGGGCCGTGGTGGTGCCGTTGCGCAGGAGCTGGTCGCAGAAGACATGCGCGTGGCGGCGTGCGTAGGAGGGGTCGGCGAAGCGCACCTCCTCGGGGTAGACGTGGTTCTGCAGCCAGTCGAGGAGCTGGTCTCCGTAGGCGCCGATGATGCGGGTCTGCACGTAGTGCACGTGCGGGTCCACGAACCCGGGGAGCACGAGCTTGTCCCGGTGGTGCACGACAGTGGTGCCCGTGGCCAAGGAGTCGGCGAGCTCGGTGTAGGGGCCGATCGCGTGGATCCGGCCGTCCCGGACGACGACCAGCCCGTCCTCGATGTACTCCAGCGCGTGCTCGCTGGAGGTGAGGAAGGGGTCGTCGGAGAACCAGACCAGGGATCCGCGTACGGCGGTCTCGGTGGGACAGCCGCTGCCCGGCCCCGGGGGAACGTCACTCATGTTCCGTCCCCCCGAGCGCGTGCGGGGGATGCGTGCCGGACGTGGTCTCTTCTGGTGCGGTGCACTGTGCGCCGCCTTCCTTGCCGGGTGCGCGGTCCGTGACGGCGAGTACCCGGAGGGCGTGCGCAGAGAAACCCTCTCTCCGGTGATCGGCGCAGGTCGGAGGCGTTATGCGTTGTTGGCCCCATTTGCCGTGCGAGAGCCAGGAGAATCGGGTGGACCGAAGTGCGTGCTCTGCACGGCCGGGAACCGTGGTTCCTGAGGTCTCAGTCCCGGCCGTCTCTCAGGGTGCGTTTCAGGATCTTGCCGGAGGCGTTGCGCGGGAGCTCCTCGACGAGGTGCACGGCCTTGGGCACCTTGAAGGGCGCGAGGTGTTCCTTGACGTGGTCGGTGAGCAGACCGGGCAGGGCGCCGTGCCCAGCGCCGGGGGCGGGCACGACATAGGCGGTGACCGCCTCGATCCACCGGGTGTCGGGAACACCGACGACCGCGGCCTCGGCTACGCCGGGGTGAGCGAAGAGCACGTCCTCGATCTCGCGGGAGGCCACGAGCACACCTCCGGTGTTGATGACGTCCTTGATGCGGTCGACGACCTCGATGTAGCCCTGGGCGTCGGCACGTACGAGGTCACCGGAGTGGAACCAGCCGCCGCGGAAGGCCTCATCGGTCTCCTCGGGTTTGTCCCAGTATCCCTGGCACAGTTGTGGCGACCTGTAGACGACCTCGCCGAGCTCACCGGGGGCGACGTCGTGGCCGTCGCCGTCGACGACACGGAGTTCGACGAAGAGGGCGGCCCGGCCTGCGGAGGCCGGCCGGTCGGTGTGTTCCTCCGGCCGCAGGACCGTCGCCAGGGGACCGATCTCGCTCTGGCCGAAACAGTTGTAGAAGCCCAGTTCGGGCAAGGTCTCCTGGAGAGTGGCGAGGACGGGACCGGGCATGACGGATGCGCCGTAGTACGCCTTGCGCAGGCTGGTGAGGTCGCGGTCACCGAACTCCGGGTGGTTGGCCAGCGCGACCCACAGCGTGGGGGCCGCGAAGAAGGCGCCGTGGCGATCGGTCTCGATACGGCGGAGCAGGTCGGCGGGGTCGGGCGCCTCCACGAGGGTGTTGGTGGCGCCCACCGCCAGCCAGGGCATGAGAAAGACGTGCATCTGGGCGCTGTGGTAGAGGGGCATGGCGTGCAGGGGCCGGTCGCCTGCCTCGAGGTCCAGGCCCACGAGGCAGGACACGTACTCGTGCACGAGCGCACGGTGGGTCATCATGGCGCCCTTGGGCCGGGAGGTGGTCCCGGACGTGTAGAGCAGCTGGACGAGGTCGGTCTCTGTCACCTGCACATCGACCTCGGGGAGCGGCCCCTCGGCGGCCCCTTCCAACAGTGATCCCGGGCTGTCGCGCAGATCCAGGATCCGGCGCACTCCGGTGCCGTCGACGACCTCCTCGACGGCGGGGCGGAGTGCGGGATCGGTGAGCACGAGGGTGCTGCCGGACTGTTCGAGGAGGTAGGTGAGTTCCTCACCGCCGAGCGCGTAGTTGACCGGGACGTGCACCAGCCCTGCGCGTGCGCACGCGAGGAAGGCGATCAGATAGGCGTCGGAGTTGCGGCCGTAGGCGGCGACGCGGTCGCCGTGCACCGCCTCCTCGCCGAGCAGCCGGGCCGCGGCACGCGTGACGGCGGAGTCGAGCTCGGCGTAGGTCCAGGTGCGGTCGGCGAATTCCAGGGCGGTGCGCTGCGGTGTGCGCGCGGCACTGCGGCGCAGGAGGTCGTCGACCCGACTCGAGGTCATCGACGTCATGGAGGCCGTCGAGTCCATCGCTGCGGACATGGCACCTGCCCTTCCCGTCGGCACGGCCCGTGGGGTCGGACCCGCTGCAGTGGATCCATCCTGTGGTCCCGTCCTGGCCTTCGCAAGGGTCCGGCTCGAAGCTGTGGACAACTGCGCCGGCGTCCCCGGAAGGGCCCCGGACACGTCGAGCGCCCTCCGGCTCTGCCGGAGGGCGCTCGGAGGCGTGGGTAGGAGGCTCAGGCCTCCTGGGGAACGCCCGGGGCCACGGCCGTGGTCGCGGGTTCCCTCGGGGCGGGAACGTGCGCGAGGCCGTTCACGGGGATGCCCACGTCGACAGCGGGCAGCGCAGCGCCCTCGAGCGTGACCTCCAGGGTGCCCCCGTCGAGGTCGGCGCTGATCTGCTCGGGGCCGATACCCGCAGGCAGGGAGAACTGTCGGCGGAACTCACCTTCGGTGCTGCACCGTCCGGAGACCGTGAGACCGCCCTCGGAGCACCGCACGTTGACCTCTGCGGCGCGCACACCGGCGAGGTCGCACCGGACGACCATGTCCGTTCCCCGTTCGAAGATCTCGGTCTCGGGGCGGCGGGGCTGTGCGGCGGAGCGGACGCAGTCCATACCGGTGGATCCGGTCGCGTCGGCGATCCGATTCATCTCCTTGACGAAGCCCCACACCGCGCGCAGCGGGTTGCCGATCGTGGGGCGCTGAAACTCTCTCGTGGTGTCCATACGTGACTCCCTCTTGCCACGAAGGCACGGCCCGGGGTCGGGGACCATCGTTGGGCTCGTGCACCTGAGGTCAGGATGCGATGTCCTGACGTGGACTGCTTTGAAGCGGCATCGTCCCGGGGCGGGCGCCGGCCGGGGTGTACCGCTTGTTTGATGTATCGGCGCTCGGCCCCGACGAGAGATCGGGTGGAGTTCCTGCCCACATTCTGACGTTCGTAACGACCCGAACACAACGTTTTGATGCAACTTCTGCATGAAACAGGTCACACGCGGCGTGCGGGCGCGTTTCATCCGGTGCCGATGGGGGCCGTGACGACCCGGTCCCGGCCCTGACCACGGCCGTCAGGGACCCTGTTCCTGACACGCCCCGAGGCCTTCCACGGCCGCGGACCCGGGCTGTCACGCCGCGGGGGCCGCCTGTAGGGTCCCGCACAGGCACGGGGTGCGCCCTCCGCAAGGCGCTGAGATGAGACCCGTCGAACCTGCTCTGGCTAGGACTAGCGAAGGGATCGCCTGATGGCTGGATTCTGTACTGATGTGTGGGCGGCGACCTCGGGGACGCGCGACGCGATCGACTCGCTCCCGTTCGTACGGGGACTCGCGGACGGTTCCCTGGACCGCGACCGGTTCGCCCATTACATGACCCAGGACGCACTCTATCTGCGCGGGTTCGCGCGCGCCCTGGCCTCCGCGGCGGCCAAGGCACCCAACGGCGAGGAGATCGCGTTCTTCGCCAAGGCCGCCCATGACGCGATCGTGGTCGAGGGTTCCCTGCACGAGGGCCAAGTGGGCCGGGTGGCCGACGAGGCCGAGCCGTCACCGACCTGCAACGCCTACACCTCGTACGTGCTGTCGGTTGCGCACACACAGGGGTACGCGGAACTGGTGGCCGCGGTGCTGCCGTGTTTCTGGGTCTACGCCGACGTGGGCGAGCGCCTCATGGCCAAGGCCGGTCCGCTGTCCGAGCACCCCTACGGCGAATGGATCGCGACCTACGCCGACGAGGACTTCGCCGAGGCCACCGAGCAGGCGAAGGCCATCGCCGACCGGCAGGCCACCGCAGCGGACGCAGCGACCGTGGCGCGCATGCGCGAGGCGTTCTCACGGGCCACGACCTACGAATGGATGTTCTGGGACGCCGCCTGGCGCCGTGAGGAATGGGCGCACTGAAGTCCCGCCCCGGGGCCGTGCCCGCGGCCCCGGGCGCTCTTTCACCCCTTGACCGCGCCCCGGGTGATGCCGTTGACGAAGCTGCGTTGGAAGACCAGGTACACCACGACGATCGGCGCGATGACGATGAGGCTCGCGGCGGCCAACAGCGGGATGTCGGTTCCGTACTGACCCACGAACAAACCCAGTCCGGTGGGTGCGGTGCGCATCGACGGGTCCTGCATCATCACGAGCACGAGCAGGAACTGGTTCCACGACCACATGAACACCAGCACGGTCAGTGTGGTCACGGCGGGCCAGGAGATGGGCATGAGCACCCGCCAGAGGACGGTGCGATTGCGGGCGCCGTCCATGCGGGCGGCCTCCACGAGTTCGCGCGGCACCCCGGAGAAGTGCGACTGCATCCAGTAGACGCCGAAGGGCAGGAAGAGGGCGACCTCGGCCAGGACCACCCCGAGGTAGGCATCGGTGAGGCCGACCTCGCGCAGGTTGTAGTAGAGCGCAATGACCAGCAGTTCCACCGGCACCGTCAGGCCGAGCACGAACCCGAGGGAGAGGTAGCGACCGCCCCACACCCGCAGGATCGACAGGGCGAACCCCGCCATGGTCGCGAACAGCACGGTCAGCGGCACCACTGCCCCGCTGATGATCAGGCTGGAGCGCATGAGGTCGTCGAACCCCCCGGCCTCCCACGCCAGGCGGAAGTTCTCCCAGGACCATTGCTCGGGCAGGCCCACCCCGGCGACCTGACTCCCGGACGGGTGCAGCGCGGCCAGGACGATCCCGACGAAGGGCAGGAGCACGAGCAGGGCCATGAGGCTCAGGAGCCCGTAGCTCAGGGCCGTACCCAGGGTGCCGTGTCTCATGAGTCCTCCCTGGCCAGGTAGCGGATCGCTCCGACGAGCACGACGACGAGCACGGTCAGGACCACCGCGAGTGCGCTGGCGGCCCCGATGTCACCCTCGTTGAAGGCCAACCGGTACACGAGCAGGGCGGGCACGTTGGTGGCCCCGGCCGGGCCGCCGTTGGTGGTGACGAAGACCAGGTCGAAGCTGGCCAGGGCGGCGATGGTGGTGATGACGCCGGCGATGCTGATCTCCTTGCGCAGCCCGGGGAGGGTGACGCTCAGGAACTGCCGTACCGGGCCGGCGCCGTCGATGGCCGCGGCCTCGTGCAGGGAGGTGTCGACCTTCTGAGCGCCGCTCATGAAGAGCATCATGCACAGCCCGCTCATGACCCAGGTCCCGATGAGGCCCAGGGCGACGAGGGCGAACTGTTCGTCGCCCAGCCACGCGCGGCCGAGGTGGCCCAGCCCGACCAGGTCCAGGAACTGGTTGACCATGCCGTCCTCGCTGTAGACCCAGCGCCAGGTGGTACCCACGGCCACCAGGGGCAGCACCTGCGGGAGGAAGAACACGACCCTGAAGAAGGTGGTCCCGTGTCGGATCCGCCCGATGAGCAGTGCGGTCATGAGCAGGCCCACGGCGATCGGGACCACCGTGAAGAAGACGATGAGCAGGAGCCCGTTGCCGATCGCCCTCGCCAGGAGCGGGTCGGTGAGGGCCAGCACGAAGTTGCCGATCCCGGCCCACTCGGGTGGTGCGATCCCGTCCCAGTCCAGGAACGAGAACTGCAGGGTGCTGACGGCCGGGTAGACGAGGAAACCGACGTAGACCACGACGGCCGGCAGCAGGTACAGCCAGGCACCGCGCCCGCCCTGGTTGAGCGCTCCACGTTCATTGCGCCGGCGTCCGGAGCGGCGTGCGGTGGTGACTCCCTCATTCATGGTGCTCGTCCCATTCCTCCTGGAGCGTGCGGAGGAATACCTCCCCGCTCGTGGTTCCGGACGCCAACCCCTGGATTTCGGGGAAGCCGAAGCCGTCCACCAGGGCCTGGACGGGCGGGTCGTCGGGGAAGGCGGGCCGGAGGGCGGCGAGTCCGCCGGGTACGGCCGTGGAGACGGGCGCGAGTGTGTCGTCCTGGCGCGCACTCGTCGACGGCACCGCGCACGAGCCGAGCACGGGCACGCCGGCCGCCCCCGCAGCGGCGCGGCCTCTCCCCGGTGTGGTGGGCAATACTCTCTCCCTGCAGTGGGGCCTGCCGGTGATGGCGGGGCCCCTCGACCGCGGCGGCACCGCGCGTGTGTCCGGGGCCCGGGGCGCCGGGCGGCCCGGTGTCCGCCCCCGTTCCCGCTGCTCTTGCCGCTGTTCGAGTCGGGTGAGTACTGTACGGAACTCGGTGTGACACGGGCAACACCCCAGGGGGAGCGATGGCGGCGGACGCAGCACGGCCGGACTGGGCGCGGACCGCGTCCGAGCTGGCCGACCGGGTACTCGGCGAGGGGCGGCCCCCGGTCGAGTGGGAGACCCTGGAGGCTGCGCGGCGCTCCTTCGAGTACCGGTGCCAGGACGGCGCCCTGACCGTGCGGGCCACCGACGGAGTGGCGGCCGCGGTCGGGCTGCACACCTACCTGGGCCGGGTCTGCTCGTGCTCGGTCGGCTGGGACACCCCGCTGCCTCTGGGGACCGCGTATTTCCCCGACGCGTCCCTCACCCGCGGGAACGCGTCGATCGAGCAGACCTACTACCTGAACTTCTGCACCTACGGTTACACGAGCACGTTCTGGGGCTGGGCCGACTGGGAACGGGAGATCGACTGGATGGCCCTGCACGGAGTCACCGCTCCCCTGTCACTGGTCGGCCACGAGGCGGTGCTGTGGGAGGCCTACACCCGGTTGGGGCTGGACGACGAGACTGTGCGCGCCTTCCTGGGCGGGCCTTCGTACCTGCCCTGGCAGTACATGGGCAACCTGGACGGGTTCGCGGGGCCGCTGCCGTCGGACTGGATCGACGCCCACCTGGAACTGGGCCGTCGCATCCTCGAACGCCAGCGCGCGTTCGGCATGCGCCCGGTTCTGCCCTCCTTCACCGGGCACGTGCCCCCGAAGCTCGCGCCCGAACGCACCACTCCGCGCACCTGGCACAGCTTCGTCACCGAGGTGCTCTCCCCCGCCGACCCGCTGTACGCACGGTTGGCCGAGCAGATCACGCGCAGCCAGATCGACCTGCTCGGAACCGACCACCGCTACGCCGCCGACCCCTTCATCGAGATGCCGCCGGTGGAGTCCGACCCCGC
>NZ_ANBF01000169.1:0-62246 GCF_000341025.1 Nocardiopsis salina YIM 90010 | reverse complement strand
CGCCCGCCGATCCCGAGGCGGTGTGGGTGTTGCAGGCCTGGCCGTTCTCGTACCAGCGCGACTTCTGGAGCGACGAGCGTGTGCGGGCGTTCCTCGACTCCGTGCCCGGCGAACGCCTGCTCGTGCTCGACCTGTGGGCGGAGGCCGACCCGCAGTGGGAACGCTTCGACGCCTTCTCCGGAAAACCCTGGATGTGGTGCTCGCTGCTGAACTTCGGGGGCCGTACCGACCCCGTCGGAGATCTGCAGGGCGCGGTGGACGGGCTGAACCGGGCTCGGCGGGCCCCCACTCCGCCGGTCGGGGTGGGGTTGGCCATGGAGGCCACCCACAACAACCCGGCCTTCTTCGAGCTGGTCGCCGACCAGGCCTGGAACCCGGTGGAGGACGTCGCGCGCGACTGGCTGCCCGGGTTCGTGGCGCAGCGTTACGGCCCCGACCGGGACCCGGCTCTGCTGCGGGCCTGGCAGGGGCTCGAAGCGACGATCTACGGGGCACGCGGGGTGCGTGTCTTCCCTGAGCAGTTCAACGGGGTGCTGACCCTCTCGCCCGGCTACCGGGACCTGTCCGAGCCGGAGCGGTTGCGCGCCGACGTCGAGGGGCTGGTCTGGTACGAACCGGCCGTGTTGCACCGGGCCTGGGCCGACCTCGTGGAGGCGGCCGAGCGCGATCCGGACCTGGCTCGCGGGCCGTTGGGGCACGATCTGGTGGAGGTCGCCACGGCCGTCCTGGCGCGGGTGGCCGACCGCCTGTACCTGGACGTGGTGGAGCGTGCTTCTGGCGAGGGAGGGGCCGACCCGGCGCGGGTGGAACGTTTCCTGGGGGTGTTCACCGACCTGGAGGGGCTGCTGGCCACCCGCCCGGAGTTCACCTTCCGCCTGTGGGAGGACAAGGCCGCCGCCTGGGGCGGGGACGCCGACGGACGTGCGGTGATGGTGGACAACGCGCGCCGGTTGCTGACCGTGTGGGACACCCCCGAGAGCCCGTTCCTGGACGACTACGCCGGGCGCCTGTGGTCCGGGCTCGTCGGCGGTTACTACCGCGATCGGTGGCGTATGTGGGCCGAGGGGGTCGACACGGCGCTGACCGACCGCGAGGGTGCTGCGGCCCGGTTGGAGGAGCGCCTGCAGGCGCGCGCCGCCCGGTTCCTGCGTGAGGGGCCGGAGGGCGAGGCCGTCCCGGGTGACGTGGTGGAACGCTCACGGGCTCTGTTCGACCGGTACGGGGACCCGCGGTGAGCGGGGGCGCAGGTCTCGCTCTGGCCGGGGTCGACGTCGGCGGTGGTGGGGTGCGGGTCGCGGCGCGCTGCGGCGGTGCCGCCGTGCGCGCGCAGGACACGGCCGCCGTGCCGCGTGTGCAGGGCGGGATCGACGTGCCGCGGCTGGTTCCCCGGATCCTTGACCTGCTGCGGGGGACCGCGCAGCGCTCGGGCACCGACCGCTTCGACCGGATCGCGGTGGGGCTGACCGGTCTCCCCGATCTGGTGGAGGACCCCGACGAGCTGGTGCGCCTGCTACGCGCGGGTTTCCCGGCCGGGGACGTGCTGCTGGCCGCGGACGCGCTGACCACCCACGCGGGTGCGTTGCGCGGGCGACCCGGTGTGGTGGTCGCCGCCGGGACCGGGTCGGTGGCGCTCGGCACCGACCTGCACCGGTTGTGGCGTCGTACCGACGGCTGGGGATACCTGCTGGGCGACCGGGGAAGCGGCGCCTGGGTCGGGCAGGAGGGGCTGCGCCGGGCTTTGCTTGCTCTGGACGGACTGCCCGGTGGGTCCGCGACGTTGCTCGCCCGGGCGGAACGGAGCTTCGGAGGGGTACAGGAGCTGGAGGTGCAGCTGTACCGGGGCGGGGACGCGACCTCTTCCCTGCTCGCGTCGTTCTGCCCGCAAGTGGCCGAGGCGGCGCGGGAAGGTGACGCGGTGGCCCGGCGGATCTGGCGAGAGGCCGGAACGCACCTGGGTGAGACGGCGGCCGCGGCGGCTTCGCCCGGGTTGGAGCGCACGTTCTCGTGGGGCGGTCGGCTGTTCGACGCGGGCGCGCTGGTGTCCGACCCGTTCCGGGCCGCGGTGCTGCGCCGGGTGCCCGACGCCCGGCTGGTGGACCCGGCCGGTGACGCGCTCGACGGTGCCCTGGCGCTGGCGGCGGAGGGACCGCTCGCGCACCGGCCGCCGTACCTGTTCCGCCACGACGCCTGAGCAGGCATCACCGACGGGTGCGGTCCGGGGCTCGGCGCTCGAGGGCAAACACGATCGTGCGCTGGACCCGGTACGAGCGGGGCGGGCACTTCGCGGCGTCGCAGGCGCCGGTCCTCTTCACCAGCGACGTGCGGGCCTTCGCCGCCGAGTACCTGTAGCCGCCCGGAAGGGCCGGGGCACCCGCCGGGCTCGTCGGGCGCATGTCCTACTGTGGCCTCGGCGGGTCCCTCCCTCCCCCGGCGCCACGGGGGATGCCCCGTGACACACCGTGTGCGCTGTTGGGAGCATCCCGTGAGAACCGTCCCCGCTGCGGCCCTGGTCGCCGCCCTCGCCCTGACCACGGCTTCCTGCTCCGGCCCCGGCCCCGGGGAGGACGGGGGCACGGGCGCCGACCGGTACCTGTCGGTGGGAGATTCCCTGACCGTCGGGGTCCAGCCCGACGGCGAGGGACTGCCCGAGCAGACCGACGAGGCCTACACCGACTTCCTCACCGCATCGCTGGCGGAGGACGGTCACGAACTCGCACACCAGCGGGCCGGCTGCCGGGGCGAGGACACGTCGACCTTCCTCGAGGGCGACAACCCCGCCTGTGGTGACCGCTACGACGGCGGTTCGCAGGTGGAGACGGCCGAGGACTTCCTGGAGGAACACGAGGGGGACGTCGAGCTCATCACTCTGAGCCTGGGCATCAACAACATCGCCGGCTGCTTCGAGCAGGTCGACCTGAGCGACCCCGCCGACGCCTCCAACCTGGACACCGACTGCGTCGAGGAGGGCCTCGAACGGGTCGAGGACGAGCTGCCCGAAGTCACCGAACGGCTGCGCGAGGCGGCCGGACCGGAGACCCGGATCGTCGGGATGACCTACTACAACCCGTTCCTCGCACCCTGGGCCGTCGAGCACGTCGACGACCCCGACCCGGGCACCCCGGGTGGCGAGCTCCCCGACGGCCGCGGAGTCGTCGACTACGCGGTCGGGGTGATGGAGCAGCTCAACGACACCCTGCGGTCGGCCTACGCCGAGCAGGACATCGAGGTGGCCGATGTGGAGGCCCGCTTCGACTCCGGCGAGTTCGACGTTCCCGAGGAGAGCACCACCGGGCTCCCCCTCAACGTGCAGAGGGTCTGTGACTGGACGTGGATGTGCGACGCCGAGATCGGCCCCGACATCCACACCAACGCCGAAGGGGCGCGGGAGATCGCCCGGGTGCACGAGGAGCAGATCGAGCAGTAGGGCCCGGGGCAGCCGGTGCCCATCGGTCAGCCCCGTGCCGGCTCGCGCAGCATCGCGTACAGCTCGGGGCCGTCGGGCATCCGGACCGTCCCGGTCACACGGAACCCGAACTTCTCGTAGATCGGGATGTTCTCGGCCTTGCTGGACTCCAGGTGGACGGGCAGGGCGTCGGCGTCGGCACGCCCCAGACCGGACCGGAGGAGCGCCCCGCCGGCCCCGGTGCCCCGCGCGTCGGGGTCGGTTCCGAGGTCCGCCAGGTACCAGTACGGGCGGTCGGGCGCGAGACGCGCGCAGTCCCGGGCAAGGGTGCCCAGGGACAACACACGGCGCAGGCCCAGGGTCTCGACCAGGTGTGGTGCCGAGCGCAGGCTGCTGAGGGTCCGAGTGGTACGCGGGGTTCCGGGGGTTCCCCACAGGGCGGCGCCCACGATGCCGTCCCTGCCATCGACGACCTCGACCAGGCCGTTCGGCAGGTGCTCGAAGGCGGCCTGGACGGCGAACATGCGGCGGGCCCGGCGCGGGCGTTCGTCGGCGTCCGGGAAGAACGCGTCGATGACGGGGTCGCCGATGAAGGCACGGCGGAGCACCTCGGCGACGTCACCCACCTCGCTGCGCCGGGCCGGTCTGGGCTGGGGGCGCGGCGGCCGCTCGGCGGCGCCTCGGTCGGGTCGCTCCCGCTCGCGCACGTCCACGGCATCAGGGGAACTCGGGGTCACGGGCATCACGCTCCAGTTGAGTACTGTCGTTCGGACGGCCACTTGAACCGTCCAGACGGTACAGTACCGCTTGCACAGCATTCTCGGCCCGTGAGAAGGCGCACCCCGGGCCGGCCCTCGATCCGGGTCAGAGGCGCACCGCAGCACTCCGGGCCGGGCCGACCGCCGCGGAACGGGCGGGCACGACGGTGTGCGCAGGAACCCTGGCGCTCATCGGATCGGGACGGAGGGCCGCGCCGGCCGCACGCGAGCCCGCAGGCTGAGGACGGGCTCAGGCCACCCCGGCACTGCGGGCCTGCAGGAGGCGGACCTCCTCGGCCAGCTCCGGCACCGGACCGCGGGTCGGCACACCCGGGGCTACGTCATTGATCGACAGCGGAGTGACCGGGCCGGGCGCCACGCCCCACTCGGCGTGCCAGGCGGTGAGCTGCTCGGTGCTGGAGGCGTAGACGATCGGCCCCAACCCCACCCAGGCGTGTGCCGCGCTGCACATGGCGCAGTGCTCGCCCGATGTGTAGGCGATCGAGGCGGCGCGTTCCTCGGGGGTGAGGTTCTCGGCGGCCCACCGGGCGATCGCGAACTCCGGGTGCCGGGTGTGGTCCCCTCCGGAGATCCGGTTGCGGTCCTCGAAGCGCACGGTTCCGGAGCCGTCGGCGAGGAGGGATCCGAAGGGCTGGTCGCCCGCTTCCAGGGCCTCCCGCGCCAGGTCGACGCAGCGGCGCAGATGGACCAGATCCCCGTCGGCGACGTGTGTGCTCCCCATGGGGGGAGCCTAGCACCGGCCCACGTGGAGGGGAGCGCCTACCGGGAACCGAACGGGAGCCCTCCATCGTGGCCAACACCTGGGACGCCCTTCCCGTGCGCCTGCGTTGAAGAGCCTCCACGACGGAGGGCCCGCACGTCAGGACACGCGCGCGGGGCTGCAGGCCGCACAACAGGAGCCGGCCCGCCCCACGACACGGGAGCCTCCCCCGGAGCACCTGAGTTCCCAGCCCCCTCTCCCCCCACCACGACCCCACAGACCGCCCACTCACCGCCCACGCGGTGCACCGCCGCCTGCCGAGGGCCCATTCGCGCGCAACGGCGTGAACCTACGCCTGGGAACAGCCCCTCTCCTCCGAAGACGTCGAGGAGCGGCGCCACCACCCCGCCCCCGGGGCCCGGCCCCCAGCCCTCCGGACGCCCTTGCGCACCACTGTGACTGGGTGCACCAAGTGCGTCGTTGCACTGAGTGCATTCACGCGCATAGCGTGAACAGTGTGAACGAACAGGGCAGAACTCGCTCGCGCGACCGGCGCGAAGCGCTGAAGTCACGCCACCGCCGCGCCATCATCGATGCCGCTGCAGAACTGATGTCCGAGATCGAGGGCACGGGGTTCACCGTCGACCAGCTCGCCGAACGGGCGGACGTGTCCAGGCGGACCGTGTTCAACCACTTCGCTTCCCTCGACGACATCGTGCTCGAGGTGTTCGGCGAGATACTCGAGTCGATCCTCGACGACATCGCGTCCGGTTTCGGCACCGAGGTCGACACCAGCCCCGGCGCCATGTTCGACGAGGTCGCCGATGCCGTGCGCTCGGCCGACCTGGTCACACCGATCACCCGCCTCAAACGCATGCTCGCCCGGGGGGAGTGCGAGCCCTCCCCGAGCGAGGCGGCGCTGTTCGAGAGCGCGATCAACGACATGACCACCCGCCTCAGCGCGATCGTCATGCACCGACACCCCGACGCCGACCCGCTCGTGGTCGACCTCATGTGCGGCGGGCTCGTCGGCGGCGGCGTGGTCGTGGTCCGCCGCTGGCGGGAGAGCACCGGCGGTGTCGACACCGACGCCTCGCGCCGCACCTGGACCGAACTCCTCGAACGCATGATCTCGGTGAACCGCGACGGCTACGGCTCCATCGGCCCCGCGACGCACTGAGCGTCCACCGCGCTCACCCCACCCACCTTCGTTTGGCGAAAGACCCATGGCTGAATTTCTCTACAGACTCGGACGCGCGTGCGCGAGCCGGGCGAAGACCGTCATAACGGTCTGGTTGGCCCTCTTGCTGGCCTCCGGGACCGCGTTCTTCCTCTTCTCGGGCGAGCTGGAGGACAGTTTCTCCATCCCCGGCACCCCGACCGACGAGGTGAACCAGCAGCTGTCGTCGGAGTTCGACGGGATGGGCGGCGGTGCGGGCACCGTCGTCTACCAGACCGAGGACGGCACACCCTTCACCGAGGAGCAACAGGAGCAGATCGCCGACCGCACCGAGGAGGCCGCCGAGGTCGCCGGTGTCGCGGACGTGGTGGACCCCTTCGTCACCGAGGAGGAGACCGCCGACCAGCGCGAGGAGCTGGAGGAGGGCCGCGAGGAGATCGACGACGGGCTCGCCGAACTCGACGCCGGCCAGGAGGAGCTCGACGAGGGCCGGGCCCAGGCCGAGATGGCCGGAATGCTCGACCAGGTCGAGGACGAGCTCGAGATCCAGCAGTCGCAGATCGACGAGAACCGCGCGGTCATCGAGGAACAGGAGGAAGAGCTCGAGCGGGGCGAGGCCATGCTCGAGATGTCCTCCGAGATCAGCACGGTCTCCGACGACGGTGCGACCGCCCTGGTCAACATCTCCTTCACCGACGGGCAGGAGGAAGTCTCCCAGGAGACCCGCGACGCCGTCATGGAGGTCTTCGAGAACGCCCCGGTGCCCGGCACCGAGGTCGAGTTCGGCAACGACATCGCGATGAGCATGCCGAGCCTGGTGAGCACCGCCGAGGTCATCGGTGTGATCGTTGCCGGTGTGGTCCTGGTGGTCATGCTGGGCACCCTGATCGGCGCCGGACTTCCGATCCTGACGGCGCTGGTCGGTGTCGGTATCGCCACCCTGATCGCGATGTCGCTGTCGGGTGTGCTGGAGATGGCGTCCGTGACACCGATCCTGGGCCTGATGCTGGGCCTGGCCGTGGGTATCGACTACGCGCTGTTCATCGTCAACCGGCACCGGCGCCAGCTCAAGGAGGGCACCGGCCTGAGCGAGTCCGTCGGGCTGGCCAATGGCACGGCCGGCAACGCGGTGGTCTTCGCGGGCACGACGGTGCTCGTTGCGCTGCTGGGCCTGAACCTGACAGGGATCGGCTTCCTGGGCCTGATGGGCAGCGTGGGCGCGATCGCCATCACCACCGCCGTGCTCATCGCGGTGACCCTGGTCCCTGCGCTGCTGTCGCTGGTGGGCATGCGCATCCTGTCCCGCAAGGAGCGCGCACGTCTGGACGGTGAGGGCGGCGCCGCGGACGGCAAGCACCGCCACGGCGAGCAGGACGAGCTCCGGCCGATGTCGACAGGGCGGGCACTGCTGCGCTCCGGGATCGCCGTCCTGGCACTGGGCATCATCGCCCTGCCCGCGCTCGACCTGCGCCTGGGCATGCCCGACGGCGCAGCCGAGCCCACCGACTCGACGCAGTACGCGGCCTACACCGCGGTGGAGGAGAACTTCGGCGAGGGCATGAACGGCCCGCTGCTGGTCGCGTCCGACCTCACCGGCGGCCCCACGGAGGAGGCCGCCGAGGAGCAGGCCGAGGAGGAACAGCTCCAGGTCGCGGAAGAACTCTACTCCCGCGACGACGTCACGGCCGTCGCCCCGATCGGGATCTCCGACGACCACGAGATGGCCATCTTCCAGGTCGTGCCCGAGGGCGGGCCCTCCAGTGAGTCCACCGAGGACCTGGTCCACACCTTCCGGGACCTCGAACCCATCGAGGGCGCCGGGCCGCTCGGCGTCGCAGGCATGGCCAGCGGCAACATCGACATCTCCGACACCCTGAGCGACGCGCTGCCGACCTACCTGTCGGTGGTCATGGGCCTGTCGCTGGTCATCCTGCTGCTGGTGTTCCGGTCGATCTTCGTCCCGGTCGTGGCCACCCTCGGGTTCATCCTGTCCTACTTCGCCGCGCTCGGCGGTGTGGTCGCCGTCTACCAGTGGGGCTGGCTCGGCGCGCTCTTCGGGGTGGAGAACCCGGGGCCGGTGCTGAACTTCCTGCCGACGCTGCTGGTGGGCATCCTGTTCGGCCTGGCGATGGACTACATGCTGTTCATCGGAACCGGTATGCGCGAGGCGTACGTGCGGGGCGTACCCGCGCGCCTGGCCGTGGTGCAGGGCTTCCGGGCCGGGCGTGCCGTGGTCACCGCTGCAGCGATCATCATGGGTTCGGTCTTCGGCGGGTTCATCTTCTCCGAGACGATGATGATCAGCTCGATCGGGTTCGCGCTGGCCTTCGGTGTACTCATCGACGCGTTCGTGGTCCGCATGCTGCTGATCCCGGCACTGATGCATCTGGCCGGGAACGGCGCCTGGTGGCTGCCGAAGTGGTTGGACCGGATCCTGCCCGACATCGACGTGGAGGGTTCGGCACTGGAGGAACGCCGCACCGAGGGTGAGAGCACCGGTGAGCCGGGCACGGCCGACGTTCCGGAGGGTTCCCCCGACGGGGTGGCGCCGAGCCGGAGCTGACCGACCGCGAGGAGGGGCCCGGGGACTGGATGAANCCCCGCCGGTGATGCGGGCGGCCACACGGCGGCCGCTGCGCAGGGCGCTCTCGACGAACCCGCAGATGATCTCGGTGTGCTCCCCCGCCAGATACAGGGGCCCGAAGGGCTCGCGCAGGCGCCGCAGGGCGTCCAGGTCGCCGGGGCCCAGGGCGGAGTAGGTGCAGCCGGACTCGGGCTCCTCGCTCCACCAGGCCGCGACGGGTGCCGCGTCGGGGGCGCCGAGTTCGGGGTAGAGCTCGCCGAAGGTCTCCACCACCTCGTCCTCGGACAGCGGCCGGTAGGTGTAGGCGGTGAGAACGCCCGGGTCTCCCGGCTGGTCGTCGGGGGCGTTGTCGTACACGTGCTGGAACCCGACACGGCCGGCGTGCCGGTCTCCGGTACCGGTGTCGGGGCGCCGGGCGTAGGGGACCAGGAGCTTGCCGCCCCGGCCCTGGTGCACCGAGGGCACGGGCACCGCCGGGTCCAGGGTGATGCGGTCCAGGGCAGGCAGGGGCACGGCGACCACCGCACGCTCCGCGGCGACGGCGCGGGTGTCGGTACGGACCACGACGCCGTCCTGCCCGTGTTCGATCCTGCGCACCGCATCGCCGCGGCGGATGCGCTCCTCCCCCAGCTCCCGGGCCATGGCGTCGGTGAGTTCGGTGGTGCCGCCGGCGATGCGGTAGGCCGTGTCGCCGGAGTCGAGGTCGGCGGCCAGCGCAAGGGCGAGTTCGGACAGCTCCTCGGGTTCGACCATGTACTCGGCGTGGATGTAGGCGGTCATCCGGGCACGCTCGCCCGCGGAGAGCCCGGCGTCGTGAATCCAGTCGAGGGCGCTGCGGCGGTCCATCTCGCGCGCGACCGGGTCGTCCCAGGGGCGTTCGTGGTCGGTCAGGCGCCCCTCGAGGCCTTCGAGCGCCTCTTCGACGCGTTCGGCGTCCGCGGGTTCGCCGACCCGCGCCCATCCGTCGACGACGAGCGCTTCGAACCCGCCGCCCGAGCGCAACCCGAGCCCGTAGCGGTCGACGAGGCCGAGCACCTCGTGGTGTTCGGGGTTGACCCACTCCGCCCCCGCGTTGGCGAAGCGCCCGTCGGGGAAACGCACGGTGTGCGCCCTCCCGCCCACACGTTCGCGGGCCTCGATCACCTCCACGTCGTATCCGGCGGCGGTGAGCTCGAGCGCGGCCATGAGCCCGGCGGCGCCCGCTCCGATCACTACGGCGTCCCTGCGTTCCATGGCCCCATTGTGCGTCCCCTCACCGCGCCCCGGAAATCGTGACCGGGATGATACGGCCGCACGATCGTGCCCCGCAGCGGCCCCGGAACCCCCGCACTCCGGCACACACCGAACGCACCGCAGGCCCCGCCCCGTCCCAGTGCGCCCTGTTCTGTGAACTTCTGTGTTGCTTGGTCATGGTGTAATCGTTTCCGATCATGTAATCGTTTCCAGCGTGCCGGGACCGCACCTTCCAGGCCCCGCACACACGACGTGTTCGAGGAGGTGAACGCAGGTGGTGGGCATCAAGGACGTCGCCCGGGCGGCCGGGCTGTCGGTGGCGACGGTCTCGCGCGCCCTCAACGGGCAGTCGGCGGTCAGCGACGGCGCCCGCGCCAAGGTCCTCTCCGCCGCCGAGACGCTCGGGTACCGGCCCAACGTCGTGGCCCGTTCCCTGCGCACCGACCGGACCCGCACGATCGGACTGGTCATCAGCGACGTGCTCAACCCCTACTTCACCGAACTCGCGAGGTCCGTGGAGGAGGAGGCCCGCGCGCTCGGCTACAGCGTCATCATCGGCAACGCCGACGAGCGCGCCGACCTCGAGGGCCACCACGTGCGCTCCCTCATGGAACGCCGCATCGACGGCCTCCTCGTCTCCCCCGCGGACGGCCGCTCCCCCACTACGCTCGACGCCGTCTCCGGCCCCACCCCCGTGGTCTTCGTCGACCGCTGGATCCCCGGTTCCGACGCCCCCGTGGTGCGCTCCGAGGGCCGCGGCGCGATCCGGGACCTGGTCGCCCACCTGTACGGACTCGGCCACCGCCGGCTCGCGGTCATCACCGGTCCCGCTGCCACGACCACCGGCCGCGAGCGGGTGGAGGCCTTCCGCGCCGCGCTGTCGGAGTTCGGACTGTCGCTGTCCGACTCCCACGTGGGCAGCGGCGATTTCCAGGCCGAGAGCGGACGTCTGGCCACCGAGGCCTTCCTGGACCTTCCCGAACGCCCCGACGCGGTCTTCGCCAACGACAACCTCATGGCCCTGGGCGCTCTCGACGCGATCCGCGACCGGGGTCTGCGCGTGCCCGACGACATCGCCCTGGCCGCGTTCGACGACATCCCCTGGTTCCCGCACACCGCGCCGCCCATCACCGCGATCGCCCAGCCGACCGCGGAACTCGGGCGGGTGGCGGTGCGGGCACTGGCCGGCCTCATCGCGGGCGAACCGGCCACGTCGACCGTCCTGCCCGCCCACCTGGTCGTCCGCCGTTCCTGCGGCGAGCCCGACCCGTCTTCCCCGACCGGAGGAGCCACACGTGAGTAGTCCGGAAGAACTGCTACGCATCGAGGGCGTACGCAAGGCCTTCCCGGGCGTGGTCGCGCTCGACGACGTCGACTTCGACCTGCGCCGGGGCGAGGTGCACGTCCTGCTCGGTGAGAACGGAGCCGGCAAGAGCACCCTCATCAAGGTGCTGTCCGGCGCCCACCGCCCCGACGAGGGCCGGGTCCTCGTCGGGGGGCGCGAGGTCGTCATCCGCGATGCCCAGGACGCCGCCGGCCTGGGCATCGCCACGATCTACCAGGAGTTCAACCTCGTCCCCGACGTGACGGTGGCCGAGAACATCTTCCTGGGCCGCCAGCCGCGCCGGTTCGGCTTCGTCGACACCAAACGCATGGAGGCCGAGGCGGCCGAGCTCCTGGAACGGGTCGGGGTCGACGTGACCCCGAGTGCGAAGGTGCGCGGCCTGGGCATCGCCCAGCTCCAGATGGTGGAGATCGCCAAGGCTCTCAGTCTGGACACGAAGGTCCTCATCATGGACGAGCCCACCGCGGTGCTCACCACCGAGGAGGTCGAGCGGCTCTTCACGATCGCCCGACGGCTGCGCGACGAGGGGGTCGGGCTGGTCTTCATCACCCACCACCTCGAGGAGATCGCGGACCTGGGCGACCGGGTCACGGTGCTGCGCGACGGGCGTTCGGTCGCCCACGTGGACGCCTCCGAGCCCGAGCACGAACTGGTGCGCCTCATGGTGGGCCGCAGCATCGACGAGCAGTACCCCCGTGAACGCCCGGAACCCGGCGAGACCCTCCTGAAGGTGCGCGGTCTGCACCGCGCCGGTGTCTTCGAGGACATCGACCTGGACGTGCGCGCCGGCGAGGTCGTCGGTCTGGCCGGGCTCGTGGGCGCCGGCCGTACCGAGGTCGCCCGCGCGGTCTTCGGCGCCGACCCCTACGACAGCGGTTCCGTGGAGGTCCTGGGCAACCGGCTGCCCGGCGGCGACGTGGGCGCGGCCCTGGGTGCCGGCCTGGGTCTGGTCCCGGAGGACCGCAAGGGGCAGGGCCTGGTCCTGGACGCGTCCGTGGAGGAGAACCTGGGCCTGGTCACGCTGGGCCCCTCCAGCCGGGGCGGGTTCGTGGACCTGCAGGGCCAGCGTTCGTCCGCGGTGCGCATCGCGGACGAGCTGTCGATCCGCATGGCCCACATCGGCCAGCACGTGCGAACGCTCTCCGGCGGCAACCAGCAGAAGGTCGTCATCGGCAAGTGGCTGCTGGCCGAGTCGCGGGTGCTCGTGCTCGACGAGCCGACCCGCGGTGTCGACGCCGGCGCCAAGGTCGAGATCTACCGGCTCGTCAACGAGCTGACCGCCTCCGGTCACGCAGTTCTGATGATCTCCAGCGACCTGCCCGAGGTGCTGGGGATGAGTGACCGGATCCTCGTCATGGCACAGGGCCGCGTCACCGGTGAGCTCTCCGCCGAGGAGGCCACCCAGAACTCCGTGATGTCGCTCGCGGTCGCCCCCAACCCCGGAACCAGCCCCGAAGAGAACGAAGTGGAGGGCCGGTAGTGCCCACTGACACAGCAAAGAGCGGCGGCACCTGGCCCGTCGTGCGCCGATTCCTGTTGGACAACGGAGCGCTGACCGCACTGACCGTCCTGGTCGTGTTCATGTCGCTGCTGTCCGACGACTTCCTGACGGCGCAGAACCTCCTCAACGTCGGTGTCCAGGCCGCTGTCATCGCGGTCCTGGCCTTCGGTGTCACCTTCGTCATCATCTCCGGGGGCATCGACCTGTCGGTCGGTTCGGTCGCGGCGTTGTCGGCGACGATGCTGGCCTGGTTGGCGACCGTGGAAGGGGTTCCCGTCCATCTCGCGGTGCCCCTGGCCGCCGCCACGGGTACCGCGGCCGGGCTGGTCAACGGGGCCCTGATCGCCTACGGGAAACTGCCGCCGTTCATCGCGACGCTGGCGATGCTCTCGATCGGTCGCGGTCTCTCGCTGGTGCTGTCCGAGGGCAGCCCGATCGCTCTCCCGGACCCGGTCGCGCGCCTGGGGGACTCCCTGGGCGGCTGGCTGCCGGTCCCGGTGCTGATCATGGTCCTCATGGGTCTGATCACCGCAGTGATCCTGCGCCGGACCTTCGCCGGGCGTGCGATGTACGCGATCGGCGGCAACGAGGAGGCCGCCCGCCTGTCGGGGATCCGCGTCAAGCGCCACAAGCTCGGTGTGTACGCGCTCTCCGGCCTGTTCGCGGCCGTGGCCGGTGTCATCCTGGCCTCCCGCCTGGCTTCGGCGCAGCCGCAGGCCGCGCAGGGTTACGAGCTGGACGCGATCGCCGCCGTGGTCATCGGTGGTGCGAGCCTGGCCGGCGGTGTCGGTACCGCTTCGGGCACGCTCATCGGTGCGCTCATCCTCGCGGTTCTGCGCAACGGCCTGAACCTGCTCTCGGTGTCGGCGTTCTGGCAGCAGGTCGTCATCGGTGTGGTCATCGCCCTGGCGGTGCTGTTCGACACCGTGCGCCGCCGTTCCGGTTCGGGCGGTGCGGGCAGCGGCGTGGGCACGGCCGGCGGGTCCGGCGGGCGCGGCAAGCGCCTGGCCGCGCTCGGCGGTGCGGCTGCGGTGACGGCGCTCATCGTGGGTGCGCTGTCCTTCCTGACCCCGGGCTCCTCCCCCGAGGGGCCCCGAGTGGGCATGTCGGTGTCCACACTGAACAACCCGTTCTTCCTGCAGATGCGGGACGGTGCCGAGGAGGAGGCCGCCGACGCGGGTGTGGACCTGGTGGTCACCGACGCCCAGGACGACCCCTCGCAGCAGGCCGACCAGATCGAGAACTTCGTGAGCACCGGTGTGGACACGATGGTGATCAACCCGGTGGACTCCGACGCGGCGGGCCCGCCGGTGCGCGGCGCCAACAACGCCGACATCCCGGTGGTGGCCGCCGACCGAGGGATCAACGACGCCGAGGCGGACGCGCTGGTGACCTCGGACAACGTCGAGGGCGGGCGTCTGGCGGCGCAGGTCCTGGCCGAGGAGATCGGCGAGGAGGGACGGATCGCGGTGCTGCAGGGCACCCCGGGCGCCTCCGCGAGCCGTGAACGCGGTGAGGGCTTCAGCGAGGGCATCGCCGAATACGGCGACATCGAGGTCGTGGCCGAACAGCCGGCCGACTTCGACCGCACGCGCGGCCTGGACGTGATGACCAACATGCTCCAGGGCAACGGCGACATCGACGCCGTCTTCGCAGAGAACGACGAGATGGCGCTGGGCGCGTCCGCCGCGCTGAGCGACGCGGGTGATGAGGCCGTGGTGGTCGGCTTCGACGGCACCCCGGAGGGTTTCGAGGCGGTCGAGCAGGGCACCCTGTTCGCGACCATCGCGCAGCAGCCCTCCGAGCTCGGACGTGTGGCGGTGCGCAACGCGATCGACGCCGCGCGCGGCGAGAGCGTCGAGGAGGACGTGCGGGTCCCGGTGGAGGTCGTCACCGAGGACAACGTGGACGACTTCTCCTGAGCCGGGGTCACCCTGTGCCCGGTCGCTGTCCTGCGGGTCGGCGGCCGGGCGCACGTGTGTCAGGAGCGTTCCCGGTGCAGGCGCAGGCTCTCGCGCAGGGCCTCCAGGACGTAGGGCGGGACGGTCATCCCTTCCTTGTGCGCCCACAGGAGCTGGGACTCGACCCGCCCGACCTCGGCCGCGTAGGCCTCGGTCTCGTCAGCCAGTCCCAGGGCTGTGACCACCCCGCCGTAGTCGCCCATCTGCTCGGTGGTGTTGGCGCCCACCGGGGAGAAACTGTGCTTGCGCAGTACCCGTGTCAGGAAGAGCTGCCAGGGCCGCAGGACGCCGTGCTGGATCAGCGAGGTGGCCGACATGCGGTAGAAGGCGAAGTGACCGGGTTCCTGGCGTTTGATGGGCGTGACGATCGTGTGGGCCACGGCATCCTCGCCCATCTCGAGCAGCCCGCGATTGAGGGTGTTGTAGGCCAGGACGGCCTGGCGTTCGGTACTGGCTCCGGTCAGGTAGTAGAGCATGCGCACCACGTCCTGGACGGGGCTCAGGTGCGCCAGAGCGCCGAGGACCCGCATGGCGGGCGAGACCCGGAGGCGGGGCTGGGCGGGTTCCATGCCCAGGTCCTGCTGGAGGCGATCGAGGATGTGGCCGTGGCGCAGCTCCTGGGGGTGCCACACGTCGGCGTAGAAGAGGCGGTCGTTCTCGGTGACGTCGGGCATGAGCACGAGCAGTTCGAGGACGTTGCGTTCGACCTCGAGCTCGACGCGGGAGAGGTACTCGAAGACGTTTCCGTAGCGGGCACGCAGGGCCCGGGGGTTTGCGACGGTGAAGTCCACCGATTCGAAGGGCACCGGCGGGTGTTCTTCACCGAGGCGGCGGACGTGCTCGTTGATCTTGCGGGAGGTGACGATCGCTCTTGGCACGTGTTCAGGCTAGGAAGACTCCGCTCCCGGCACAATGTGCTCGAAAGTCCCACACGATCCCACCCGTGTACGGGCGTCGCGGTGCGCGCCGGCGGTCGACCCGTCAGGGGGTGTCGCCGGTGGCGGCCAGGATCACCAGGAGCGGCACGATGCGTTCGGCGGGGATGGAGTAGTGGCCCCGGCGTGTGGGGGCCAGCCATCCGGCGGAGGTGAGCTGGTTGACGTGGTGGTAGATCTGGCCGGTGGTCCCGAAACCGGGGAGTTCGGCCAGCTCGGCGACGGTCCCGGCCCCGTTCCAGATCTCGTGCAGCAGTTTGAGGCGGACCGGGTTGCCCAGGGCGTCCAGGCGGGGGGCCAGGCGCGACCAGTCGGAGTCCTCGAGGCGTTCGACGGGGTGACCGTACTGCCATTCCAGGGGCTCGTCGCCCTCGGACGCGCGCACGGTCCCGGCGTACAGGACCCCTCCCCGGCCCCCGAGACGGCGCCGCAGCTCGTTGACCGCGAAGAAGGTGTCCTCGGTGGAGGCGGGTGNGGGCCGGCCGATTCCAGGGCCGCGACACGGGCTTCCAGATCGGCCAGGCGCTGTTCGGTCTTGTCGTCTGCCACGCGCCCACCCTAACGGTGACGCGGTTACGTAATCCTCGGGAAGTGCGGCGATGAACGCTCTTCCGCCTCCTCCCCGCGCCGTGCCCGGCTTTACCCGATCCTGGACGGACCTGTGAACGGCCATGGCGTTCCCTCCGTGATCATGGTGGGGCGGCGCGCGAACCGGCGCACCCGACCGTGACACCCGAGGGCCCGGCCGGACGGGACCCGGTGAGGAGCACGACATGCGCTTCGATGCCGCCAACGGCTGGCAGTTCTTCGTCGCGACGCTGCTGGTCGTCATCGGATGCATCAACATCATCCAGGGCCTGGTCGCACTGTTCACCCCCGAGTTCTACTTCGCCACCGACACCGAGATGCTCGTGCTCGAGTACTCCTCGTGGGGTGTTCTGCTGGGGCTGTGGGGCGTGGTCCTGGTCGTGGCCGGGATGGCAGTGCTCTCGGGCAGTGCGTGGGCGCGGTTCTTCGCGATCGTGCTGGCCTCGCTCAACGCCCTGGCCCAGCTCGCGTTCGTGGTGGCGATGCCGCTGTGGTCGATGGTGGCGATCGCGATCGACGTGCTCGTCATCTACGGGCTCACCGCGGGGTGGCCGCGCATGGACGGCTCCGAGGAGGACGGGAGCGAACGCGAAGCGGTCTACCGCAGCGGATACGAGGCGGCCCGGACCGCTCCCCGCCCCGCGCATTCCCCCGAGGACTCAGGCGGCAGCGCCCGGCGCAACGGCTGATCCGGCGGTGCGTTCCCGCTGCCGTTGTCCCCTCCGGCCGACGGCTGCGAGGATCCGGCTGTGGCCGCGGCGCAGGGGTGGTGGGGTGAGCGCTGCAGCCGCGCGCACTCCCGCAGCCAGTCGGCGCAGTGAGCGTTCCTGTCGCGGCCCCCAGCGCAGTCCGAAGCGCTCTCGCAGCACCGGAGGCAGGGCCCCCACCGTGACGAGCAGGACGGGCCGGGCCAGCAGCACCCCGACCGGTTCCCACAGGGTGTTCGGGACGCATGCGGCGGGACGGACCGGGTGCGCCAGGGCCCACACGAGATCGTCGACGGCGCGGGTGTGTTCGAGCCGCTCGTGGACCGTTCTGTCGTAATAGGCGGCGAAGGCGTCGCGGTCGGGCGGCATGTGGCTCTCGGCCAACCCCCACACCCGCCCGACGTCCCGCATACCGGCGTGGTAGGCGTCCAGTTCACCGCGATCGAGGCCCGGGCCGAAGAGGCGATGGGCGTCGACGGGACCCTGGACGAGAGTGGCGTGCACCCAGTGGTAGGCCTCGGGATCGAGCGCGTGGTAGCGCCGCCCGGCCACGTCCACTCCCCTGATGGAGGCGTGCCCCCCGCGCAGTCGGCGGGCTTCGGCCACGGCGGCGTCCTGGCCCCCGTAGACCACGGTGCTCAGCGAGACCAGGGTGCGCCACAGCCGCCGCCACGGGTGCTGCCGGAACGTGCTGTGCTCGGACACGCCGGCACCCACGACCGGGTGGGCGACCTGGAGCAGGAGGATCTGCGGCCCCATGAGCAGGGACCGCACGTCACCGAACCTGCGCCAGACCGCGCCACCGGGCCGCGGCGCCCTCACGCGTGCGGGTGTGCCGGCCATCGTGCCCCCTCGTGCGCGGGTGTGCGGTTCCGGAGCCATCATGGCGGCGACAGGGGGCGCCCGGTGCGCGGGGCACGCGGTTCAGTCGGTTCCGTGGGCGTAGAGGGCGTCGAGTTCGGCGGCGTAGCGTTCCTCCACGACCGGCCTGCGGAGTTTGAGCGTGGGGGTGAGTTCGCCGGTCTCGGGCGCCCACTCGTCACCGAGCAGCCGGTGGCGGCGTACCTGTTCGGGCCTGCTCAGCCGGGTGTTGGCCTGCTCGACGGCCCGATCGATCTCGGCCCGGACCTCAGGGTGCGCTGCCAGGTCCGACAGTGCGTCGGCCTCCAGCCCGCGGGAGCGGGCCCAGGCGGGTGCGGCGTCCGGGTCGAGCAGGACGAGTGCGACCACGTAGGGGCGGGCGTCACCGTGCACGTGGACGTGGCCGACGAGCGGATGTTCCTTGAGAGCCCCTTCCACCGGCGCGGGGGCGACGTTCTTGCCCCCGGAGGTGACGATGATGTCCTTCTTCCGACCGGTGATCCACAGGTAGCCGTCCTCGTCGAGGTGGCCGAGGTCGCCGGTGGGGAACCAGCCGTCGGCGTCGATGGCCGGGTCGAGGGTCCCGTCGGCGCGTGCGTAGCCGGAGAAGAGGGTGGCACCGCGCAAGAGCACCTCGCCGTCGTCGGCGATGCGCACGGACAGGTCATCGAGGGCGCGGCCGACCGAGCCGGTGCGGGTGCCCTCCGTGGGGCTGTTGCCGGTGGCGACCCCGACCGACTCCGTCAGACCCCACACCTCACGCACGATGAGCCCGAGCCCGGACCAGAACTGCAGCAGTTCCACCGGGACGGGCGCGGAGGCGCAGGTGGCCTGCTCGACGCGGTCGAGGCCGATCAGGGACAGGATCGGCCGGGTGACCTCCTCGTGCAGGTCCTCGTGGCGGGCACGCAGCTCGTCGGGGACGGTGCCCTCCTGTTCGAGACGGCGCGCGTACTCCTCCCCCACCCCACGGGCAGCGTCGACGGCGGCGCGCTGTTCCTCCGGCAGCTGGTCGAGACCCACCTGCACCCCGGCCGTCAGCTTCTCCCAGACGCGGGGGACGCCGAAGAACGTGCGCGGCCGCACGTGCTGGAGGGTCTCCACGAGGTGGTCGGGCGACGGGCACATCCACACCGAGCCGGCGCGCAGGAGGGCGGCGTAGATGCTCAGGACCCGCTCGGCGATGTGGGCCAGGGGCAGGTAGCTGACGTGTTCGGGGTGGTCGAGGGGTTGGACGAGACGGTCGAGGGAGGTGATGTTGGAGAGGACGTCGCCGTGGGTCATGGCGGCGCCCTTGGGGTCCCCGGTGGTACCGGAGGTGTAGACGACGGTGAGGAGGTCCTCGGGGACTGCTCCGGGCCGGTCCAGGAGCGCGGAGACCCCCGCAGGGTCGACCACCGAGGAGAAAGGCACGTCGCCGTGGCCGGGTTCGGGGGCGTCGACCACGACGAGGCGCTCGAGCGGGGTCTCCGGGTCGGCGGCCAGGTCGCGCCAGGCTGGGCCGGGGGTGTCGACCACGGCGGTGCGCGCCCGGCTGTGGCGTGCGATGTAGCCGATCTGTTCGGGGGCTGCGGTGCTGTAGACGGTGGTCGTGGGCGCTCCGAGGTGGGAGAGGGCCACGTCGGTGAGCCAGTGTTCGTGGCGGTTGCCCATGAGGATCAGGACATGGTCGCCGGGTCCGATCCCGAGGCCGGAGAACCCGGCGGCGAGCTCGAGGACACGGTCGCGTGTGGCGGCCCAGGTCAGGGTGGTCCAGGTTCCGTCGTCCTGTTTCCAGGAGAGGGCGGGCAGATCGGGGTGCTTCTCCGCGTTGTGGGTGAGCAGATCGGGGATGGTCCGGCATGCGGTCGCCTGTGGAGGCATCCAGCTCTCCTTGTCCGGTGATGATCCGGGTATGTGATCCACGCCACAACGGACGATAGCGGAAGGATCCATCATCATCNCACCCGATGGGCGCCGCCGCCGTGTCCGCGGAGCGTATGGCCGGTGGCCGGGCTCAGCGCTGCTTGGGGCGCAGCTCGCTGGTGACCGCCAACCGGTTGTAAAGGTTGATCATGGAGATCGCCGCCATGAGCGCCGCGATCTGCTGGTCGTCGAAATGCTCGGCGACCTCCTCGTAGGCCTCGTCGGAGACCCCGCGCTCGCCCAGACCGGTCATCTCGTCGGTCAGCGCCAGGGCGGCGCGCTCGGCACCGGTGAAGAGCTCTCCGGCCTCGTGCCAGGTGGAGACCTGGATCAGGCGCTGGTGGCTCTCCCCCTCCTTGAGCGCCTTCTGGGTGTGCAGGTCGACGCAGAACGCGCACCCGTTGAGCATGGACGAACGCAGTTTCACCAGCTCGAGCAGGCCGACCTCGAGGTGGCCGCCGATGATCTGGTCGATCTCGTCGAGTTTCTTGTAGACCTCGGGCAGCTGTTTGGCCCAGACGACACGTTTTCCGTCCACGGGGACCCCTCCTCGAAAAGACCGGTGCGGAACGTCGGGGCAACGCTACCGGGGCCGTGTGAGAATCGCCCCGTGCCCCTCGACGAGAACCGTTCCCCCTCCCCCGCCTCCGCAGCCCCGCCCGCACGGGTCCTGGCCGGGCAGGTCGGCCGCAAGGCGTTCCCGCTGTACCTCTCGATGCTGTCGAACATGGTCGGCGGGCTGGTCACCGCGGCCGTGCTGGGCCGCACCGCCACCGCGGAACTGGCCGCTTACGCACTGGCCGTGGCGGTACTCAACCCGCTGATCATGGTCGTGCAGGGATCCCTCCGGGGCACGATGCCGTTCGTCGGTGAGAACGAGGACGATCCCTCCGCGCTCGGGCCGGTGGTGCGCGACAGCATCTGGTTGTCGGTGTGCGCGGGCGCCGTGGGCTCGGCGGTACTGGCGACCCTGCCGCTGAGCACACCCTTGCTGGGCGTCGACCCGGCTGCCGTCGCCGCGCTCGGGGCGTTCCCGTTCCTGATCGCCGTGCACGTGCTGGTGCTGTCGGTGAAGCTGTCGGTCACCACCCTGCTCATCGGGCTCGGCAAGACCACGGGTGTACTGGTGATCAGCCTGGCCACCACCGCGTTGTCGGTCGTCCTGAGCCCGCTGCTGGTACTGGGCGCCGGGCCGGTGCCCGCCCTGGGCCTGTTCGGGGCGGGCGCGGCGATGCTCACCGTCACCCTGCTCACCACGGCGCTGTCGCAGTACGTGCTGCGCACCCGGACCGTGCTGCGCGGGTACCGGGTCGGGGTGCCCCTGCCGCAGTGGGCGAGCGTGTGGCGCATGGCAGGGGTGGGCCTGCCGTCCGGGGCCACGCTCCTGGTCAAGTTCGCGGCGATGGGCGTGCTCACGGTGGCGGTGGCCCGGGTCGGGGTGGCCGAGGCCGCGGCCCACCAGCTCCTCGTGGTGGTGGCGACCTTCGTGTTCCTGCCGGCGACCGCGGTGGGGCAGTCGTTCGTGCCCTTCGTGGCCCGTGCCGCCAAGGACGGCGACCGTGCGGGGGTGGCCGCCGTGCTCCGCGCCGGGTACACCGTGACGGTTCCGGTCGTGGTCGGCAGCGCGGTGCTTCTGTGGGCCGTTGCTGGTGCACTCGTGCCGCTGCTGACCGACGATCCGCAGGTGCAGGGCATCGTCGTGGCGCTGATGCCGGTGCTGGCCGCGGTGGTGGTGGCCGATGCTCTCCAGGCCCTGCCCGGAATGGGGCTCCTGGGGCTGAAACACCCGCAGCCGTCGCTGCACGCCTTCGTGGTCTGCTACGGGCTGCTCGCCGCCGCGGCGATGCCCCTGGCCGCCCAGGGCGGGCCGGCGCTGGTGTGGTGGGCGCACGCCGGCACCACCGGCGCGCTGTTCCTGTGGCAGACCACCGCCTTCCGCGTCGCCCTCGTCCGTCTGTGAACGCCCGGGACGTCGGGTCCGGTTCGAGGGCCTGAGTCGATCGGGCTCGGCTGCGTCGTGGGTGAGCAGGCCGAGCTGTACCCGGCCGGTGAGATCGAGCTTGGTGAGGGCGTTGGACACGTGCGCCTTCACGGTGCCCATCGACATGCGGAAACCTTCACGCACATGCCCCACGGGCGTGAAGCGGCCTTGCAGGCCCTGCCGGACCGGGGATCGTGGTTGGACGCCCTGCAGCGGGTCGGCGGCCGGACGCCTGCCCGTGGACCCGGGGTTCGTCCGAGGGTGCGCGGAATTCGTGGCCGAGTGCCTCAGGGTGCGCGGTGTCCCGCCCCAGGGCGCCCTGGCCGGCGCGACACTGCTCAACGCCGCCTACTCCGGGCTGGAGACCGACCTGCTCGTCACCGGTGATCGCGGACGCGCGGAGTCCGGGCTGGGGGCGCTGTGCACGTGGGTGGACGCGCTCACCCGACCGAGCGGCGGATCAGGCGTCACCGGTGGACTCGGCCTGCGTGACCGTGGCGAACAGTGCCTCCAGACCGTCGAGGAAGGCGGTCAGCGCGAGCTCGAAACTGGCATCGTCGATCTCGGCGGCGTGCTCGGGCAACCGGTGGGCCTGTGTGAGGTTCGGGTAACGGTCGCGGTAGATGCGCACGTCGTCCTCGAACCCCCGCGCGAACGACTGAGTGGCCGCGCCGACGACCAGGTACTTGGCCGAGGCGCCGATCATCGTGGCCTGCTTGGGCGGCCAGCCCGCACCCACGAGCCCCCCGTGCACGGCGTCGGCGCGGCGCAGGGCCTCCTCGCGCCGGCCGGGGCCCGCGGCGGTGACGGGCAGCAGGTTGGGGTGGCGGGTGAGGGCGTCACGGTAGGAACGCGCCCAGCGGGTCAGCCCCTCCCGCCAGTCCTCCGCGAACCCGGTGACGTCGATGTCGGAGGTGACCTCCTCGGAGACGTCCGTGAGCAGCTCGTCCTTGTTGCCGTAGTGGCTGTACAGGGAGGCGGCGCGCACGTCGAGCTCCTGGGCGAGCTTGCGCATGGACAGCTTCTCGAGCCCGTCCCGGTCGATGAGCGCCAGGGCGGCCGCACGGATGGCCGGCTTGCTCAGGATCGGCGTCTTGGGTCGGGCCACGGACCTGTCTCCCTCTTCTCCGGGCGCGGATTCCCCGGAACTGTCGGCGTCCGGCCCGATCATCGCACGTCGGCCGGGCGGCTTCCCCATCGCGGCCCGGACGCGGAGGTGATCCGGGACGCACCGGGTCTTGCACGAGCGGCTCGGGAGATCGTACCCTCCAATAACCGAACAGTGTTAGGTTATTGGGGAGCTGACCGTGATCGACTTCTCGTTGAGCGACGAACAACGAGCCGTGCGCGACTGGGTCCGAACCTTCGTCGAGCGTGAGCTCATGCCTCTGGAGAACGAGGTCCTGCGCCGCGAACGCGCCGGCGCCGAACCGGGCCTCAACGCGAACGAGGTCAAGGAACTGCGCGCCCTGGCCCGCAAGTCAGACTTCTGGGGCGTGGAGACCCCTGAGGAGTACGGCGGGATGGGGCTCGACCCGATCACAGCCGCCGTCATCGAGACCGAGCTCGGTCGGACCTTCCTGACCTTCAAGTTCGGCGGCGAGGCCGACAACATCCTCTTCTACGCCAACGAGCAGCAGAAGCGGGAGTACCTGCAGCCGACCATCGACGGCGAGCGCAAGTCCTGCTTCGCCATCACCGAACCCGGCGCCGGCTCCGACGCAAAGGCGATCCGTTCCACCGCGGTGCGCGACGGCGACTCCTGGGTCATCAACGGCGAGAAGACCTTCATCACCGGCGGGTGCGAGGCCGACTTCGCGCTCGTCTTCGCCGTCACAGACCAGGAGAAGGGCGCCAACGGCGGCGTCACCTGCTTCCTCGTCGACCGCGAGCACGGGTGGACCTCCGAGCCCATCGACACCATGGGCGAGCGCCGACCCGCCTCCCTGGTGTTCCAGGACGTAAGGGTCCCCCACGCCAACATCCTCGGCGGGGAGGGGCGCGGCTTCGAGCTCGCGATGAAGTGGATCGGCAAGGGCCGCTACCTGCTCCCCGCCCGCGCGCTCGGCGGCTGCGAGCGTCTGCTGGACATGGCGATCGACTACTCGAGGACCCGGCAGACCTTCGGCTCACCCATCAGCGACCGCCAGGCCATTCAGTGGATGATCGCCGACTCCCAGACCGAGATCGAGGCGCTGCGCTTGCTCGTGCTGCACGCCGCCTGGCAGGTCGACCAGGGGCTGGACTCCCGCCACGCGCAGTCGATCGCCAAGCTGTACGGGGGTGTGAAGGCCAACGAGATCGTCGACCGGGTCATGCAGATCCACGGCGGTATGGGCTACACGCGCGAGCTCCCGATCGAACGCTTCTACCGGGACCTGCGCCTGCTGCGGATCTTCGAGGGCACCGACGAGATCCAGCGGCGCACGATCGCCCGTGACCTGCTCAAGGGACATGTCAAGGTGGGCGCCACCCTGGGCTGACGCGGGATGGCCGTGGTCGGTGGGTGCCCTTCCGCAACCGGGTGCCCGCCGAGCGCGGCCAGGGGCCCGGCGGGACGATGTGGTCGTGCCGCCGGGCCCCTCGCGTGCGCGGGCGCAGGGGCACCCGCAGGACGTCTCAGCTGACGCCGACCAGGTCACAGACGAAGACCAGGGTCTCGCCCGGCTTGATGACGCCGCCGGCGCCGCGGTCACCGTAAGCCAGGTGCGGCGGGATGACCAGCCGGCGGCGGCCACCCACGCGCATGCCCATCACGCCCTGGTCCCAGCCGGGGATGACCATGCCCGACCCGATGCGGAAGGCCAGGGGCTCACCGCGGTTCCAGCTCGCGTCGAACTCCTCGCCGGTGGAGTGGGAGACACCGACGTAGTGGACCTGGACCGTGCTGCCGTGGCCGGCCTGTTCGCCCTCACCTACGGTCAGGTCGGTGATCTCCAGGTCGGCCGGAGGCGGGCCGTCGATGAAGTCGATCTCGGGACGCTCGAGCGCCATGGTGGTACCCCTCGTTCTCCATGGGTGTGGACAGAAGGGCCCAGGTTATCCGCGGGGCCGGGGTGCGGCGGCCGAGGCAGGGGAAGGGGTGGGGGCCGTGGAGGAGGTCGGGGCCGGAGAAGGGGCGGAGGCCCGGACCCCGGCCCCGGCGCCGACGGGGGCGGCGGACGCACCGGCCGTGTTGCGGGACTCGGTGCCCGGGTCGGCGGAGGGCACGCCGGCCGTCGCCAGGGCGGCACCGGAGGCGGCACCCACGGTCGCGGCGACCACGTGTCCACGGCCCTCGACCTTCACAGGTCCACTGTCGGCGGGGACGAAGACCGACTGCCCGCGGTCGAGGGCCACCCCCTGGCCCACCTCGGCCACCAGGTCGACCTGGCCGTCCAGGGCCAGCACCACGCAAGGGCCCGTACCCGGCAGGTGTGCGGCGATACGGCCCGGGCCGACCTCGTGCAGCGCGAACTCCGGCGCCCCGGGTCTGAACTCGCGCCTGCCCTCGCGGAACGCCGGCTGCGCGTAAGGGATCGGCAGCACGGAGAAGTCCACGACGTCGAGCAGTTCGGTGGCGTCGACGTGTTTGCGGGTCAGACCGGCGCGGAGCACGTTGTCGGAGCTGGCCATCACCTCGATCGCGGTCCCCTGCAAGTACGCGTGCAGGTTGCCCGCCGGCAGGAACAGCGCTTCACCGGGCCACAGGGTGATGCGGTTGAGCAGGAGCGAGGCGACCGCCCCCGGATCGCCCGGGTACCGGTGCGCCAGGTCGGGGACGATACGCCCGTGCGGGCCACGCCGGTCGCAGGCCGACCACTCCTCGACGAACTCCGACAGCAGACGTTCTCGGCGGTCGTCGGAGAGCGTGAGCAGACGGGTCAGGGCCGAGCGCAGGGCCGTGTGGTCGTCGGAGGAGGCCAGGTCCGCGCGCAAGGCGCACGCGAGCTCGCAGGCCATGCCCCGCAGTTCGTGGCGGGCTGCCTCGGGTTCACGGAAGCCGCACAGGGCCTCGAAGGGTTCCAACGCCAGGAGGAGCTCGGGTTTGTGGTGGGGATCGCGGTAGTTGCGGTGGGGGGCGTCGACCGGGATCCCGCTGCTCTCCTCGGCGTCGAAACCCTGGCGTGCGCGTGCGGCATCGGGATGGACCTGCAGCGACAGGGGTTGTTCTGCGGCCAGGTACTTGAGGAGGAACGGCAGGCGCGCCCCGAACCGCTCGGCAACCTCCGACCCCAGGACCCGGTGCGGGGCGTCGGCGATCAGGTGCGGCAGCGGGTGCGCGGAGCCGTCGTCGGACACCGCGGCGCTGGGGGCCCCGTGGTGGGCACCGAGCCAGAGTTCGGCCTGCGGAGAGCCGTCGGGTTCGGTGCCCAGGAGGTCGGGGATGGCGGTGCGCGCTCCCCAGGCGTACGGTCGTACCTGGTTGGTGAGCCTGTGCATGCGCTCCCCGCTTTCCGGTCTGCGTCGTCCCTCCCCGTGGCCGTGACGCGAGGACAGTACGGGCCGCGAGAACCGCGAGGCCGGTTCGGTCTCGCGAAGAGCCCCGCCGGAGTCGATCCGGCGCGCCCCCTCTCGTCGGGGCTCGGACACTGTGCACCTCACCTGGCACGTTGCCTGCAGAGCGGGCCTGGATGGTACCGGGTCCGCCGTGACGACCACGAAAGTTACTCGGAAGTAAACCACGAGCTGGGCCACGTGAACAGCACCACATGGTCACCTTCCGATAGCTGCGCGCGGCCCGGCCCTCTCTACCTGGCTCTCTCACTGTTGACCGTTATGCCCTGTTTTGGACACTACGACGATTCCGGGCAAGGACAGAGCATGGTGACCGGGCTCGGAGACGCGCCCGCGATCTGGGTGAAAGGCGGCCTCGGAACGGATCCGGCCCGGGTGGGACCAGGCCCTCAGGACGGTCGCGGCCGCGACCGGGCCGGCCGCGAGCCCGTCCAACAGGGCCGGGGCGTGCTCGGTCACCAGGAGCCTCAGGCACTGCTGGCCGTCCGGGCGCCCTCGAACTCTTGGCCGAGGCGGCCGATGTGCTGGGCCTGGCGCACCGCCTCGACCCGTAATCGCCCCCGAACCGGGCTACCGCCCCGCCTTCGCGTTGGCTTCGTCGGCCATCTCCACGAGCCGGTCGATCATCTGCTGGTTCATCTCGGGCGAGGGTTGAGGCATCCCCGCGATCGCCGACATGTACAGCCCGTCGCCGGCCCGGAGGATCACCTCCGCCAGCACCGGGTCGGGTACAGCCTCGCGCAGCATCTCCCCCCAGCGCGTGAACGTGCTCTGCACTTTGCGCACCGCTTCCTCGGGCAGGTCGTCGTGGCTACGCAGCGCTGCGATCACCGCCCAGTACAGTTCACGTTCCTCGGTGCTCTGCGGCAGTGACGTGCGCAGGAAGACCCGCACAACGCCTTCGCCCCCCTCCTCGGCCTCGCGGAACTCGTCTTCGGCCATCTCTGTGAGCCGGTCGATGAGCCCGGTCAGCATCGCCACCTTCGACGGAAAGTGGTACAGCAGCCCGCCCTTGGAGACCGAGGCGTGGCGGGCCACCGCCTCCAAGGTGACGGCGGAATAGCCGTCGCTGATCAGGATGTCCTGTAGTGCGTCCAGGATCCGGTCGCGCGTGTTCGAAGCAGTCATCACGATTGACACTATACCGGCCGGACGGTACTGTACCGGCTGGACGGTTCAAGATGGGGAGCTGAATCTGCCCCGTCCCTCCCCCGAGCCCGGCCGAGACGACACCACACCCCCGGGCCGGCCGCCCTCACACCGTGCGGCGGCACGAACACGAATCACACGTAACGAGGAAAGATGAGTTCCGCCATGGCCGGGAACGGCCCCACCGAAACGCGCGGCGGTCAGAACCCGCCCGCGCTCGCGGGCCCCCGCGAATGGGCCGCACTCGCGGTACTGGTCCTACCGGTGATCCTGATCTCGGTCGACATGACCGTTCTGGGCTTCGCCGTGCCCGCTCTGAGCGAGGCACTGGAGCCCTCCGGCGGCCAGTTGCTGTGGATCATCGACATCTACGGCTTCGTGCTCGCCGGCCTGCTGATCACCATGGGCTCCCTCGGCGACCGCATCGGCCGCCGCCGCCTGCTCATGATCGGATCGGCCGCCTTCGGACTGGCCTCGCTGATGGCGGCCCTCTCACCCACACCCGAGGTGCTCATCGCAGCGCGCGCCCTCCTGGGCCTGGCCGGCGCCACCCTGATGCCGTCGACGCTGTCGCTGCTGCGCAACATCTTCCTCGACGCCCGCCAGCGGCTGCTTGCGATCGCGATCTGGGCCTCCGGCTTCTCCGGCGGCGCGGCACTGGGCCCGATCCTCGGCGGGTGGCTGCTGGAGCACTTCTTCTGGGGTTCGGTCTTCCTCATCAACCTGCCGGTGATGGCACTGATCCTGGTGCTCGTCCCACTGCTGGTCACCGAGTCCCGCAACCCGGACGCCGGCCGTATCGACCTGGTGAGCGTGCTCCTGTCGATGGCGGCCATGCTCCCCGTCGTCTACGGCATCAAGAAGCTCGCCACCGACGGCGTGGACGTGCTGCCCTTCGTCTCCCTGGTGTTCGGCCTGNCCGCCCCCCGCCAGCACAGGCTCGACGACCCGCTCATCGACGTGGAGCTGTTCCGCCACCGCGTGTTCAGCATCGCGGTCGTGACGAACCTGATGATCGTCTTCGCGATGGTGGGGTCGCTGTTCTTCCTCACCCAGTACCTGCAGCTCGTGCTGGGCGTCTCGCCGATGCGCGCCGGCCTGGTCCTGCTGCCCGGACTGGTGCTGTCGATCGTGGCCAGCCTGATTGCCGCCCGGGTGGCGCGCAACCTGAGCCTGTCGACGGTGATCGGGCTGGCCCTGCTGGTGACGGCGAGCGGGTTCGCCACGCTCGTGTTCACACCGGTGGAGAACGTGACCCTGGGCGTCGTGCTGATCTCGGTCGGATTCGCGCTCATCGCGACCGGTGCCGGGTTCGCCGAGACCCTCACCAACGGCGCGATCATGTCGACCGCCCCGCCCAAGCGCGCGGGGGCGGCCTCGGCGATCTCCGAGACCGCCTACGAGCTGGGTGGTGCGTTCGGTGTCGCGGTGCTGGGCAGCATCCTGACCGGGTTCTACCGCACCAACCTCGACGGTGTGGAAGGCATCTCGGGGTCCCTGATGGAGACCTCGCGCGAGACCCTGGGCGGCGCGGCCAACGCGGCCGAGTCCGTGGGCGGTTCCGCGGGTGACGCGCTCATGGACGCCGCACAGGCGGCCTTCACCGACGGCATGCACCTGACCTCGGCCATCGCCGCGGCCATCATCGTGACCGCTGCGTGCCAGGCCTGGTTCTCGCTGCGCGGCCAGGGCAACCCGGCCGTGGAGAACCGGGCCCCCGAGCCCGAGCCGGAGGTCGTCAGACACCGCAAGGACGCCACCGAGCCCGCGGAGGCCGGTTCAGAGAAGTAACCGGAAACCGGCACAGAAGGGCCCCGGCCGCGGACAGGCACCGCAGCCGGGGCTCTGTCGTGTACGGGCACAGGGTTCAGGGCACGCGCACGAGCTCCACGGCGTTCCTCCGGCCCTGTGGTCCGGGCGGGATCACCGCGTAGGCATCGGCCAGTGCCGCGCCGCGCAGGCTCCCGGGGCGGTCGTGGCCGACGGGGACCGCACGGCCTTCCTCCACACGCACCGCGACCAGGCGGGTGTCCCGCGGGTGCGAACCCACCTCACCGTCCACCGTGAAGCGCCCCTCCACCCTCGCCGGATCCTGTCGGCCGGCGAGAGCACTGACCAGGGGCGTGAACAGGGTCAGGGCCGCGACCATCGCCGCACCCGGGTTACCGGGCAGGCTCACCACCACCCGGTCCCCGGAGCGCGCGAGCAGCTGCGGGTGTCCCGGGCGGCAGCGCACGCCGTCGACGAGCGTTTCCGCTCCCGCCTCGGCCAGGATCGAGCGCACGTGGTCGGCGGGGCCCTTGGAGGAGGAACCGCACACCACGACCACGTCCGTGTCGCCCCCGGCCATCACCTCGGCCAACTCCGTGCGCTCGTCGCCCAGGTACCGCACGGGTTCGACGTGTGCGCCCGCCCAGGAGGCCACGCCGGGCATGATCGGGCCGATGGCGTCGCGCACACGTCCGTCGCCCGGGAGGCCGCTGCGGGTGATCTCGTCGCCGGTGACCACGATCGTGACCGTCGGGGTGCGCAGCGGCAGGCTCTCGTGTCCGAGGCTCGCGGCGATGCCGAGCGTGGCCGGCCCGACCCGGTGCCCGACAGTGAGAACCGTCTCACCCAGCGCGGTCTCCTCACCGGACCACCGCACGTGGCGCCCGTGTTCGACCTCACCCGTCACACGGCTCCCACCGGAATCGGGGTCGTGTCCGACACGGGCTCGTTCGTAGGGCAGCACGCTCTCGGTGCCCTTGGGCACACGCGCACCGGTCGCGATCTCCACCGCCTCGCCGGGGCCCAGAGCCCGACAGGGGCCGGCCCCGCCGGCGAGGTGGCGTCCCACCAGGCGCCAGGGACCGGGGCCGGCCAGGGCGTAACCGTCCATGGCCGAGGCGTCGTAGGCAGGCAGCCCCACGAGCGCGTGCACGTCGCGTGCGAGCACACCGCCCGCGGCGTGCTCCAGGGGCAGGTCCCGGACCGGCACCGGCAAGGACTCCCCCAGTTCCCGCGCCCGTCTGCGTGCCTGCCCCCAGGACACGTCCGCTTCGTGTTCGCACCCGTCCATGTCGGCCTCCACGTCGCCTCGCCACCGGATCCCCCATTGTCCCCGCCACACGAAGGCGCTGAAGGCACCAGGGCGGAGCGGCTTGTCGGTGCCCGCGCGCAGGGGCCACGACCGCCACTGGAGCACCGTGCGCCCGTCGCACCACGCACCCCGGGGCGGTCCACGCAAGGGGGCGGCCCGCTCCGATTTGCCGTCTCGCCACTTTCCGATAAAGTCTTAACCAGCGGCACGGCGAGGGCCACGGAAACGGGGCCCACACAGACGCCGGGCAGCAGGCGGACGTAGCTCAGCTGGTAGAGCATCACCTTGCCAAGGTGAGGGTCGCGGGTTCGAATCCCGTCGTCCGCTCGGAGGAGACGCGGGGAGCTTCATGCGCCTCACGTGTACTCGGTGGAGTGGCCGAGAGGCGAGGCAGCGGCCTGCAAAGCCGTCTACACGGGTTCGAATCCCGTCTCCACCTCCCATCGGATGGGGCGGTTAGCTCAGTTGGTTAGAGCGCTACCTTGACACGGTAGAGGTCACAGGTTCGAATCCTGTATCGCCCACCACGTTTGACCAGTTCAGGGCATGTTTCGGAGCCATCCGGCACATGCCCTGAGTTGTGTCTGACCGTCGTTCGACCGTGGCACAGGACGTCACCGGGCGGCCCCGACCGTTCAGATCCGGCACTCGGCGACACCTCAGGCTCCGGTCGCGTCAGCCCGTATGAACCGCAACAGGTCGGCAGTCGAGACTCGGTACAGGCCACCGATGCGCACCACGTGCACCGGGAACTCGTCGGCACGGGCGAGTTCGTAGGCCTTGGTCCGACCGATGCCCAACACACGTGCAGCGGTCATCAGGTCCACCGTCGGCGGAAGCTCACGCACCTGTTCCACGGTCAGACCCACGCATCCACCTCCGGAAGCCCGCTCAGCAGAACCCGGCCAGCAGTGGATTTCAAGGGCCACCACACCGCCTTCTCCGGGTGGTGTGCTTCGGGCAGATGGGCCGTGGCGACCGGTGCATGATCAGTGCCCTGCACACGCCGCAGGGCACTCCGTGCGTGCGTTTCGCGTCGGGCCGTGGGGAAGACGAACAGCACCCACGGCATCGGGCCCACCAGGGTTGGTGCGAAGTCGACGTAGCGCTGCATCTTGGCGTGCAACTGACGATGGGTCTCGCTACCGGTGTCCCACTCCAAGAAGAAGGCCACAGACTGGCCGTCGGCGTCCCAGCGACCGAACCCGTCAGCACGCGGGACCGGGATGAGCCCATCACGCGTGTGGAATTCGGCCCAACCATGGGCGCCGGAGGCGTTCAGCCACTCCCCCAGCTCGGCCGTTCCCTCGCTGGCGCGGCCGGCCGCCACCAAGGCCGTGAAGAACCCGTTGGCCCCCACCCTGTGGTCCAAATGTGCGCTCCGTGCGAGGGCAAGCTGACGGTCCCGGCGCACACTCGCGCGATCGGTGTTGCGACCGCCTTCGGCCGCCATGACGTGAGCGCCAGCAGTGTCGAGAACGTAGTGCCACGGCGCTGATCCTCGATCGCGCCGAGGACGGAAACGCGCGACCAGACCGAGACCAGTCAGGATTCGCATGCGTTGGACGGCTCGGCTCTGGCTGTTGAAGGCGACTTGAGCGACCTGCGGAGTGGTCAGCACACGGTGGGTGTGGATGAGCGACAGGATGCGTCGGTCACGGTCGGTCAGATGCGCGGACAGTCGCAGCAGGTGGCCTCCGTCGACGCGGGCGGGAGTCCTCTCGGTAAGAATCTGTACAACCCCTTCTGGGTGGGAAGGTTTTCGGATCCATCACCCGCCGGGGTTGCGCACGCTCTGTACTGGGACAGCAGATGCGCGCGCCCCAGCGGGTCAGAGGAGTCCACGTATGCGCCCACCGATCCGTCGGGGGAACAGCCGGGAGCAATCCGCAAAAACTCCCCTCACCCATCCAGGGCATTGAACTAGCCGAAATCGCTCACCCTTGCGGGCACCGATTTCGCAACCACGGTCTAAGGCCAGGCCATGGGGCCGACATGGGTGTGGCCCATCCCAATAGTCGAGGACGGGCCACAGCCAGCCAGTGGAGGAGCGTCAGCGTCGGTGATCGGGCCCGGATTCGACAGCGACCAGCGCGGCCCACTCCGCAGCGGGGAAGGACAGCAGGGCGTCATTCCGGTTCTGGGTGTCGCGCATCTGGACCCGACTCGGCAGGTGGCGCAGTTCCACGCACTGAGCAGCGTTCTCCGAGTACGAGGACTTGTACCACTCGCTCACAGCAACTCCTCCAGCAGTCGGACCGTGTCATCCACGGGGAAGCAACGACCGATCACGTGCGTCACGATCCTCTCGATTTTGTCAGCTTCCTCGGTCGACTCGTACACGTGGTTGCCGAGGGCGTGATCGGAGGCGGCGACCTTCCTGCCGTCCATCAAGCGGTACACCTGGATGGGCGTTGAGACCGGAAAGATCGGGGTGTGGTCAGGGATCAGGTGGGCCGCCAAGCGTCCCCGACCTATGTGTCGGAGCAACGCTTCGAGCTGGTCGACCCTGACATGGCCGGGAAGACCCTTGAGCGCGGAGAGTGGGAATACCACCGTCACGAAGGGGTCGTTCCTGCCGGTCAACGACTCGTACCGTGCCACCCTCAGTTGCGCCAGCCGCTCGACCTCGTCCGCCGACGCGGTCGGATGACCTGTGCGGAACACGTAACGTGCGTACTCGATCGATTGGACCATCCCGGGAACCAGGTTGGAGACGGTCACACTCGCGATCGAGACGGCCTTGTCCTCCAGAGCCCCGGCCGAGCGCATCCACGGTGGCATCTGGAGCCCTGTCGCGACCGGTTCCCAGGCTCGCGCCAACCGCCCACGGCCGTGCAAGACCTGATCCAGCTCTTCGACCTTCGCACGCTTGGGGGTGACGACACCGTTCTCCCATCGGGACACGGAGGCCGAGGAAGATTCGACCCGGTCAGCGAGTTCACCCTGACTCAAACCGGACAATTCACGGAGCTTGCACAGCAGCGATGTGAAGTCGTTCTCAGGCACACGTCGAGGCTATACACGAGCTTGCACGCGGACCCATTGCTTTCCAGTTAGTTGTTACTGTCTGTGTAAATGCACAGGTCACGTTCAGGGTGAGTCCATGGATGTGATCGAACAGCTACAGCACCTTCAGGACGAACTCAACGCTCGCGGCCTGCACTCCCAGATCGGCGAGAAGCCCCACTGGTTCAGCTTGGACCCCTTGCCCACCCTGACCTGTGGCCCCTACCTCGGGTACGCACAGGTCACTGTCACCGACCACGGTCTCTACCGGTGGTTGGACGGGCGCGGCAACTACAAGACCCACGCCCGTGTGTTCGCCTCACTCGTGGTCGACGACCTCATCCGCACCCGTGCGGGCACACAGACCCCGCCCGAACTGCCCGAGTGGCGCAAAGAAGCAGAACGCCACGCGCCCCCGCCCCTACCGCGTCGAAGCCAACACCGGCGAGGAAACGACCACCCCTGACCGCCCTCCGCGCAGCTGGGCCCCGACCGCACTGGTCGGGGCCCAGCTGCGTACGCATACCCCTCTACCCGCCCCGAGCACGGCCACGGATGGAGTCCAGCGCGGTCAATGCGGTCTCGTCGGCCTCGGGCAGGGTGTGCAGGTAGCGGGCCGTGGTCGCGATGTCGGAGTGGCCCAACCGTTCCTTGACCACTTGCAGGTCTGCTCCCCCGGCCAACAGCCACGAAGCATGCGCATGCCGTAGATCGTGGAAGCGCACCCGCTGTCCCACTTCGGCGCGGGACAGCGCAGGCCGCCAGACTTGTCGGCGGAACCAGTCGGCCGGGATGTGGCCGTCGGTGTCACGTGTGCGCGGATGGCGTGGTTCGTCCTTGCCCTTGGCACGCCGTTGCGCGCGGTAGTGGGCGTAGGCGCCCTTGCAGTGCTCGCACTTGCACTTGCCCGCCGAGTAGCCGCTGAGCGTGCCGTGCTTGTACTGGCGCCCGTGCGCGTTCGGTTCGGTCAGGCCCAGGGCGTCGGGGTCGGGCACTGGCCGCAGGCGCTTCTCGGGAGACGGCCCCTCTTCGGCGGCAAACAGCAGATCTTGCGGCTTCAGTGCGTACGCGGTGATGTGGTCGGCGAGCCTGCGTACCAGGGGTGGGCTGAGCTTGAAGCGCCGGTATTCGCGGTCCTTGGGGTAATCCTTGACGTGGAACCTTCCGCCCGTGGGGTGGAAGCGGGGGTTGACCTCGACCACCGCACGGCTGACCGTGAGCACGCTCGAACGGGGATCCAGGTCGTGCGTACGCAGCTCGGAGAGTTCGCCCCAGCGCAGGCCGCTTTCGATGGCGGTTTCCACCAGCAGGCGCATGCGTGCGTCGGGCAGGGCCCAGTACAAGGTGTCGAACTGCTCCGGGGTGATGATCGTGCGCGGCTTGGTCGCCACGGGCGGGGTCTTGACCCCCTTGCAGGGGTGCACGAAGGTCACTTGGTCGTTCAGTGCAGTGGTGAAGACGGCGCTGAGGATGGCCTTGTTGGCGTTGATGGTGCCCGCCGATACACCCTCGTCGCGCAGGCGGGCCACCCAGGCACGTACGTGTTCGGGCAGGATGTCCACCATCCTCATCGGGCCGAACTCCGGGAGGATGTATTTGCGCAGCGAGTACGTGTAGCGCTGGCGTGTGCTGGCCTCCATCTGGTGGTGGGGAAGCCAAGTCTCTTCCACGTAGCGGGCGAAGGTCATGCGCCCGCGTGCGGGGTCACCGACCCTGCCTTCGGCCAACTGCGTCTCGGCCCGTTGCCACGCCTTGTCGGCGTCCTTCTTGTTGGGGAACGTGCCCGCCGACCGTTCCCGGCCCTTCAGGTCCTTGTAGTAGGCGGTGTAGCGCACCCGGCCGTTGCGTCCGGCCCTCTTGCGGGAGAAACCCACGTCGTTCACCTCGGGGGGTTGACCGTGATCTGACCGTGGACCGTGCGTCATCGGGCGGTAGTCGCCGACCCTGCACGGCATTCCGATTCCCTAATCTAGCTGGGATTTTACCCAGCAGACAGGGAACGGTCGAGGTCGAGTTGAACGCGAGAAGGGTTTTTGACACGGTAGAGGTCACAGGTTCGAATCCTGTATCGCCCACCAGCATCACTGCAGGTCAGAGGGTTCCTCTGGTGTGCAGGTCCTGGATGGTCACCCAGCAATGGGAGATATCTGGGAGATCATCTTCGAAGCGGGCTCCTGCGGGAGCCCGCTTTTCGTGTGCCCATGGTAGTGCTCTTCCAGGCTCGGGGCCATGGAGAACAGGCGCTCTCGCTCGACCGGGGTGAGGTCAGCCACGCTCTGCGCCCACAGGGATTCGAGCACGCTGAGTACACGCTCCTCCATCTGGGGGGTGACGTGTTCGTAGACCCGGGCCATCCCGGGGACCCGATGGCCCAGCCGGGCCGCTCGGGCCACCTCCGGGATGCCCTCCGCTGCCAACTGCGTACGCAACGAGTGCCGACCGGCCTCGTTGAACGTCACCCCCGGCAGCAGAGGACGCCGCATCCACACCACCTCGTGTGTGGGCGCCCCGTCCCAGGCCGGCCGCCAGAAGCGCCCCGAAAGTTGCTGCGCCGCAGAACCCCGCCCTGCGGACCGGTGAACACGTGCTCGCCTTCGCAGGAGTCGATCAGCTCAGAGCGTGTGCAGAAAAGCGGGCAGTTGAACCCACCGCTTCCCGGCCGGGGTCTTGGTCCGCTTCCTGCGGTGCAGGTGCCCTCCGGCCTCGGTCAGCGGTGTGCGCACGGCGATCGCTCGGCGGAGTTCGTCGTAGTCGTGCGGGCCCAGCCCGACTTGTTCTGACCATCGAGCCCCGGTGTAGAAGTTCAGCAACGTCAGCACGAACCCGGCGTGGCCGAAGGACTTCCCCAGGCGCATCGCCGCTCGCAATGTTTGCACCGGGGTCGCGACTTGGTGTTGGGGCTCGTACTCGCCGCTGGTGATGCGGACCCCTCGGGCGGGGTTCGCAGGGATCTTGCGGGACTTGGCCGCGGCCTCCATGACCTTGGAGAAGGAGGCGAAGACCGAGGCAACCGAGGGCTCGCTCAGGTCCTCGTGCAGGTCCTTCACCCACTGTTCGATCTCCAGGTAACTGGTCAGGATCGCGCCCAGAGACCAGTGTTGCCACTGCGGCAGCAGGTGCTGGTCGAGGTGGGAGCGGTACTTGGCCCGGGTCGTCGCACTCACGCGCACCGCCTCAAAGACCTCTTCAGCGAAGGGGCCGAACCGTTCCTTGGCATGCTCGGGGTCGATCCATGTCGACGACGCGTGAAAACTGACCAGGTGACGTCGCGTGAAATCTGACCACCCCGGTTGATCATCGGAGGGGTGATCACTGTGGAGGACTGGGCCGAGATCCGCCGTTTGCGCAGATCAGAACACATGCCGATCCAGGCCATCGCCCGGCACCTGGGCATCGCCCGCAACACCGTCAAACGCGCTCTGGCCAGCGAGAACCCGCCCAAATACGAGCGGGCTGAGGGTGAGCTGTTGCCGCTCGGCCCCCAAACGGCTGTCCCGGGCGCCAGCATCGTGGTTCAACAGCAGGTGGAAGCACCGTTGTACGGGGTGGCCTTCTACGGTGCGAGGCATCTGTCGGTCGAGGCCTCCTTCGCCCCTGACGGGATCACCTCCGGCACCAAACCGACCGTGCGTGCTGGAGCGACCGGCCGCCACATCACGGCGCGTTGGGAGCAGGGCATGCTGCCGAACCTGGCGCTGGTTCGCAGGCTCGGATCTCTCTGTTCACAGTTGAGCGAGCACTTCGGCTTCGAGGTGGATGTGGAGTGGGCGTGGACCGGGGCGACCGTGGTCGTACTCCAGGTCCGACCGGTCACACGGCCCCTGGCGGGGTGGGCAGCATGAGCGCTCAGGGCAAGGGTGACGCTGTCGCGACACTCCGGCGCCACGGGCTGCTCCGAGTACCGGTCCACGTTTTCGACGAAGCGCGCAGAGCCTGGGCCGGGGAACTGGATCGGCTCTTGGGTGAAGACACGAGGTTGGTCGCCCGGGGGGCATCCACCGACGAAGAGCGCAACCTGCCCCGCCTGCTCGGAGCCACCCCCCGGTGAGGTTCACGGATGGGCTCGTCGGCTACCCGCGCACCTGTCGTTGGTGGTCCAGCCTTACGAATACGTCAGGTTCTCCGTGGAGCTGGCCGTCTACGCCGATAGGACGGTCGCCGAGCTCGTTCCCGGGATCTGGGAGTTGGACAATCGGATCACCCCCGTGGTCCTGCATCTCTACCCCGAGTACTCCGCGCTCGATGCGCCCGAGAGCGGGCTGCAGCCGGCCCGCTTCCACTGTCCCACCACCGGCCACCACGAGCAGTCGGCACGTGTGGACGACTGGCAGCTGGCCACCGTGGCCCAATGGGTCGGCGAGTACAGAGATGGGCTCGATGCGCTCTTCCAACAGCACGGTGGGCCGTTCGGTATGAAGCTGCAGTACTCCTCCCGGTACGGGCTCAGCCCGCAGAACCTGCGCAGCACGGTTCCTGCACTCTCGGCGTGGGACGCACCCACCGAAGCACCACCCTTGAACACCATCGTTTCCACCGCGGTCGACATCCCACCCGGCCCGCTCTTGCTGGACGTCTCCGTCGCCCGCGAAGAACACCAACGCCTGTCCGAGTTCGTTGAGCGCCTGACGCGGGCGGGCACCCAGGAGGTCTACCTGGCTTCAGGGCTGCTGTCCCACTTGGCCATCAACCTGCGTGAGGCCGGGCTGACGGTGCGAGGTGCCCATGGGTGAGTTCTGGACCCTGGAAGGCATCGACGGCGCCGGCAAGAGCCACCTGCTCACCCAGTTGGCCGACCGGCACCCGAACGCAACCGTCGTGTGCAAGGACGCCCGCCCCCGGAGTGGTTCTCCGTGGGCGGAGGAGCGCCTGACGACGATGCACCGACTCACCTGGAGCTACGACCACGCCGAACCCGTGTGGACCTATCCGAGCCGCTACTGGGTGCACACCTTGGCGGCTTGGTACGAACTCTTCCACGCCACGCATGTCGCCCCCGCACTCGCTCAGAACCGGACGGTGATCGTCGACGGGTGGCACTTCAAGCATCTGGCCCGGATGAAGCTCTCTGGTGACGCGGCCCTGGCGTCCTTGGCCGAGCGGGTCTTCTCCTCCCTTGCGCAGCCGGACCGGGTGCTCTGGCTCCCCACTCCGGCAGGGGTCGCTGCGCGCCGGAGAAAGGGCAGCTCGAAACCGTCCGAGCACGGGGCCTTCCTCACCGGCCAGGCCACCACCCGCCCGGAGGCGTTCACCGACTACCAGAGCTGCACGGCCCAACTCATGGACGAACTGCTGCATGTGCACAGCGCTCCTGTACACACCCTGGCCGCCGATGACCTCACCGCAGAACTGGTGGACCTGCTGTCCGAGGAGCCGCGCCCATGACCGCGACCACGCGTCCGGCCGTCGCACCGTCCGAACACACCATGGGTGAACGGCTGGCCGACTACGTNCCGCCCGCCCCCCCGCCACTGGCGGCAGGGCGTGGGTCTACCCGAACCTCACGCAAGTCGGCAGCGTCCTGCACTGCGTCGCCCCGCCCGGACACGACTACATCCACCACTACGCCGAGCTACTGCGCAGCGCCTGTCTGATCGCCGGCCTTCCCGAGGAACACGTGGACGTGGAGCTGCCGACCGAGGGCCACGGACGCGCGTTCGTCGACCACTGGCTCCCCACGGACCTGCCCACCGCCGACCTGGTCGTCCTTGGGTATGTCGAAGCCCTGTGGAAGAACCAAGGGGAGTGGACGCACCGCCCCGGTTTCGCGTGGCGCACGGTCCGCGTCGGCAGCGCGACCCTGCTCATGCTGGGCTGCGAGTTCAGCTTCTGGGGCGACCTGGCCGGAAACCTCGTCTCGGTCCTGGCACAACGCGCGCGAGCGGCGGGCGTGGTCTACGTCGGCAAGCTCGGTGGCCTGCAACCCCGACATGGTGCCCAACACGCTCGTGGTCACCGGAACCACGACACGCCTGCGCGACGGGCCCCTGGCGTGGAACAGTTTCCTCGACCCCATGCAGGCGCCACCCAGTGTGCGCCCGGAGGTTCGCCACGCCACCCTCGCCAGCGTCATGGACGAAACCCGCACGTGGCTGCACACCCACCGTGCCGACACCGACGTGGTCGACCCCGAGATCGGACACATGGCCCAGGCCGCCACCAAGGCCGGTGTGGGGTTCGCCTACCTGCACATCGTCACCGACAACCTCAACGGCACCCATGCCCACGGCCTCTACGCCGAACGCAGCACACCGGTGGCCACCCGGCGCCAACGGTGTCTGCACGACATCGAAACCGTTCTGAACCGGAGCCTGACATGAACCTCGACGCCCCCGTGACGCTGCTCGGCCTGGACTGGAGCGAGCCCGACGCCCCGAAACTGCGCACCACCGACCCCGGAGAAGAAGCAGGCAGCAGGCTCGTGCCCCTGCTGGGCGAGCACACTTTCCACATCCAGGACGAGCAGAAGCACTGCGTCGGGTGGTTCGACCTGACCGGGCCGCAGGCGGACCACCGCGTGTGCGAGCGGTCCCAGACCCTCGAGCGTGGCCGCCAGTGCCGCCACTGCCAGTACCGCGAAGGGTTCCTCGCCGCCCACCAGGCCCACTCCGACCCGGCGGCCCTGCCGACCAACATCCGCGAGTACCTGCAGCAGCCGCACTGGCTCTACCTGGACATCTTCGCCGACGGAACCAAGAAGGTCGGCACTGCAGCCGAATCACGACGGCGCAGCCGCCTGGCCGAACAGGGGCCGGCCGCGGCCCTCTACGTCGCTCGCACAGATGACGGCATCGCCGTGCGGACCCTGGAAACGGCCGTCTCCGAGCGCTTCAACCTCACCCAACAGGTTCGTTCCACGCGCAAGGTCCGGGGCCTGCAGAACAAGGTCGACCCGGCCGCCCTCACCGAGGACCTGGGCGCGCTCTCGGCCCGGGTGTGCTCCTACCTTGCCGACATCACCGCCGATCGGAGCGGTATGCAGGTGTTCTGCGATCCCGAAGCCTGGGTCCGCCCCGCGTGCGCCGACACCGTCCTGGAAGCCGCGCCCGTGCTCGCCTACCCCGACCAGCTCACCACGGGCAGCCACCGGATCCACATCCACGGAGCCAGCGGCCCCGTGGCCCTGCTCAGCACCGACCCCACCCCCGGCGCGGCCCGTTACTGCGCCGACCTGAGCACGTTGGTCGGCCGGCGCCTGCACCCCGCATCCGAAGCGGCCCCGACCGCGTCCCCGACCCTGTTCTGAATGGAGGGCCGATGAGCACCACTTTCGACGACATCTGCACCTTCTGCCACGAGGTCGACGGGCAGGCCGGCTCCAACCTCTTCTTCGACCTGGGGCTGGGACGCTCGCGGGAGGACTACATCTTTCACGAGAGTGACCATTTCGTCGTCGTGCCCTGCATCGGAGCGTTGACGGACTGGTACCTGCTGATCGTCTCCAAACGCCACACCCTGTCCGTGGGATGGCTCGACGAGGCCGAACGCGCTGACCTGCGCGCCCTCGTCAACGAGGTCACCGAGCTCGTACGCCGACGGGCCTGCGCAGCCTCATCTTCGAACACGGCAGCCTGGACTTTCGCAACAAGGGCGGGGCCTGCTACGACCACACGCACGTCCACGTCGTGGCCACCGACCGCGACCACCACGCCTTCCTCGACCAGATCCCCCCCGCCCGTGGCCATGCAGCAGTGCATGGACTGGACCGACTCGGCCCACCGGTTGGTCCAGGAACACCAGCGCTCTTACCTGGCCCTGGGCACCCCCGGGCAGGACTGGATCGGCCAAGCCACGGGCGCCCCTTCGCAGTTCTTCCGCCGATGCCTGGCCACATGGATGGGCGCTGAGGAAGGAACGTGGGACTGGCTCGTCTTCCCCCAAGCCGAGCGGGTCCAGCGCATGATCACCCACTTCGCCTACAGGTGAATCACACCAACGTTGAAGGCAGGGCCGCGCACCACCGAACGGCGAACCACCGTGCTGTCGTATATGCGCCGCGAGTTGCAAGGAAGACAGGCCCTTCGGGGACGTTCCGAGGGCGTTGGCAGTACCGGCCCGGGGTGCCACTCCCCCGGGCCGGCGCCGTGGCCTCAGCCCTCGTGGGCGTTGAGATCGTCCGATCCCAGGGCGGGGCCGTGATCGTGGGCGCCGCTCGGCCCGCCTGAGGGCACCGGCGGGTAGGGCGGGATCTCCGGACCCGCCAGGTCTCTGGCCGAAAGGCTCACATTGTTGCTGCTGAGGTAATCGGCGACGTCGCTGCGCAGGGTGGGCAGCAGGCTGTACAGCTGGTCGCCGGGGCATTCGGTGGAGTTGAGGTCCCGATGGCCGACGATCGCGCTGGTGGGCCGGTCGTAGAAATAGCACAACCAAGCGCAGGTTCGGATGAGTGAGCTCCACAGCGCGTCGGTGGGGCTGACCGAGTTATAGGTTCCCTCGTTCTCGATACCGACGGCGACGCCGTTGTAGTTGGCGACGTGCGTGCCGACCAGGTGGTATCCGCCGTCGACCGCGAGCAGGGACCCGGAGCGGCCCTCCATGATGTGCCCACCACGGCTGATGGTGAATTGCTGGCCCGCGTCGATCCAGCCGTTGTTGTCCATGTGCCAGTTCTGGATGCCCCGGGACAACGAATAGGCGCGCTCCAGGGAGTAATCCGTCTGGTTCTCGGTCGCGGTGTGGTGCACGACGATGTAGGTCGGCGACCCGGACACGGTCTGCGGGGTGCTGGTCGGCGGACGGGCGTTCCAGGCCGAACGGTTGCGGATCGTGGGCGAGGGGGCACTGGCGGAAGCCTCCGCGAAGGCGGGGGGAGCGAGCCCGCCGAAGGCAACGGTTCCGGCGGCGGCAGCGGAGGTCACCAGCATGTTACGGCGGGAGATGATTCTGGGGCGGAGTTCGTGATGACGGGACATTCTCGGTCCAATGCTCACGGGGGGATACCGAACCCGAGAAAGGTAACAGCACAAGAACCCCTTGTCTGCACCCCTTGGCATGAATTCCTTGCCATCCCCCTGAAACATCAGCTCATGGGAGGTGATCTTCTCGAAACATTCTCCGGCCGCCGGCTGGAGGCCGATGTGGGCAGGGCGACCAACGCCACATTCGGCTCCGGGTACATCCCCCTTCGATCGGGGTATTCAGGCCTTCCATGCAGCTGGACGGAATTCGGCCGACGGCTCGTGCGTTCTCAAGAAAGCTCACGACGTCCGGTCGACGATTCAGAAGTGAACGTGGGCGAGGAGGAGATCATGGCGGAGCACCGGGAGCGTTTTCCCAGAGTGGTGGTCGGTGTGGACGGCTCCGACCACGCCGGGGCGGCTCTGCAGTGGGCGACCGCAGAAGCTGTCCGTCGCGGGGCCGTGGTCCGCCTCGTTCATGCCATGGGGCCGCCGTCACTCGTTCCGACCGGGAAGGCGTCGGCCCGCTTTCACCCCAGCGATGAGATGAGAAGCCGGGCCAACGCCCTGCTCGCCGAGGCCCGAGAGTACGTCGTCGGACTACATCCGGATGTCGAGACCGAGACCGTCGCCACCTCGGAGGACGGACCGCGCGCACTGCTCCACCAGAGCCGTCCGCACGACCTGCTCGTGGTCGGCACCCGGGGGTTGGGGCCCGTCGCGGCGGTGCTGGTGGGGTCGGTGAGTGTACGCGTGGCAGCTCGGGCCCCTTGCCCGGTCGTGGTGGTACCCCACGATCTGGGCCGGCCGGCCACCACCTGCCTCCAGCGCATCGTCGTCGGCGTCTCCTTCTCCCGCGACGCCCGCCGCGTCCTGAAACTCGCGATGGACCTGACTGGGGAGACCAGGGGCGAGCTGGTCGTGGCCACCAGCTGGGAGATGCCCCAGTCCTCCGGTTATCAGTTCGAAGTGACCGGAAGCGGACATCAGTCCTTGGAGGAGATGTTCGACCGTCAGTCAGAGCAGCTGGTCGACGGGTTACTCACCGAGCTCTCGCAGGCACGGGGCGCTGTCGACATCAAAGTGAGCGTCGTGCGCACCCGGTCCGACCCGGTCGACGGGCTGTTGCGCGTGGCCGAGGGGGCCGACGCGATCGTCGTGGGCTCGAGCGGGCACGGCACAGTGCTGGGGTGGCTCCTCAGCTCGGTGAGTCAGGGGCTCCTGCACCGCTCGCACATTCCGATCGTGGTGTTGCCCAAGCACGGGGCCCAGGACTGAACACCTTTTTGTATGGTGCACGCTCGTGCGAGCCACTGCACTGCTCCCGGCGCGCGGAGGAGCCCCGTGGCTGCGTCCAGGGATCCGTCACTTGTTGTGCGGCAAGGACGGAAATATGGCGCGCGATCGCTCGTGCAGCCCCTACAGCAGCGTCGTTCGCACCCGCCGAGCAATACCTCCCACCGGTGCCGCAGCCTACCGTGGTAGACACGACAGGCCGACGAGGAACACCTCTGCGAGCCCGCACGCGCGATCACCTCACCCGGGGTACCGTCCACGGCCAGGTAGAACCGGCGCGATGAACGATGCGTCCCACGCCTGGCCCGCAGAGCTGGCCACGCATGGCCGGCGTGGAGCCGAGGCCGTCCGACGACTGCCCTCACCTCGTTCGACCGGCGCTCATTCCTTGGCTGGGTCGTCGGCTCGCAGTTCCTCGTTGATCCCGTGGGCCTCCTCGAGCTGGTCCTCCAGGACGATGATCCGGCACGCGGCCTCGATCGGTGTTCCCTCGTCCACGAGTTCACGTGCTCGCGCGGCGATCCTGAGCTGATAGCGGGAGTAGCGGCGGTGCCCGCCCTCCGACCGCAAAGGCTCGACGCCCTACAACCAAGCACGCCGGTCAAGCCTTGCCCCGTCCTGCTTTGCTGCTCCGGCCTCCCCCGTTCTGGCGGGACGCCGGTCCTACGGGTACTGCTCAACTTCTGTACTGCTGTCCTACCGGCTCCCGGTGTCTTCAGCCTGTGTGAACGAACTCCAGTGCACGAGAACATCCCAGGTGCGAGATGGCGGCGTGCGCGATCCCGTAGAACGCCGCGCTGGCAGCAGACAGGGCCACGTTGACCGGATCTTGAGCACTCCAGTCGAGAGGGTCGTAGCTGTGCTTGAACGGTCGCAGTTTCTGGCGCTGCGCCAACGCACGGTACAGGGCCTTCATGCGTTGCCCCTCGATTCCGCGCATGCTCTCCAGCAGGGCGCCGGGGGCGATGTCCTCGCCGAACCTGAGCTCGTACATCCTCCGGGCCACGTCCAACCGCGTTGCGGGATCGGACCACGCTCTGACCTGACATTCGAGCCATTGGTGGTGCGGTCCGTCGGTTGCAGGGCGCCATAGCAGCGCACCCCTCCGGCCCCCACGGCGATCACGGTCGTCCCGTAACACATAAAGGTCGACAGCGCCCGTTGGGTAATGGACGTTCCCGAGCCGAGCAGGGGGCGGGCCAGTTCCTCGATGAGGGCGGCCAGGTGGCGCTGGGGGATGCCGGTGAGCCGGGCGTGGGTCCAGGACCACACGATTGACCTTGATCATCACGACCAGAGCATGCCACAGCTCTCCAGTGAAACCTCACCCGCTATCACGCACCAGCTCGTAAGAGCCTGGAGTGTTCCAGGGCGGGGTGGAGGTATCGGACGCCTACACGGGTGAGGGCGCGTTGAGGGGCGTTGGCGGCCCCTGGGCCCATCGCGATCATGGCGCGAGGCTCCGGTACCGTCAAGAGTCAATGAGAATCTACGCTGACCGAGCGTTGATGTGATTCGATATAGTGGGCGTGAGAATGGCCATCTGGGAGATTACAATACTCGTCATAGGAACGGTCATAGGTTTCATCCTGGCAATGTTCTTCGAGCGTGATCTTCACAATCTGATACTGCGAGTTGTCGCTGATTCCTTGTTGCGGGTTCTCGGTCTGCTTGTCGCAGTGCTGGTGCCCGGCTTGGTTCTCGGGGCGGTTTTGATCCAGCTACTTCCGAAATGGTACCAGGCTGCGCCGACGATCACCGTTCTGGGGACCGCGATCTTCTTCATCGGTGCGTTTGTTGTGATCATGCCCTTCTTCCCTGGCACCGTGCCGTCGCTAACGGGCGCCGGTTCTTCAAGGAGGGAGTTGCAGAAGTCAGGAGGCAGCGGGCGAGTATCCATCGCCTTGGGGTGGGGCGGTGCCCTGGCTGCGCTGATGCTGTTCGGTTTCACGGTGCTGGGTCCGGCTCTAGTGCTCATCGACCCGTGATCAAGCGGACCGGACGATGAGCGCACCGAATTCATACACGCCATCGAACTACGTCAAGATCGATTCCATGACGTGGCTTTCCTGGAATGAAGAGTCAGCGTGGGGTTTCGGGAGGCTCTCGACTTCCTGGCCGGATGAAACATCCGAGACTGATCAAGGGTGGGCAAGAATTGAAGCATCGTACCCCCTTCAGGGTGGCGATGAAGTGTACTTCAGTGAATGCAGCATCGAATGGCTTGACGGGGACGATAGTCGCAACATTGACGGCTGGGAGGGTGGTGAGATAAAGATCGTAGATGGTGAATGTATGGAATGATATCCCGATCCACCGTACTTTCGCAGGTGGAGCCGGAGATCACCTGGCTATGTGATGGGCTCTTCCCAGGCAGCCACCCGAGTCTGCTCGCCGACGATCGAGGTCGAGGAGGCCCAAAATTGGCGCCGCGCTCACGCAGGGCGCGGGCCAGGGCGGTGCCGAGGCCACCGGTGGAGCCGGTGATCAGGACGGTGCGAGGGGCCAGGTTGTAGCGGCCAGGGTGGTCTCCGGGTCTAGGGATCTGTCGGGTGTGGGTTCAGGTGGGGGTCGGCCGACCGGGACGTGGCGGGCGAGGAAGTCGGGTTGGTCGGTGACGTTGCGCTCGAAGTCCGGGCCGACGTGTCAGGTCAGTCGATCGGGGCTGTGTGAGCCGGGGTACGGGCGACAAGGAGCTCGACGGTCCCACTGGGTGAACCCACCGACCGGACATCCTCGAACCCGTGCTCGCGCAGGCGGTCCCGGAGCATCTCGGGCCCCCAGGAGGTCACGCCCTCCCGGCGCAGCCGCCAGCGGAGGACAGCCGTGTGCAGGTCCTCCCCAGTCCCCTCGGTGTCGGCGGGCAGCGCGGTCGCAGCGAGCAGATAGCCGCCCGGATGCAGGGCCGCCCTGAGCCGCGGCAGTGCCGCTTCGGTGGCTCCACTGGACAGAGCCGGAAGCGGCAACCACGCCAGGTCGTAGCTGGAGGTCTCCACCAGCTCGGCCACATCCTGCAGGCGGATCTCGGCGCGTTGGTCCACCCCCTGGTCGCGCAAGTAGCCCTTCGCCAAGCGGAGTGCGCGGGGATCCACGTCCAGGCCCACCGCGCGTGCGCCCGGGGCCCGCTGCAGGACCGCGGCCGAGACCGCTCCGACCCCGGCCCCGACGTCGAGAAAGCGTGGGGCTCCTCGATCCAGCAGGTCCGCGAAGCCCGGAACCCGGTCGGCCAGGACTTTCAGGAAGACACGCATGTGCGCCCCCGAGGAGCGCCCGTCGGAGAGGAAGGCCGCGTCGTCGATCCGGTCGGGCACGGTGCGTCCTTCGGCCGCGTCCGCGGCTCGACGGAGCATCTCAGCGATCCGCCTCCCGAAAGCGGACGGATCCGATTGGGCCGCGAGTACCTCTCGGTAGTCGTGGCGAAGATGGCCTCCGTCCCCGTTCTCGGCGAAGCCGCAGGCGGCCAAGAGCGCTTCGTGTTCGCCCGAGAGCCGGGGCTCGTTCACCGCTGCGGCCAGTGCCGCCAACGACCAGGCGCCGTCGAGGAGCTCGTCGATGCGGGCCATGAGTTCTGCGCGCGCTTCCTCCATGGCGGAAGTGTTCCACCCGGGTTCGGTGAGCGCATCCCCGCAGATGAGACCTTGTCCGCGGTTCAAACGTGAAATTCACCCTTGAAAGCCGCTCGATACTCCCCCAAGATGCTGTGCACAGAAAGGCCGTGTGGTCAGAAGGCGTTTCCAACGGTCTTCCTTGGTGCCGGACCCTCCAGAAGGAGTCGAATATGGCTTGCGCATCGCTCATGCAGTCGTCCCCGATCGACCCCGCCGAGGACATCTCGCCGGCGGTGGACGAACTCGACGAGCAGACCACGGAGTAATCATGGCGAGACCCTCCTGGGTCCGCCTCAGCGGGGGGCCGGCCCCCGAGGTCCGGTCCCCCGTTGCTACGCCCGACCTCTGGTCGGGTTCTCAAGAACGCGAATTCACGCTGTCCGAGGCCCAGGCCCGGATTCTGGCCGATATCGATGAGCTGGGATGGAGTTCGCAGTTCCGCCTCCTCGACGGCTCCGATCCGACCGCCGCCCAGTGTGCGCTGTGGGACGCTCAGGGCGCGGAGATCCCGTATGGCTTGGGAGCTGGGAAGGGGCCGTGTGTCCCTGCCCGCATCGGTGCGCAGTTCGAGGCGATGGAACATGTATTCACCGGACCCTTCGTGCTGGACTCGCTTCCGGTGCGTTTGCTCGAGGCCGCGCAGCTGAAGGAGGGCCCCTACGCGGGCGACCGCGCGATCGGCGACGTCGGGGGTCAGGCGGGCCGTCGTGTGGCATGCCTGCCCTACCGTTCCCTCGACGGAGGTGTGGATTTCGACGTCCCGCTCTACCTGTGGGCGCCTTGGTATTCCGCACCCGCCCCCGAGGCCGTTTCGATGCGCCGGGGACTGGGGGACACGGTCGACTACGGTTCCGCGCTCGCGTTCAGCGTCAACTCCGGATGTGCCATCGGTGCCAGCGAGGACGAAGCGCTTCTGCATGCCCTCAACGAATGGGTGGAACGCGATGCGTTCTCCTTGTTCCTGTTGCGGTCGATCTACGACGGCGGGCCCATGCCCGCCCACGTGCCGCGTACGGACCTGCCCGCAGCCCTGAGGTCCCACCTGGACCGCGCCGAGGAGCTCACCGCTGGGGCCGTGGCGCTCCTGGACCTGACGAGCGACCTGGGCGTGCCCGTGGTCATGGCCTACGCACACGGCCCGTCCGGCAGCAAACACCGCTACGGGCTGGGCGCTTCGCTGTCGGGCACCCTCGCCGCCGAGCGCGCGATCACCGAGTTCGTCCAGGACGAGCTGCTGTCTCGGGTCGTGGCCGAGCACGCAGGGTCCGAGGGTCGCACCGGTCCTTACGCCCAACTCATGGCCGATCACGACATCCGACACGACGTGGACACCCGGTTCCGGGAACATCCCCGGCTGCTGGCCTGCGCCCAGCTGGACTTCATGCAACGCCTCGAGGGATCGCCTCGGGGCCCACTGCCGGCGGAGGCCGTCCCGAAGGGCACGCCCGTATCCGACCAGCGCGAGGCTGTGGTGGAACGGATCGCGGCCGCCGGCCATCGGGTGGGGGCCCACGCGCTCCGGCGTTCCCAGCGCGGCACGACGGTCGTCCAGGTGCAGTGCCCGGGGCTCGAACGCTTCCACCTGGTCACCGAGGGACACCTCGCTCTGCCCGGCAAACGCGGGCGCCGTTGGCGGTATCGCGGCTCCGCCCCGCTCTGACGCGCGGGCCGCTCGAAGGGTCCGAGCGCAAACGGAGCGTTCGCCGATGACGAAGAAGATCGGGCGCTACCAGGTGAGCGTCCGAGTCGAGCCCCGATGGAGCCACGCAGTGCGCTGGAGGGTGAACTTGAGCGAGCTCACGGGCGGGATGGCAAGCACGGAGGCGAACCCCGTCGGTGACCGCGCACCGCGAGGTCGCGGCCGCGATGTGTTGGTCCTGAGCGGCCCTGATGATCACGTGCCCGTCGGCCTGTCGGCACCGGAGCCCACCTGGTGTGCGTGTCGGTGCCCACCAATCAGGGAAGGACGAACCGGAAATACACCAAAGGCTGGTATTCCATCCTTCAGAGGACAGTGCTGGACGAGGCCTGACTTTTTACCGCATTTTGACGTTCGGTGTTGTCTTGCCCGCGTATAGTGCCGCCCATTACTGGAGGTGAGCAATGCCGCAGATGACGCAGATCATGGACCCCCGCAAACTGGAAATCGTCCTGTCCTTGTACGAGACTCGACATTTCGGACGCACCGCCGAGGAGCTGTACATGTCTACCGCCCACGTCTCCCGCGGCCTGACCGACCTCGAACACAGACTCGGCGCCAAACTGTTCGACCGCGGCCCCGGGCGCCCGGTCACCCCCACCCCGCAGGGGCACCACCTGCACGCAGGCGCCCAACAGGCCATGCAGGCACTCCAGGACCTGCCCAACACCGACAGGGGCGATGAGGCCGGAACCCACGCGGTGCGCATGGGTGTGCTCGGCGCGGGCTTGGGCGGGGGCGATACCACCGAGATCATCCGGCGTTGGCGGGAGCTGTGGCCCGCAGTGGAGCTGGTGTATGTCCCCCTGGACTCACACACCCACGACACGGCCGTGCTCTCCGGCCGCGTCGACATCGCCGTCGTGTGCATCACTGGCACCGAGGAAGACGAACTGCGCTCCCATACGGCCTACTCCACCCAACGCGCCATCGTCGTCCCCCCGGGCGACCCGCTGGCCGAGGCCGACGTGGTCCACCCCGAGCAGGTCGCCGACCGGGAAATGCTCTACTCCGTCATCCCCGGACGGCTGGGCCAGCTCTGGTCGGACCTGCCCGTGGACCAAGGCCGCAAAGACGTCATCATCACCGACCCCGCCTACGTGGCCCTGAGCGTTCTGACCACCGGGCGCATCGCCAACCACTCCATGGCCGCCGCGAGCCTGGGTGCGGTCGAGGGCACCACCTTCGTCCCCCTGTCCGGCCCCCGCGTCCACATGGGCGTACAGATCCACGCCCAGGAGCAGCGACCGGCCGTGCTCAGCCTGTACGACATCGTGCAGGCGTGCACCATCACCGGCCCCGACCCCACGCCGCATACCAGCTAGCCCCTCCCGCTTCAAGGCAAAGGCGTTACGGATTCGGGCAATGCCACACACCCCTCAGGCGGCCATGCTGAAGTTAAGGCCGCCCAAGGGCTTGGCCCAGGGCAGACGCGACAGCTCGATGCCTGTCAGGGCTGGGCTGTACCACTCCACCTCTGCCCCCGGCCCCGGGCGGCCCGCGCACCGCACCCGAACGCCGGAGGCCCACGTGAGCACGGCCACCACCGAACACCTGTCCCTGGACTTGAACGTGGTCACCGACCGCGTCCTGACCACCACAGGGCACGAGCCCGGAGCCACCCTGATCTCACACAGTCCCGCTCAGGGCCCGGGCTGGACGCTGGTCGACCACGGCAACAGCCCCCCAGAGGTTGCCGAGTACCTGCACCAATGCTCGCTCCAAGGACGTCCCGCCTCCAGTGTTGTGCTGATGCACGCCCGTGCCGACATCACATGGCAGGAGTGGATTCCCGAGCACGTCACCGCGCTGATGCCCGCCCAGGCCAGCGCCGGGGGGACTCCCCTGCCGCACGTGCCGCGCGCCCGCGCCTACCAAGTCGCCCCCGACCGAGCCATCGTCGCCCTGGGCGACGACGAGACCGTCATCGCCGGCGACCTCATGGCCCCCCATCTGCCCGACCTGTCGCATACCAGCCCCCGCCGCGCTCTCGAAGGGCTCATGTACACCTCGGCCCAGGCGCCCATGGTGCTCATCGGCAGCCGCGGATGCATCCTCAGCGCCCACGCCCAGGTGGCCACCGACGGTCCGGTGCCCACCGAACACCTGGCCACCGTGGCCGAGGTCCGGATGCGCGAGTCCTACCTGCGCGCGATCATCACCACGGCCCAGCACGCGGTCGGAGCGGGGCTGAGTCCCCGGCAGGCGGCCTCCCAGACCTGGGAATGGCTTGCCTGGAGGCAGCCCCGGGACCAGAACCACGCGCGCGCCTACACCCGGCGCCACCTCGTGAACCTACACGCAGCCATGGCGGCCGAACAGGGACGCCAGCTCGACCTGAGCCAGGCCCAAGCAGACGCCGCAGCCCTGTGACAGGGGCAGGGCTGCGGTCGCCATCTCGGCGTCAGCGATCGCTGACGAGGAGCCGGCCTTGCGGTGTCGACGCACGCGCGTGGATCGAACCGGCACCAAAGGCCGATCACACGGCCCGGCCCCTTATCGGGTTCGCCACGCGATGACGCGGTGCCACGGATTCGGGATGATATCCCGACCCCGCACGCCGACCCTTACGCCGAGGGATCCACTCCACGGGGGGCTCTGTGTGCGCGGGATGTGGATCCCAAGGAGGGTGTGGTACCCGACGCCGACCTCCATTGGTGTGCGCAGCGGTCGGTTGCGGCGCGGCTCTGATGCCGGATCTGGACGCCCCAGGCAGCACCGCAGACTGTCTCCTTGAAGCCACCGCGCGGTAACGAGTTCCACTGCTGAGAGCGGCTTTCGAGCCAGTGGCACAAACACCGTCAAGGCCGGCAACAGCCAGTTCCTCGGGGCTTCGACGAGGCATCTCCATAGACGAGATCCGCGCCCATGCGGGGGCGCGTTGTGCGGGGCCAGCGCCCGGGTGCGGCACACAGGACGCGCCGACCCCGCAGCACCCGGGGAGTCCCTCTGAGCTTAGAGTCCCCAGAGCACGAGGCGACTCCCCTGGGAACAATCCACAGGCCAGCGGTTCGACCTGGCGAACCCGTTATCCGCCAGCCGCGTCCTGGAGGGTGAGGAGGGGCAATGTTCGAGATCTGGACGAGCAATCGGGCGCCCTGTTGGCTGATGGGCTGGAAGACTTGTCCGAGGCGGAGGATCGACTCCAGGAGCTGCTCACTTCAACGCACCGCATGATCGCCAACCCCGTTGACATGTAGTTGGAATGAACCATCCGCTCCCCCGACGGGCGGGTGGTGGCCAGCCACTCAGATACACCCGTGCCATGGCCGGAGTCACGCCGCCAGGCCACGAATGCCCGCTGCCACCGACATGGGAAGGCGCGCCCCAATCTGACAATGCGGTCCAGCGGGAAGGGCCGCGGCTATGCCCGATTGGGAGACATCGGTCCATTGACCGACGCAGGAAAGTCGACGCCGGCTCGGCCTGACGCGGAGAGCCCTGGCCGAAAACGCCGGCATCAGCGTCGCAGTCGTCACCGCATCGGCAGCGGCTCGGGCGTTCCCACCGTCTGGTCCATGACCGGCCACTCTTGGGGTGCGACGCCTCCGACCGGTCACTGCCCGTCACCGGTAGCGCACTGGCCGGACTGCTGGTCGCAGCGGTGACCGCGACCGGTGCCGAGACTACGGCCTTGAGGGCCACGCGTCGAAGATCCGGAGCCGACGAGGACGGCGAGACCAACGCCGCCTGACACCGTTGCCTGAACCAGCGAGGGTGCCCCCTATGAGTAGGGCACCCTCACGCGTCTAGCCAGCTGCAGCATCTGACGCATCAGACCCGAGCTGCCCCCCGGTTTGATCCATCCCCACGTGCGTGGGGCTCCGACTTTCCGAGCTGCGACCAGCGAGCCGAACACGGACCGTCGACCACCCACCCACCCTCAGCCAATACTCGGACATGACTTGTATCTCAGTTGCACCTTGACGAGATGCAAGCCTGGGCGTATGTTTCCGGTTAGTGAACCCAGACATCCGCATTGCGGAATTGGATGGTATGAGGTGTCGAACTCTTCGTTCCAACCCCTGCTCGATCCGGTAGGGCAATCGGCCGCCCTGTCGGCACTCGCCGCAGCCAGCCCACTGATAGTCCTGTTCCTGCTACTCGGTGCCATACGCATGAAGGCGCACTTGGCCGGCCTGATCGCCTTGGGCTGCGCGATCGCCGTCGCCACCCTGGGCTTCGGAATGCCCCTGTTCACGGCCTTGAATTCGATCGCCGCCGGAGCAGCGTTCGGTCTTTTCCCGATCATGTGGATCGTCGTGAACGCCATCTGGATCTACAACATGACGGTCGCAACCGGCCACTTCGAGGTACTACGCCGCTCCATCTGCTCCGTCTCACCCGACCTGCGCGTTCAGGCCGTTGTCATCGCCTTCTGCTTCGGCGGGCTTCTGGAAGCACTTGCTGGCTTCGGCACTCCGGTCGCGATTTCGGCGGCAATGTTGATCCCCCCCGCCCCCCAGCCGATGAAGGCGGCTGCGGCGGCGCTGGTGGCCAACACTGCCCCGGTGGCCTTCGGTGCCATGGCCGCCCCGATCACGACCCTCGCTGCCCTGACCCAACAACCCGAGCACGAGGTCTCGATGATGGTGGGCCGTCAGACCCCCGTGCTCGCGCTGGTCGTACCCCTGGTCTTGGCCCTCATCGTCGACGGTAGGCGGGGGGTGCGGCAGACCTGGCCTGCCGCGATCCTGGTCGGCATCGTGTTCGCCGTCACTCAGTTCGCCGCTGCCAACTATCTGTCCGCCCAGCTCACCGATGTCGTCGCCGCGTTGGCCGCGACCGCTGCCCTGGTAGTCCTGCTGCGCTACTGGCAGCCCTCTCAGGTCATGTCCGCGGAGAACTCACAGCAGGGGCGCAACGACATGAGCTTGCGCAGCGCCGTGCGCCTTGCCCATCGCGTCGAGACGGGTGCCAGCGGAAACCACAGTCCCACGTCCGTGGATACACCCGACCCCGGAGACTCCAGGAAGGAGGTTCTCCGGGCCTACGCCCCCTACCTCGTCATCATCGCGGTCTTCTCCGTCACCCAATTCGCCCCTCTGAAAGAAGCCCTGGCACGTACCACCATCACGTTCGACTGGCCTGGGCTGGACGTTCTAACCGTCGAGGGCACCCCCTCCAGCTCGGCCTCATTCACCTTTGACTGGCTGGCCTCAAGCGGCACCCTCCTGCTCCTGTGCGGAGTTGTGGTCATGCCCCTGCTGCACCTGGCCCCGGGGCGGGCCGTTCGTGCCTACTGGCACACGCTGGTTCAACTGCGTACGGCGATCCTGACCGTGGCCTTCGTCCTGGGGCTNCCCCCCGCCATCGGCTACTGGCTCGCCGGCGCGGGTTCCGCCTTCGCCCTCCTGTCACCCGTCCTGGGCTGGCTTGGTGTGGCAGTCACGGGTTCGGACACCTCCGCCAACGCCCTGTTCGGCTCCATGCAGGCCACCGTGGCCACCCAGACCGGGGCCGATCCGCTTCTCTACACCTCGGCGAACACCTCGGGCGGTGTCATCGGAAAGATGATCTCGCCCCAGAACCTGGCCATCGCCGCAGGCGTTACAGGTCTCACCGGACGTGAAGGTGACCTACTCCGGAAGGTCGTGGGTTGGAGCCTGCTCTTCCTCGTGGCCATGTCGGCCCTGGTGTACCTCCAATCGGGGCCCGCCCTGGGGTGGATGGTGCCGTGACCCCTCCTAGGCCCCGACCAGAACATCACCGAGATACCCAAGGAGAACAAGACATGGTGATGCCAGAGGTCATCGAACAGTTCCGGTCGTTGCTGGGCGATGAGGAGGTGGTGACCGACCCGACCTCGCTCCGCTCCTACGAGTGCGACGGCCTGACCGGCTTCCGTGTTGTTCCCGCCGTGGTGCTGCTGCCCTCCGACGCCGCACAGGTCGCAGCGTGCGTGACGGTCTGTCACCGCAACAACGTGCCGTTCGTTGCGCGGGGCGCGGGAACCGGGCTCTCCGGCGGCGCCCTGCCCGTCGCCGAAGGAGTGGTCATCTCTCTCCAACGCCTANCCCACCCGCCGTGCCACTGTCGAGCCGGGTGTCACCAACGCGGACATCAGCCGTGCTGCAGCGCCCCACGGCCTGTACTTCGCACCCGACCCCTCCAGCGGACAAGTCTGCACGATCGGCGGCAACGTCGCGGAGAACTCCGGCGGTGCCCACTGCCTCAAGTCCGGATTCACCGTGCACCACGTCCACACAGCCGACGTCGTACTATCCGACGGCAGCCTCGTCCGCCTCGGTTCCGACGCTCCCCACCAGGCGGGATACGACCTGCTGGGCACCTTCATCGGATCCGAAGGAACGCTGGGAATCGCAGTGCGCCTGGAGGTGCGCCTGCTGCCCTCCCCTGCCTCCCTGCGCACGCTCGTCGCCGACTTCGACTCGGTGGACGAGGCCAGCGACACGGTCTCAGCGATCATCGGCGCAGGCATCATCCCCGCCGCGATCGAGATGATGGACGCGCTCACGGTGGAGGCCGTGGAAGCCGCTGTCGCCGCGGGTTACAACAGAGACGCCGCCGCTTCGCTGATCGTCGAGGTCGAGGGCCCAGAAGAAGAGGTCCGAGCGCAGTTCTCCCAAGTGAAGCGCTTGTGTCTGGAGCACGGCAGCACCCACCTACGCATCGCCGACAACGCTGCCGAGCGCGCCATCATCTGGAAAGGGCGCAAGGCCGCCTTCGCCGCAGTGGGCAGGATCAGCCCCGACTACCTGGTCCAGGACGGGGTCGTACCCAGGACCCGGCTCACAGAGGCACTGGGCAGGATCGGAGACCTGGCCAGCAAGGCCGGGCTGCGCGTGGCCAATGTCTTCCATGCCGGCGACGGCAACCTCCACCCTCTGGTCCTGTACAGCGAGAACGAGGGCCAGCACGACCGGGCCGAGCGCCTGTCCACAGACATCGCCGAGCTCTGTGTCGACCTGGGCGGTTCCCTCTCAGGCGAGCACGGCATCGGCACCGACAAAGCCTGTTCCATGCCCCGACAGTTCGATGAGGCCAGCCTGGACACGATGCGGCTACTGCGCTCGGCCTTCGATTCCGAGCAACTGTGCAACCCCGGAAAACTCCTGCCCACGCCACGTCTGTGCGGAGAACGGCCCGGCCCCTACCGTCCGCACCCCCTGGAAGACGCTGGTCTGATCGAACGGATGTGACCATGACCGAGACCACACACACGCAGGCCCCGCTGCGCCCACTCACCACGGCCGAGCTGGTGGAAGCCCTGCACGAGACCGAACGGACACATCCGAGGTTGAGCGTCTCGGGTGCGGGGACAGCACCCGGCTGGGGCGCCCCTCCCGCCCCCCACGACCGGAAGCTGGATGTCAGCGCCCTCAGCGGGATCCTGCGCCACAACCCCGCCGACATGACCATTGCCGTCCTGGCGGGTACCCCGATGCGAGCAGTCCAGACGGCACTGGCCGAGCACGGCCAGCAGATCGCCCTCGACGCGGCCAGAATCTCCGAGGGTGCGACCGTGGGCGGGCTGATGGCCACAGCTGATTCCGGACCCGCGCAGTTGGTCCACGGCACCCTGCGGGACTTGGTCATCGGCGTCGGCGTGACCCTGGCCGACGGTACGTTCGCCCGCTCGGGCGGTCACGTCATCAAGAACGTGGCCGGATACGACCTAGCCAAGCTGTTCCAAGGCTCGCTCGGATCGCTCGGCATCATCACCGAAGTCGTACTACGGGCCCACCCTCAACCGCGTGCGGTCACCACGGCCCAACTGCCTCTGACCTTCGAGGAGGCGGTCCGGACGGGTGAGCGTGTCCTCGCCTCGTCCCTGGAGCCCTCAGCGCTGACCTGGCATGACAATCACCTGTCCGTACGGTTCGAAGGCAACCCGGAGGGTGTGGCCGACCGGACTCGCGCACTCGCCGAGACCATCCGTGCGCCGGTGTCCCTCCACCACAGCGGGGCGCAGGTGTGGGAGGAGGTCGACGAACTGGCGGTCGCCGAGCCCGGCGACACCGTTCTCCGTATCGGTGGCCGCCCCACGGCCGGTCCTGCCCTCATCGCCGCGCTGGACAGATCCGTGGACCGCAGACAGGTTGACGCCGACGTTGCCAGCGACGTCGGCGCGGGGGTGCACACGATTCGCTTGCGTTCGGGAAATCCCGAACAGCGGGCTGACCTGCTGACCGATCTGCGCGCAGCCGCCACTGAACTCGGCGCCACGACGGTTGTGCGCAGAAGGGACGGCCTACCCCAGGACACCGACCTGTGGGGCACACCGCCCGCCTACGTGTCAGTGATGCGCACCATCAAGCGTCAGCTCGACCCCGATGACCGGTTCGGGTCGGGTCGATTGGCCCCCTGGCTGTGACGACGAGCCAACCACTCCCTGTACACATCCCAGCCCGCTCCTTCCGAACAGAGCTCCCAGGAGACGTACCATGGCACACTCACACGGCCCAGAGTCGGGTTCCGGCTCCTTCGATGCACATCACCCGCCCAGTCTCGAGCTTCTCAGCGACTGTGTACATTGCGGCTTCTGCCTGCCGACCTGCCCCACCTACCTCACCACCGGTGAGGAAATGGAGTCCCCGCGCGGCCGCATCTACCTGATGGAACTGGCCGCCAAGGGCGAGATTCCGGTAGACGACGCCTTCGGTGCCCGTATGGACTCGTGCCTAGGCTGCCTGGCCTGCACGACTTCGTGCCCCTCCGGGGTGCAGTACGACAAGCTCATCGAGAGTGTGCGTCCTCAGGTAGAACGCAACATCCCCCGTTCCATGTCCGACCGACTCTTTCGTCGCCTGGTCTTCTCACTCTTCCCGTACCCCCGCCGGCTCCGCCTCGCGGCTCTCGGTGGGATCGCTTACCAGCGGCTCGGCATCCGGACTCTGCTAGGGCGGTCGGGGCTGCTTGGCAGAATGCCCGAACGAATCCAGGCCCTGGAGGCACTGCTGCCTCCGGTAGGGATCCGCGACCTGTTCCGGCGCACCCCCCGGCACGTGCCCGCGGCCCGTGCCCCCGCACGGCTACGCGTGGGCCTGCTCCCGGGTTGCGCGCAGAGAGTGTTTTTCGGTGATGTCAATGCGGCCACGATCCGGGTCCTGGCAGCAGAAGGGTGCGATGTCTTCGTGCCACGGGACTCCCAGTGCTGCGGCGCTCTGAACGTCCACGCGGGGCTGGAGGAAGAGGGGGCTGTGCGTGCGCGGCGCACCATCGAAATGTTCGAGCGCTACGACCTCGACATCATCGTGGCCAACGTCGCAGGCTGCGGTTCCACGCTCAAGGAGTACGGGGAACTGCTCGCCGACGACCCGGACTTCCACGAACGTGCCGCGGCGTTCTCATCCCGGGTTCGCGACGTCAGCGAGCTACTCGCCGAGCTACCGAGCACCGCGCCACGCCATCCGCTGCGTATGCGCACCGCTTACCACGATGCTTGCCACCTTTCCAACGCCCAGGGCATCCGGGAGCAACCCAGGAAAGTCCTGCGCGAGGTGCCCGGTCTGGAGGTAGTCGACGTCGCCGAGGCAGAGGTCTGCTGCGGTTCGGCGGGAATCTACAACCTGGTGCAACCCGAGACGGCCAAAGAGCTGGGTCGGCGCAAGGCCGAGAACCTTTCCGACACACAGCCCGACGTGATCGCCACGGCCAACGCCGGCTGCTTGTTGCAGATTCGCCGCTATCTCGAGGAAGGCGTACCTCTACTGCACCCTGTCCAACTGGTCGACGCCTCGATTCGGGGTACCGATCCACTCGACAGGCCGCGCAGCGAGTAGATGCCCCTACGTGAGTCCGAGGGCGGACCGGGTGCTGGCGAGGTGGGTCGCTACAGCGACCGACGCCTGCTCCCGGTCCCCTTTCCTAACAGCATCTGCGATCTGCTGGTGCTCGTCGAGTATGGTCTGGCGCCGCCCCTGTTCGAGCAGCAGAGACTCGGCGATCATACGCACTTGCCGGTCGCGGAGCGAGGCGTAGAACGGTGTGAACAGCAGGTTGTCAGCAGCCTCGACCATGCACGAGTGGAAGAGGCGGTCTTCCTCCAGAAACGCACTGAGGCGTTCGTCCCGGACAAGCTCATGCTGCCGGGCCAAGTGGTCATCCAGCCGGACAAGAACGGACTCCCGGGTGGTCAAGGAGGCGTCGGCGAGCTTCTCCGCGGCGAAACGCTCCACGACCAGGCGCGCTTCCAGAACTGACCGAACCTCTGAAGGAGAAACCGGCACAACAAGGGCTCCGCGCTGAGGGTAGAGACGAAGGAGGCCCTCGACCTCGAGCCGTAGGAACGCCTCTCGGATCGGCGTACGGGACATTTCCAGGGATCTGGAAATGTCCCCCTCACTGATCAGCTCGCCGCCCTCGAACGCGCCGCTGAGGACCTGGTCCTTAACGAAAGCGTACGCTCTATCCTTGGCCGCCAGTCGTTCACCCCTGGGCAAAATACTCCTTCTGAGATGCGAGACATACCTATACTAGTGCGCTATCAAGCAACGCTTGACCTGCTTCCATGACCAGGGGTCCTGGCCCCGCAACGACGCGCGTCACCGCATCCTTCCAGGACGGCTGAGCGAACATGTACGGCCACCGCTGAAGGGTTCTTCACCACGAAGGCCACGTCAACCGACTCAAGATGCTCAAGCGGCAGATGTATGGACGGGCCAAAACCGACCTGCTCCGCAAGCGCGGGCTCGCCGCATGAAGGCGACCTCTTCGGAGGCTTCATCAAATCCCTGCCAGAACCAATCCTGAGCGGGCCCGGCCCCCACACCATGTTGCTACCCCTCACAGGGGCGATGAGGCGGGATCTGGTCGAGGGGGCGCAGGCCTGCGTGCTGTGTGCAAGGCGGTTTCAACTGGTCGTCGCTACACCCGACGGTTGCACGAGGCGGGGATGGCCTCGGTCGGCACGACGGGCAATTCCTACAACAAGGCTCTGGCCGAGGCGTTCCACTCCCTGTCCAAGGCCGAGCTCGTCCGTAACCGGAGCCCGTGGACGCGGCTGGAGGAGGTCGAGTGCATGGCACGGCCGACGCTGGTAGCCGCGATCGCGAGGAACCTCCCGGCCATGGGGTTGCCAGGAGCCGAAAGCAGACTCGACCCGTCAGTACGCCGATCCGTGCAAGACGGTACGTGTCAGCGCCCGGTCAGCGCAGGGACGGCCCCGGCCTCAGGTACACGAAGTAGTACACGAGGGTCACCATGAGACTGCCCCCGACGATGTTGCCCAGCGCCACGAGGAGGATGTTCAGCACTCCCCCGGGCACGGATATCGCGGCCGCGCCGGCCGCGGCCTCGGGAACNGGAAACGAACAAAGCCACGAGCAGCCCACGCGGGATGAAGTACAGGCTCGCCGCCACGTGTTCGAGCCCGAGCGCGCCCAGCGCCGACAGCGGCAGGATCGTGCCGACCACTTTGTCGGTGACCGAACGCCCGGCCAGGGACACCCACACGGCCAGACAGACGAACAGGTTGCCCAGCACCCCCAGCACGAACGCCGAGACGGGGGCCAGGGAGGCCCTCTCCGCTGCGAGCTGGACCGCATGCTCTCCCACCGCGCCGCCCTGGCTCTCGGGGAGCCCGGAGAGAACGAAGAGGCCGGCCAGCCCGAGGGCGCCGACGGCGTTGGCGACCAGGACCAACGCCCAGTTCCGGAGTACGTGCAGGGCGGTGACCTTCCTCGAGGCCCAGGCCATGGCCAGGAGGTTGTTGCTCGTGAACACCTCTGCTCCGGCCAGGATCGCGAGCATGTAGCCGGTCGAGAAGACCACCCCGCCCGCGAGCTGGTGCCAGAGGCCGCCGTCGACCGTGACGACCGTGAAGTAGAGCCCGCCCAAGCCGATGAACCCGCCGGCCAGGATCCCCAACATGACGGTCCGGGGCCACACCGTGCCGGCCTTGTCGACACCGAACTGCTCCACACGCCTGGCGATCTCGGGCGGGGAGTAGGCATCCATGCTCATCGTGCGGCTCCTCGGACACGGATGACCGGGTTCAACGTGGGCGTGAGCGTCTTCAGTCCTCGTTCCCGTGCTTGGGCAGCACCACGACCGGGATGCGCGAGCGGTGCAGGATCCCCTGACTCACCGACCCCAGCAGCAGCCCCCGCACCGTGCCCCGCCCACGAGAGCCGACCACGATGGCATCGGCCCCCTCGGCGGCCCGCAGCACCGCATCGACCGGAGGGGCCTGCGTGCGCACGACACTCACCTCGATGTTCGCGTCGTTGCCGTCCTCGAGGGTGTCCGCGAGCAGGTCGGCGACCAGCTCCTGAGCCTGCTGCTCGAACACATCCTCCTGCGGCCGATAGCCGGCGGCGGTCATCGCGACGGGGTCGTAGGGGTAGGGCACCTCCCAGCTGTGAACGACCAGCAGCTCACCCCCGTTCTCGGTGGCCATGTCCACCGCCAGCCCCAGAGCGCGCCGGGCATTGCGGGAGCCGTCGACACCGACGACGATGCGATCCAGCGAGGTCGTGGCCGGCCGCCCCTGGTCGTCGTGGGGTACCACCACGACCGGGCAAGGGGCGTGGGCCGCCACGCGCACACTCACCGACCCCACGAACGCGGCAGCGACCGTGCCCAACCCCCGGGCGCCCAACACGATCAGATCGTGCGGGTGACTGTGCCGGATGAGGGCCAGCGGCGCTTCCTCCAAAGCCGTGACGGTCTCGGACTCGAGGCCGGGCTGGAGTCCGACCGCCCGTTCGCGGGCCTCGACCAGCACACGCGTAGCCTGACCGCTCATCTCATCGGTGGGCTGGAAGCGGGTCGTCCCGTCATAGGCCGAGACGACCACCGGCATGCCCAGGGCGTGCACGATGCGCAATACGGCTCCGCGACGGACGGCCTCCGCGGCCGCCCACTCCAGGGCCGCCCGGGCGTGGTCGGAGCCGTCGACACCGACGACCACTGTGGACCTGTGTTCCTGCTCTACCGACATGACCTCTCTCCTCACCCGGTTCACCGAACCGTCAGCTGGTAGCCCAGGCGCCCTCCGCCCGATGCTGTGGACCCGTGTCCGATCACGTTCCGTCCAACCACACGGCATGGGCCGGAACCTCAGTCAACCGTGATGTGCCCGGCTCCGGCACAGGCAGTTTGGGCGCGCTCACAGCGACAAATGGACCACCGGACGTGGGACTTCCGCTCCCCGGCCCTGATGCTCGGAGCCGACTGCAACATGCTCCGAGGCACCCTGGAGCATGCAGTGCTTGACGACCGATTTCGGTCCGATCCCAACCCCGCATCCCCGCCGGTCACTGCCACCCGACGAAGTGCCACGCGGTCCGGTCCTCGCCCGGCTCGTAGACCGCGCGCCTGACCGAGTCCGGGCGTCCCGGTTCGGGCATGAATGCGCCGAGGTCAGCGGGGTCGACCTCGAA
>NZ_ANBF01000168.1 GCF_000341025.1 Nocardiopsis salina YIM 90010 | reverse complement strand
AACAACGCCGCAGAACCGGACACCCGTCACTCCGGCCCCACAAGCAAACGGCCCCATGAGCACCCCCTCGTGAGCCACCAAGAGCCCGGGGCCCGGAGGACACCCACACACTCGCCACCCCTGACACTCAACGCTCAGCCGGGAGTGCGCGGGGCCCGGAGGACCCCCCGCACGCCTGCCATCCCTGGCCTCAATGCCCTGCTGGGAGTGCGCGGGGCGTGCCGTTGCCTCCGCAGGAGCGAGCCGCCACCCGCACGCCGCAAGCGTTGGTCGCAATGGGGCACCCCAGGGGGATGGCAGTGGACCCCCGTTCCTTTGGGCTGCCAGAGGGCCTCGGGGGTGGAAGGGGGTTCGTCGATGCGGGTCGGGTCAGCCCGGCCAACAGGGCCGGAACGCACACCCCGACGCGCCAGGGACCGACCCACCACCACACCCGCACCCTCCCGCCAAGAGAACGAGACCGGCGGTGGCGCCGACGCGGGTTGCGAAACGGCCCGGCCGGGCTACGATCCCGACCCCCGACGAACCACCACCCCCGAGGCAACACCACCCAACACCCCACTCCCACACCCCAGCCGCATACCCGAGCCACCTACACCACACCAGCACCCCGATCCGGGGGCTCGCCGCGCCAGGGCCCAGGGACGGACACGTCGAAGAGCCGTCCTGCAACGGGGTGTTGGCGGACGACGTCGAGGACGACGGCGAGCACGGGGCGGACGGGCTCGGCGATGGTCCACCGGCCGGGACGGGGGCTGCACAGTGGCGCGGGCGGCCTCATTCGGACCGGAAGCGGGGCCGGTCGGGCCCGGAGGCGGAAGCTACGGAAACCGACCGGCCTCCGCCTGCTCCACAGCGGCCTCCGTCACGTGGGACACCCGACAACGCGCGCCCGACCGGTTCGCACCGGACCTGTCAGGTGGTGACGTGCTCGTTGGCGAGCTTGCCCACTTGCTCGGCCAGGAACTCCGGCATCTCAAGCGGCCCCATGTGGCCCACGCCCTGGATCTCCATGGGAAGGTCCGCGCCCGGGATCACCGACGCCATGTGGTGCGCGTGCCACGGCGGGGTCATCTTGTCGGCGGTCCCCGCCACGACAGCGGTCGGCACGGTGATCCGGGACGCGCTGTGGTCCACGTCCAGCTGGTTCATCACCGCGCCCCAGCGGCCGCGCACGATCCCGTTGCACTCGTGCACCATGCGCACGCACAGTCGCACCATGCGCGGGTCCGAGTCCTTGCCCATGGTGATGAACTTCAGTGCGGCGGTCGTGGCGGCGTTGCGCGGGCCCAGCGGCGGCGGGGCCTGCAGGAAGGTTTTGGCCGCCACGGTCCCGAGCGGTCCGGGCAGCGGGAAGACGGTGGAACGCTGCGGAAGCTCGACCGCGCCGGTGTTGGTCAGCAGCACCCCGCCGACCTTGTCGCGGAAGGTCTCCCGTGCACCGGACGCCATGATCGTCATCCCGCCCATGCTGTGCCCGGCCACGACGGCCCGCCGCCCCTCGGGCACGGTCGCCTCCAGCACGGCGCACAGGTCGTCGGCGAGCTTGTGCGGTCCGTATCCGGCCTTGGTCAGCGGGGCCTGGGAACGCCCGTGCCCGCGCTGGTCGTACAGCACCACGCGCAGGTTCGGGTCGAGTTCGCGTACGACGGGGCCCCAGGAGGCCAGGGACGTCGACCAGCAGTGGGAGAAGACCACGGTCGGCCCGTCCTCGGGGCCGCGCACCTCCACGTGCAGGAGGGTGCCGTCGTCGGAACGGACTTCGAGTTCGCGGGCAGCGCCCACGTGTCGGGTTGCCATCGGGGGTACCTCTCGCTCGGGGGTCAAGAGAAGGGATCCCCCGGGCCGACGCGTGGCCCGGGGGACGTTGACGGGGGCTGCTCGGTTCATGGGGCACGGGGGACGTGCCCGGGAACCTGCTCAGTCGTCGATCTCGATCTTCGGGACCGCGAAGGGCGGCGTTCCGGCCCCGCTCACGGGGTGCCCGCCCCACAGGTTGGGCTCGTCGAGGGTTCCGGAACCCTCGTGCCCGTCGGGGGTGCGGACCAGGACCTTGCGCGCCCCCTTCTTGTACGCGGCGGTCAGCTCGTCACTGGCCGCCAGCCGCCCCTTCCAGCGGTAGTCGCCGGTCAGGGGGGAGAAGTGGCCGGCGAGGTGGGCGCGTACGTCGACGGCCCCCACCTCCTTGCCCTCCTCGTTCTGCGGCAGGACGATCGTCACGACGCCCTGGTATTCCTCTTCCTCGTCGTCGAACCCGCTCATCGTTGTCCTTTCTCAGGCCGCGACGCGTGCGCGACGGGTCCGCGAGCGGTCCACCCGCAGGTCGTAGTTGTGGGGGTCGAACCACCGCGTGCGCAGCGCGAAGTTCCAGGTGAATGTGGGCCAAAGGGTGGTGTTGCGGCCCTGGTCGTTCAGGTACCAGCTGTCGCAGCCGCCGGAGACCCAGACCGTGCCCTCCATGGACTTGGCGACCATGTCGTTGTAGCGGCGCTGGGCCTCGGGGTGCACGTCCATGCGGTCGAGGCCGTTGCGGCACAGGTACTTCAGCGCTTGCATCGTGTACCGGATCTGCGCCTCGATCATGAACACCTGTGAGGTGTGGCCCAGGCCGGTGTTGGGGCCGGCGAGTACGAAGGCGTTGGGGAACCCGGCCACGGTGGTGCCGCGGAAGGCCTGCACCTCGGTGCCCCAGTGGTCGGACAGCGAGCGCCCGTCCTCGTTGAAGACCCGCTGGGCGATGGGCGGGTCGGAGACGTGGAACCCGGTACCGAGGATGATCGTGTCGACCTCGTGCTCGGTCTCCGTCCCGTCGGCGTCCCGGGTGACCACGGAGTTCGCGCGGACCTCGACGATGCCGTCGGTGACCACGTCCACGTTGGGCTGCGCCAACGTGGGGTAGTAGTCGTTGGACATCAGGATGCGCTTGCAGCCGGCGCGGAAGTTCGGGGTGAGCTTGGCGCGCAGCGCGGGGTCGTCCACGCTCCGGTTGATGTTGGAACGCCCGAGGGCCTCCACCACCTTGAGGAGCTTGGGGTTCTTCGCGAACCCGAAGATGTAGTTCTCCCGGCCCCAGTAGATGCTCTTGCGCGCGACCTGCTGTGCGCCGGGGATGTTCTGGTAGAGCCAGCGCTCCAGCTTGGTGATGTCGCGGTCGTGGCGGTACATCACCCAGGGGGCCGTGCGCTGGAAGAGCGTGAGCCGCTCGGCCTTCGGCTGGATCTCGGGCACGAACTGGATCGCGGAGGCCCCGGTGCCGATCACGGCGATCTTCCGGCCCTCGAGGTCGTGCTCGTGGTCCCACTGCGCGGAGTGGAACATGGTCCCTTCGAAGGTGTCGATTCCCTTGATGTCGGGGATCGACGGGTCGGCCAGCGGGCCGGCGCCGGTGACCAGGAACTGCGCGGTGAGCGTGCCGTGGTTGGTCTCGAGGCGCCAGCGGTTGTGCTCCGGTTCCCAGTGGGCCGAGGTCACGTCGTGGTCGTAGAGCACGTGCCCGGGAATCTCGTACTCGCCGGCCACCCGCTTCATGTAGTCCCAGATCTCGGGCTGGGGGGAGAAGGTGCGGCTCCAGGTCGGGTTGAGCGCGAACGACCACGAGTACAGGTGTGAGGGCACGTCGCAGGCGGCCCCTGGGTAGTCGTTGTCGCGCCAGGTGCCGCCGAGGTCGTGCGCGCGTTCCAGGATGACGAAGTCGTCGAGGCCGGCCTGTTTGAGCCGGACCGCCATCCCGATCCCGGCGAACCCGGAGCCGATCACGGCCACCCGGTGGTGAGGGGGTGCTTCGGTCACGTTCAGGTCCCTTCGTGCGAACCGGCCCGGTGCTGCGTCGGGTCGGGCGAGTGTGACCCCCCGGGGGCGTGGCGCGTTCCGCCCCCGGAGGGAGAGGTTCCCCGGCAGCGGCGTGGCGCGTTCCGCCGCTGCCGGGGCGAATGCCCCCGGGAACGTGGCGCGAGCGTCCCCGGGGAGGGGGTCCACCGCCGGAAGGCGTGGCGCGTTTCGCCTTCCGGCGGTGGAGTCTCGGGGAAGTCGGTCCTGCTCGGCGAACACCGTTTTGCTGCTGCGCGATGCCCCAGCGGCACTGGCGCGGCGTTCTCGTCGGTCGACGGAAGATCCGGGCCGACTCCTTCGGCCTTGCGACAGCACCACCGGATACGCCGCTCGCAACGGAAGGCGTCCGCTGAACAGGCCCTAGCCGAGCAGGCCGGCCTTCTTCCAGAAGTACTTTCCGAGGCCGGTGATGGCCTCGCCGGTGTTGAGCGTGGCCACGACCTTGCGGGCGGCCCAGGTCTTGGTCTCGATCCAGTGCGGGTTCTTCTTGGCGACCTTGTAGGCCTCCTTGGGGTCGAGCCCGACCTGCTCGTAGACCTTGGGGTTGATCAGCCGCGTGGCGGAGTAGTAGGTGATCAGACCGAGCACGACCTTGCTGTAGGCCTTGTCGATCGGGCCGCGGTTCTGCCAGTCGCGGGCGAACTCCTCGCGGGCGTAGCGCATGTGGCGGGCTTCCTCCACCACGTGGATGCGGGCGACCGCGCGCACCAGCGGCAGGATCTGCTCGTCGGGGATGGCCTCGCGCTGGATCTGGTCGAGGACCTCCTCGACGAAGAGGGCCCCGGCGAAGATCAGCGGGCCGTGCGCGATGGTCTTGAAGAGGCGGCCGAGGTGGAAGGCGACCGGGTCGAGGCGGTGGGTGTGCCACCCGAGCTTCTCGACCATCTTCGCGAACATCACCGTGTGCCGGCACTCGTCGGCGATCTCGGTGTAGGCGTACTGGACGTGCTGCGTGGTGGGGTCGTTGTGGTAGGCGTGCCGCACCAGCATCTGCATCAGGATCGTCTCGAACCAGATGCCGATGGTCGCGATGGAGGCGACCTCGAGGCGGGACAGCTCCTTGCGCTGGGCCTCGGTGAGCTGGTCCCACAGGTGGGTGCCGTACAGCGAGACGCGCTCGGGGCGGATCCCCCACATGTCGGGGTCGACGGGGGCGTCCCAGTCGATCTCGATGAGCGGGTCGTAGGAGGCCTTGGCCGATCCGCGCAGCAGGCGCTTGGCGATGTCCTCGCGGTCGGTGATCTTGGGCTTGGCCGTGATCTCTGCGGTCATTTTCGTCCCTCCTCAGGACGCGTTCTGCTGGGCGGCGGGGGTTCCATGACGCGCGTGGAGGCCCTGCGCGATCTCTGCGTCGGCGAAAGTGCCGTCGTTGAGGAGCAGCTGCATCTGCAGGGCGACGATGTTCTCGGTGGTGGTCGGGAAGTGCCGCGTCAGGTGCAGGGCTGCGGTACCGAGGGCGGTCGAGGCCACGTCGCGAGGGGGTCGCTGGGCGCCGGCGGCGCGGACGACGGCCATGACGGTGTCGCGCTTCTGTTCGGCGGGGACGAGGCCGTCCAGGGAAGCGCCGGTGGCACGCGAGCTGTCGTGGATCGGGGTGTCGACGTATCCGGGGTAGACCGTGGTGACGCCGACGTGGGTGCCGTACTCGGCGCGGAGCATGTCGGAGTAGGCGGTGACGGCCCGCTTGGAGACGACGTAGGCGCCCGCCAGGGGGAGCTGCAGGTTGGCCAGCAGCGACGCGGTGACCACGACCCGCCCCCGGCTCTCCATCAGTGCGGGGAGCGCGGCGGCGGTCACGCGCCAGGTACCGAGGAGGTTGACCTCGAGGGCCTGGTGGGCGTGGGAGTCGGGCATGCGGCCGATGTCCACGGAGGGTCCGACCCCGGCGTAGTTGATCAGCAGGTCGAGTCGGCCGTCGAGCTGGTCGACAGCTTCGGCGACGGCGTCCCGCACCTGGGTGTCGTCCGTGATGTCGCACCCGATGACTCCGGGGCCGGGCTTGCGGTCGATGCCGACGACGTTCACACCGAGGTGCCGGAGGACGTCCACGGTGGCGCTGCCGAAGGCGCCGGAAGCACCGGTGACCAGAGCGTTGAGGCCCGGCAGGCGGCGCAGGTGGTGCGGCAAGGGGGTCGTCATGTGATCTCCTCCACAGTCATTGCCGGAACATTACAACGCTCATTGTCACGATGCAATGGGACGTCATCGGATATTTACCGACGAGTAGGTTCTGTGTGGAGTGTCCGTGGGCAACCGGAGCAGGGGCCGTCACCGGGTCTTTGCCGGTGACGGCCCAGGTCAGCGCTATCGGGCGCCTCGGCTGCGACCGCCGGTCCCCAGGAGTCCCGCACGGCGCCAGAAATATGCGCCGAGGCCCGAGATCGCCCCGGCCGTGGACAGGGTCCCCACGACCTTGGCCGCCAGGTCGGTCTTGCTCCGGACGTAGCCGGCGTTGTGCCTCGCGGCGCGGGCGGCCTCCCGCGGGTCGAGCCCGACCTCGGCGTAGACCTTGGGGTTGATCAGGCGGGTGGCGGAGAAGTAGGCGATCACGCCTAGAGCGATCCGGGAGTAGGCGCGGTCGATCGGGCCGCGGTTCTGCCAGTCGCGGGCGAACTCCTCGCGGGCGTAGCGCATGTGGCGGGCCTCCTCCACGACGTGGATGCGCGAGGTGGCCCGTACCAGGGGTTCGACGGACTCGTCCTTGACGACCTCACGCTGGAGGCGGTCGAGGATCTCCTCGACGAAGAGGGCTCCGCCGAAGATCAGGGGGCCGTGTGCGCCGATCCGGCAGAGGCGGCCGAGGTGGAACGCCAGGGGGTCGAGCTTGTGGGTGTGCCAGCCGAGTTTCTCCACTGCCCTGGCGAACATGACCGTGTGCCGGCACTCGTCGGCGATCTCGGTGTAGGCGTACTGGACGTGCTGCGTGGTGGGGTCGTTGTGGTAGGCGTGGCGCACGAGCATCTGCATGAGGATGGTCTCGAACCAGATCCCCGTGGTCATGATGCTCGCGAACTCCAAGCGGCTCAGGCGCCGCTGTTCGTCCTCCGTGAGCCGGTCCCACAGGTGGGTGCCGTGGATGGAGACGCGTTCGGGGCGCATGCCCCACTTGTCCTCGAGCGGGGCGTCCCAGTCGATCTCGATGAGCGGGTCGTAGGAGGCCTTGGCTGATCCGCGCAGCAGGCGTTTGGCGATGTCTTCGCGGTCGGTGAGCTTGACTCCCGTAGGCGTGGCCACGATTGCTCTCCTCGGGGTGGGGGCGGGCTCCCGGGTCCGGCGGGGGCGCCGGTGTGACCCGGTTCACCTTTTGTTTCTCGAACGTTACAATGGCTGTTGTATCGGTGCAATGGGGTGCGGGGGGCTGTGCATACTGGGGGGTAACGTCCGAAGAGGTCTCTAGGCTTGGGCCATGGCCGAATACCGCATTGACGAACTCGCCCGGCTCGCCGACACCACCGTGCGCAACGTCCGGGTGTACCAGGACCGTGGCCTGCTCGCCCCACCCCGGCGGGAAGGGCGTGTGGGCCTGTACTCCGAGGCCCATCTGGCACGCCTGCGCCTCATCGGCCAGCTCCTGCGCCGCGGCTACACTTTTGCCAACATCGGCGAGATGTTCCAGGTGTGGGAGCGCGGCGGCGACCTCTCCGACATCCTCGGTTTCGAGTCCGCGGTCGGCGACGCCTGGAGCGACGAGATCGCCGACTACCTCACCCTCAACGACCTCAGAGGGCTCTTCGGCAAGGGCGTGACCCCGCGGACGATAAAGCGGTCCCTGGACCTCAAGGTGATCGAACGCGACGGACTCCGGTTCCGGGTCCCCAGCCCCCGCCTGCTGTACGCCGGCAGCGAGCTCGTCAAGCACGGCATGACCGTCGACTCGGTCCTGGACATCGCCGAGAACCTGCGCGACAAGGTCGGTGACGTCGCCGAGCACATGGTCCGCCTCGTCGCCGACCACATCCTCTCCGAGCACCCCACCATCACCAACATGGAGAGCGAGGAGATCGCCGAGGCCGCCGAACTGATCCGCCACGTGCGCCCCCTCGCGCAGCAGGCCGTGGACGCCGTCCTGGCCCAAGCCATGGCCGACCACATCAACGATGTCCTGGGTGAGCACTTCGCCGACGCGATGGAGGAACTGCGCGCAGAACCGGGCGACCGGGACGGGGACAGCGCCGTGGGCGCGTCGTGAGAGCGCCCCGGAACGGCCCCCGGCCGTCGCCTCCGGCACGCGGGTGACCCGCGTGGGGCCCCGCCCGGGCGGGCGGTCCGAACGGGGCCGGCGGGTGCGGGGTCAGTCGGTGCCGGGCCCCTCCTGACCGGTGGAACCCTCGGCGGGCGACTCGTCCGGCGCGGTGTCCGGCGCGGCCCCGTTCACTGCCTGCGCACGCGCGGCCTCCAGCGGGGCGTCGGCTGTGACGGTTCCGCCGGTCTCGCCGTCCTCCTTCGGCCCGACCACCGTCAGCGGCAGGGACGTGGTGTGGCGCAGCTCGGCGAAGGCGCCCTCCGGTACGGCCGGGTCGTGCGGGTGCACCGGCTTCAGGCGCTTGTACCCCTCGCTCTGCGGCGGCCTGGTGTCCTCCTCGCCCTTGTTCGGCCACAGTGACATCGCCCGCTCGGCCTGTGCGGTGATGGTCAGCGACGGGTTCACCCCCAGGTTCGCGGTGACCGCGGAACCGTCGACCACGTGTACACCCGGGTGCCCGTACAGGCGGTGGTAGGGGTCGATGACCCCGCTGTCGGGGCTGTCACCGATCGGGCAGCCGCCCAGGAAGTGCGCCGTCATCGGGATGTTGAAGACGTCGCCGATGGTGCCGCCGGCGAACCCGTCGATGCGCTCGGCCAGCCGGGTCGCCGCCTCCTGGCCCTCGGGGATCCACGTCGGGTTGGGCTCGCCGTGGCCCTGGCGCGAGGTGAGCTTCTTGCGTCCGCCGAACAGACCGCGCTTGACCGAGGTGGTCAGCGAGTTGTCCAGCGACTGCATCACCAGGCCGATGATGATGCGTTCCGACCACCGCCGGTTGGAGAAGCTGCGCCCGAAGATGTACGGGTGCCGCACGGCCTTGGCGAGGAAGTGCAGCCAACGCGGGACCGGACCGTCGCCCGGCACCTGCATCGCGGTCAGCAACCCCATGGCGTTGGAGCCCTTGCCGTACCGCACCGGCTCGATGTGGGTGTTCTCGTTCGGGTGGATCGACGACGTGATCGCCACGCCGTGTGTGAGGTCCTCGTGCCAGGGCACGTGCCGGCTCATGGCCCCAACGAGCGCCTCGGAGTTGGTGCGGGTGAGGGTGCCCAGTTTCTCTGACAGGCGCGGCAGCAGTTTCTGGTCGCGCATGCGGTGCAGCAGCGACTGGGTGTTGTAGGTGCCCGCGGCCACCACGACCTGGCGGGCGGTGAAGGTGTGCGCGTACTTGCGGCGCCGGGGCTTGTCGGTCTCCAGGGTGTCGACGGCGTACCCGCCGCCCTGGGCCCCGGGGAGCTCGCGGATGCGTTCGACGCTCGTCAGCGGGTGGATGCGGGCCCCACCGCGCTCGGCGAACCAGAGGTAGTTCTCCGTGAGGGTGTTCTTGGCGCCGTGGCGGCAGCCGGTCATGCACTCGCCGCACTCCGTGCAGGCCCTGCGCTCGGGCCCGGCCCCGCCGAAGTAGGGGTCGCCCACGGATTCGCCGGGGGAGGCGCTGTTGCCCTCGCCGTCCTGGCCGTCACCGAAGCACACACCCACGGGGGTCAGCCGGAAGGTGTCCTCGACGCCCATCTCACCGGCCACCGCGCGCAGGTGCTTGTCGGACGGGGTGATGGTGGGGTTGGTGCGCACACCCAGCATGCGGCGTGCCTGGTCGTAGTAGGGCGCCAGCTCGGACTTCCAGTCGGTGATGTGCTTCCACTGCGGGTCCTCGAAGAACGCGTCCATGGGGTGGTAGAGCGTGTTCGCGTAGTTGAGGGAGCCGCCGCCGACCCCGGCCCCGGCCAGGATCATCACGTCGCGCAGAAGGTGGATGCGCTGGATGCCGTACATACCGGCCTGGGGCGCCCACAGGAAGTTCTTCACGTCCCACGACGAGGACGGCAGGGACTCGGGGGTGAAACGTCGGCCGGCCTCCAGGACGCCGACGCGGTAGCCCTTCTCGGTGAGGCGCAAGGCGCTGACCGAGCCTCCGAAGCCCGAGCCCACCACGAGCACGTCGTAGTCGAAGCGGTCGTCGGCGTCTGTGTTCTGAGCGGATGGAGCGGTCTGGGGGTCTGGGGACACGAGCTGTCTCTCTCCTGGTCAGTTGCGGTCGACCCGTGATGCGCCGGACACGAGTCCGCAACATTGAAGGCGCCATCTGGAAATGTGACAATTCATATTGTAATCTCCCTCACTACCGCCGAGTAAGGTGTGTTCCACGTAACACGCGAGGCGTGCTTCGGCGCAAGTTTCGCTCCCCCTCACCGTCCGCCCCCGGGCGGTGGAACTCTGGAGGTACTCTCATGGCCAAGGCTTCCGACGAGGCATCGCAAATGTCTCAGGACGGGCCTGAGCAGGCCGACGGCAGCGGTGGCACCAGGTGGCGCCGCTTCGCCCTCGTGGCGATCCCCGGTTTCGTGGCCGCCGCCGTGCTCGGCGGCATGACCACCCAGGGCCTGCTCGCCGCCTCGTTCGCCGTCTCCGGCGACAGCTTCAAGATGTCCGCGGACCAGCTCCGCGGTGAAGGTTTCGCCCAGTACGGTGACGTGGCCGAATCGGTCGACGGCGAGTCCCGCCCGGTCGGCCTCTCTTACACCGAGAGCGCCGAGCTCGACAACCTGTGCATGTCCTCGCTGTGGGAGCTGCCCATCGGCGAGGCGACGCTGGTCATCACGGCAGGTGAGAACAACCCCGTCGAGGGCTCCTCGATGGTGATCGACATCGAACAACTCCAGGGCAACGCCGAGTTCAGCCAGATGGAGATCGGCCGCGACGCCAGCACCCTCGACAAGGTCGACGGCGCCCAGGGGCCGGCCGGTGGTTTCGGCATGCAGTCAGACACCATCACCGTCGACGAGATGGAGCTCACCTCGTGGGCCGTGACCGCCGGCACCCTGCGCCTGTCCGGCCTCGGTCTCGCGGTCCAGCCCGGAAACAACGAGTGTTTCTGACGCCATGGCCGACGCAATGACCAAGCTGCGCTCAGGGCGCGCCCGGTTCCGGGACTGGCGGCGAGGCCGTCCGTTCTGGGGCGGCGCCCTGCTCGCGGCAGCCGGTATCGAGCTCCTCGTGGCCCCCGCTGCGCAGAGCCTGATCCTGCCCGTCGACCTGATCATCTACGCCGGTATTGCCGGGATCTCCGGCAACCTCATCGGCATGCTCCTGATCGGGATCGGGGTTCTGAGCTGGTTCCAGCCCGCGCAGAACTCCTTCTTCGGGATGGTCGGGATCATGCTCGCGCTGGTGTCCTTCGTGACCTCCAACTTCGGCGGGTTCGTCATCGGGATGCTGCTCGGCATCGTGGGCGGAGCCCTCGTCTTCGCCTGGGGGCCCTCGGCCCGGGAACCGCGCCCCGGGGGGCGTCGCCGGGAGCAGGGGGCCGACAGCCGTGACGAGGACCCGACCGGTGGCGACGAGACCGGCGAGGACGCCGCGTCCGACGACCAGAACCCCTCCGCCGGGGACGAAGGCCCCGGTACCCGCACCGCGGAGCCCGCATCCTCGGACGAGGGCGGGAGCTCCCCGAAGTGGACTCGCCTGACCGGAATCCGGAGGCGAAAGTGAGACGACCCCCCACGGAGAACCGGCCCCTCGCGGCCGTAGCTCTGCCCCTGGCCCTGGTAGTCACCCTGGCCTCCGCCCCGGCTCCGACCTCCATCTGGGACTGGCTCGTCCCCGACGACGAGGAGGAGCAGGGTGAGGAGGAACCGCCTTCCGAGGAGCCCACCGACGGCACCGAGGACGACGAGGAGCCCGAAGACACACCCGATCCCGACCCCGAGGACGGCGACGACGATCCCGACGAGGACGACGACGTCGAGGAGGACGAGGAAGAAGAGGACGAGGACGACGACGAGGACGACGAGGAGCCCGACGCCGCAGAGTGCGAGTACCTCGTGGGCGAGGAAGGCCTCGTCGAGGACGAGGAGGAGTTCCTCGAGGCGGTCGAAGCCTGCCAGGCCGCCGAGGAGGACGGCACCCGTCCCGAGGCCGCCGTCGACGAGGCGGACGACTGCTTCACCGGCTCGACCAGGACGTCGGGGTTGACCGCCGACCGGCTGACCATGACCGGGGCCCGTTACGAGGGCGTGGTGGAGTGTTCGACGGACGAGGGGCCCCAGCGTTACCTCCGGCTCAGCATGAGCACGGCCGACCTCGTGGAAGGCGAGCTGTGGTTCGACGACGCCGGGACCCGGATGTCACTGGACCTTCCCGAACTGTCCATGGACGGCGACGTGGTCCTGCACGTCACCGAGATGAACGTGAGGATCCTGGGCATCCCCCTGACCTTCACGCCGGACTTCCCGCCGCCCCTGCTCCTGCCCATCATGATCGTCACCGACGTCGACGTCAGCGATCCCCTCGCCGCCACCGACACCATGAGCATCCCGGGCCTCAACGCCCGGCACAACCCGGAACAACAGTGAGGGCCGCCGGTACGGCCCGAGCGCAGTGGGGAGGGGAGCCACCGCGGTGGCTCCCCTCCCCGTGCCATGGCCGGGGGAGGAGCGGAGTCAGACCGCCTGGGGCTGTACCAACCGGCTCGCGGGCCCCACGTGTGAGACGTAGAGGGCGTCGCGCGCCCGCGTACAGGCCACGAACAGCAGCATGCGCTCGCGCTGGACCGCCTGTTCCATCGCCACCTGGTCACCCTCGGCCGCCTCGATCGCGGCCTCGGGCGGCAGCAGGTGGTCGCTCACACCGACCAGTGCCACGCACCGGAACTCCTGCCCCTTGAGCCGGTGCATCGTGCCGACCCGCACCGCGTCGGCACGGCCCGAGGTCTCCGTCGGCACGGTCGGGACCCCGCGCGCCTCCAGTTCCTTGGCGACCTTGCGGACCACCCACTGGTTGCGGCCGGCGACCGCGATGCCCTCCGGCCCGACCCCGGCCTCCAGCCACACACGCACCCAGTCGCCCAGCGCGCGCATCTCCTCGGCCGGGTCGGAACAACCGCGCACGACGGGCGCCGGGCCGCGCAGCAGCGAATGGTAACCGGCCAGGGTGTCGGCGTCGTCGTCCATACCCAGTGCGGGGCGGTGGCCGAGCAGGGGCCTGGCCCAGTCGAGGATCTCCTGCGTCACCCGGTAACTGATACGCAGCCGGTGCCCGCGGCCGCGCACGTTGATGCCGAGCGAGGCGAGCGAGACCCTGTTGTCGGACACCCGCTGGTGCGGGTCACCGACCACGAACAGATCGTCCGGGCCCTCCGGAACGGCCGCGCGCAGCATCCGCCACTGGGCCGGGTGGAGGTCCTGGGCCTCGTCGACCACCACGTGCCGGAACAGCGGCGCCTTCTGCTCCAGGAGCCGGGCGGCCTCGGCGGCCAGCTGAGGGTGGGTCCACACCCCCTCCACGCGCATCGCGCCGACGAAGCGGCGCACCGTCTCCCACACCTGCCGCCGGTACTCGGGGGCCAGATGGTGCACACGGCCGCTGCGCTCGCACCGGATGTAGTCGGGAAGTGTCTCCAGTCCCTGGGCGAGCAGGACCTGTTCCCACTCGTCCACCAGGAAGCGCCCCGAGTACGGCAGCCCGTCGGACACCGCCACCGCCCGCCAGCGCCGGGCGAGTTCGTCGCGGTCGATCACCTGCGGAGCGGTGCGTGTGTGCGAACTGACCACGGAGTGCGCCACCGCGCCGATGGTGGACACTCGCACCCGTGCACGCACGGCCGGGTCGGGCAGGAGCTGGTCGAGCCGCTCGGACAGGGTCTGGGCCGGCGCCCGGTCGTAGGTCGTGAGCAGAACCGATTCCCGGACCTGCTCGGGGTGGGCGGCTGCGTCGCGCATGGCCAGGTGGGCCGCGCGGTGCAGGGCGATGACGGTCTTGCCGGTCCCGGGTCCGCCCGTGACCTGAGTGGAACCGCTGTAGTGGGCCTCGGTGACCCGGTGCTGGTCGGGGTGGAGCGTGACCTGCCACTGGTCGAAGGGTGCCGACAGCGCGCCGGACAGCTCGGGAGGTCCGGAGGGGGTGGGGTCGGCGGGGCCGAGGGGTTCGGGGAGTACATCGCGGGCGAACTCCAGCGCCTGGGCGCGCGGGCGCACGGTGAGCAGTCGGTAGTGGTCGTCCTGGTCGGGCACCACGACGCCGGACCAGTCGGGGGTGACGCCGACGATCCGCACACCGGGGTCGGCGGCGCCCGGGACCGGTTCCATGTCGGGGGCATGACCGGAACTGTAGGCGCGCATCACGGACAGGGTGCCGAGCTGGACCTCGGGGGTCAGGTGGTTGAAGTCGTTGAGGAACGCCGGGGCGATCACGAGGGCGGACACGTGTGGTTTCCTCCGGTCGTCGACCTGGGAGCAGGGTGTGTGACCCCGCGTCTTCACTGGTCGTCGTTCTCGCGGCCGAATTCCGGCAAACGCTTCGGGAAGGGCCTTCGGGGGTCTTTCCGGGAAGGCTCGGATCGAGTGTGTCCATGCAGCTCAACTGGGATCTTTCGTATCTGAGTTCGAGATCCTCCGGAGGTTCGTTCGCGTGTGGTGCACGACCTGCGGTTCGTCCGCGAGGAGCGATGACCGAATGGGGTCTTGTGGCATGACCGGAATCAGTGGTGTCGCGCCCGGTGAAGGTGATGTGCGCGATCCGTTCGTGTGTGCGTCGAGCGCGGTCGTGCGAGGCGGGGGAGGGGCGGGGCCGTAGCGGGGGGACCGAAACACGCACGGAGGGCGGGGGCGAAGCTCTCACTCCGTGGCCAACACCGGACACGCTCTGTGCAGGTCCGGGGGAATGCGGGATCGTTGAGCGGCGGGGCCGGTGCCGAGTGCCCGGCCCTGCAGGCTCAGGGCCCTGCCGGGGTCCGTCCTACCCCGGCAGAGTCCTCAGCCGTTCCGTCACGCCGGTCGAAGCACTGTGGAGAAGCGGTACCCGCACCAAGCCCGGGTCAAAGCGCGGTCGCGGCGCAGTTTCCGCGTCCCCGGCCGGCCGCGGGGTCGGGCGTTGCCCCCGGCCGGTCCGCACCGGTTCCGGGACGAGCGTTCCGGCCCCGGACGGGGTGTCCTAGGCTTGAAGGGAACGCACGAGGGCATTCGAGAGGACAGTCGAGGACAGTGGCACCCCAGGACAACAGCCGCATGCGTGTCTCCGACGCCGACCGCGACCAGGTCGCCGCCGTCCTCCGTGAGGCCGCCGCTGAGGGCCGCATCACCCTCGGCGAACTCGACGACCGCCTTGAGCGCACCTACGCCTCCCAGGTCTACGCCGACCTCGACCCGCTCGTCGCCGACCTGCCGCACACCGTTAGCGGTTCCCACGGCGCCGCCCCCGCCCCGAACCCGGCCCCCGCAGGCCCCGCCGCCGCTGGGAACGGCGAGCCCCTGATCATCAACGCCAAGGGCGACTCCATCGTGCGCAAGGGCGAGTGGGAGGTCCCCTCCCGCGTCGAGATCAACAACCGCTGGGGCTCCTGCCGGATCGACCTGCGTGAGGCGCGCCTGACCTCCCCGGTCACCGAGATCCGGATCGACGCCTCCGCCGGCAGCGGCGACATCATCCTGCCCGAGGGGGCCACCGCCCACGTCGACGTCGACGCAGCCTGGTTCGGCTCCCTCAAGAACCAGGTCGACACCGTCCGCAGACACGGCGTCCCGCACTTCGTCATCACCGGTGAGGCCAAGGGCGGCGAACTCCGGGTGCGGTACAAGAAGTTCTCCCGGTTCGGCGGCCTTTTCGGCGGCTGACCGCCCCACACACGGCACGCGGGCGCGTGCCCCGGAACAACGGAAAGGCGGCCCCGTGGGAGCGTGGTTCGCGGTCGGCGCGGCAGTGGTCTGCGCCCTCACGCCCCTGGCCTGGACCCGTGCGTCGGCCCTCGGCCGCACCCACGCCGTCGACGGCGTACCCGGACGCCCGACCGCCGTCGTGCTCGGAGCCGCCGCCTGGGACGACGGCCCCTCGCCGCTGCTGGCCCGGCGCCTCGACATCGCCCTCGCGCTGTACCGGGCCGGACGGGTGGGGCGCATCGTCGTCTCCGGCGACAACCGGGAGACCTCGCGCCGGGAGACCGACACCATGACCGCCTACCTCGTCGAGCACGGGGTTCCGGCCGCGCAGGTCGAGGCCGACCGGTACGGCTACCGCACCTGGGACACGTGCGTGCGCGTGCGTGACCTCTTCGGGGTGCACGAGGCGGTCATGGTCACCCAGGCCTTCCACCTGCCGCGCACCATCGCCCTGGCCCGCGCCGCGGGCATCGACGCCGTCGGGGTGGGCGACCGGAGCATGGGGGCGCGCCGGCGTTCCACGGTCATCGGCCATGCGCGCGAGGCCGGGGCGTCGGTCAAGGCCCTGCGGGACGCGGTGTTGCGCCCGGAGCCCGCGCACACGGAGGTCTGAGGCGCCGGACGGGGCCCGCGACCCCGGGTCTCCTGGAACCGAGACCCGAGGCACCCCCATCCGGGTTCGCAGCCCGCCCCCGAGACGGGATAATCGGGGCCATGAACGCCACCACCGGAAACGACGCCAACGACGTCCCCAGCGGGGCACACGACGTGGACTGGGCCTCCCTGGCCCCCGAGGGCGGTGACCGCATCCCCGAGCTGCTCGACCAGCTCGCGGGCAGCGACAACGCCGTCTCCGAACTCCACGACATCATTCGCTTCCCCGCCCCCGGCCATCTGGCCGCGCCCCGCGCCGCCGACTTCCTCGTCGACATCGCCTGCGCCGAGTCCACCCCGGCCACCGACCGCTACCGTCCCCTGAGCCTGCTGCTCGAGCTGGTCAGCGCACACGCCGAGGACCGCTTCCCCGAGGCCCGCGACCTCGACCAGTGGCGGGACGAGGTCTCATGGGCCACCACCAACGACGCCGAGAAGGTCCGCGAGCAGTACCGGGAGTGGGCCGAGGAAGCACCCGACGAGCAGCACCACCGGCGCATGCGCAACCGACTCGCCGTCATGGAACAGGACCAGGGTGCGGCGCTGCTCCAGGCCGAGCTCGACACCCACCTCGCCGTGTGCGCGCGGGTGCCCGACCTCGTCGACCTGCTCAAGGGCGGCTCGAACCGCGGCGGCATGGACCGGGCGGGGGAGTGGGTCAGCTACCTGCTGGCGTTCCTGCCGTCGCAGGCCGAGCGCATCGTCTCGGAGATCACCGGCGCCTCCCACGTGCTGCTTGCCAAGGACCTGCGCCCCACCCCGCAGCAGCCCACCAGCTTCCGCGAGGCGATGAGCCAGGCCATGGACGGCGGCGAGCCCCTGCCCGCCGAGCTGTTCGCGCTCGGGCTGCTCGCCGACCCCGCCGATGTGGACACCGGTATCGGCCTCACCCACCAGATGGGCGGCGGCAACCTGTACAACTCCTTCGCGGCCTCGGTCGCGATGGTGCTCGTGCACGGCGAGAACACCCCGCGCGAGGCCCTGCGCCGCATCGGCCGCGGCGGGGGCACGAACATGGGCTACGAGGGGCTGTTCAACGAGTCGTGGCCGCACTGCGGGAACCGTTCCCCGCAGGTACTGGGCTTCCTCGCCCTGGGGCGCGCCGGTGAGCGCGCCCGCCGCCTGCGCCTGGACATCCTGCCCCAGCTCATCAAGGGCGAGGAGGAGTCCCGTGCCCTCGTCACCGGGGTGGGCCTGGAGCTCGTTCTGGGCCCACGCTCGAAGGAGCACACCGCCGAGGAGCACGCGAGCGCGGACTACGACGAGGAGACGCTCAAGGTCCTGTGGACCATCGCCGAGCTGCACGCCTCCGCCTGGGAGGACGAGGAGCTGCGGGAGACCCTGCGGTCCTGGGCGCTGCCCGACAACGCAGAGGACTACTGCGCGCTGGTGGGTGCGGAGCCCGAGCCGGAGGAGTCGGCCGAGGGGCCCGCGCCGGTCGAGCAGTCCCGCCCCATGGAGCAGGAGCGGCCCCAGGGGCTGCTCGGTCGGCTGTTCGGCGCCGGCCGCTGACGTCGCCGTACCGCGGGCGCCCCTCTCCCCTCGCGGGACGGGGCGCCCGGTGCCGGGCCTCACCGGCTCGCCAGTGCGTCGTCCACGCCCGTCTCGTAGTCGCCCAGCAGCTCCGGCTCCGGCAGCGACCAGGCCGTCACCGCGGACGACAGCGCCGCGGGGACCTCGCGCATCCATCCGTACACCGTGCCCGTGCGGCGCTCGTCCATGAGGGACTCGCCCACACCCACCGCGTCGATGCCCGCGGCCCGGCACAGCTGCACTGCCCGCGGGACGTGGAAGTCCTGCGAGACGACCGTGGCCTCCTCCACCCCGAAGACCTCGTTGGCCCGCGCGCAGGTGTCCCACGTGGAGAAGCCCGCGTGGTCGCCGACGACGTACTCCTCCGGAACACCCGCCTCCACCAGGTACGCCGCCATCGTGTCGGTCTCGTTGTAGTGGTCCTCGCCGTTGTCTCCGCTGACCAGCACCACCTCGACACTGCCCGCCTCGTAGAGCTCCACCGCCACGTCCAGGCGGTGGGAGAGCATCCTGCTGGGCTCTCCGTCCGAACGCACGCCCGCGCCCAGCACCACCGCGACGGGGCGGTCGGGGACGTCGGCCGCGGCGTGGCGGTGGTCCGACGTGGAGTTCAGCTGCCACACGAACGCCACGGTGCTCAGTACGGCGACCGCCGCGCACACGGCGACGGCGGCGCGCAGCACCAGGCGTTTGCGGGACGATCGCGAAGCGGAAGAGGGCTCTGGGTTCGTCACACCCGGGTGGACGAGCGGAACCGCGCAGAGGTTCCTGGCCGGAACCGGCAATCCTGCTGCGTCCGCGATCCCCGCACGGCTAAGGTCGCCCGCATGTCCCACGAGTCACCGAGATCCCCTCAGCCCCGGCAGATCGACGCGCTGCCGCCGCGGTTGCGCGCACTGGCCGACCTCGTCCCCGGAACCATGCGGGAGGGGGCCGGGATGCACGACTACGACGGGGTCGTCGCCGACCTCTCGCCCGACGGGGTGGAGGCCGGGATGCGGCGCCTGGACACCGAGACCGTGCGCGCGTACGGCGACGCCCACGACGAGGCGCACGCCACCGCGTTCGAGGAGGGGCTGCGGCTGAGCAACCTTCAGCTGGAGGAGTACCGCTCCAACCCGCTCCTGCACGCGTCGGAGATGGACCTGTCCGGCTACGACCGCGAGTACGCCCCGCGTGAGGTGAGGGAACAGGCCAAGCGCGAGCACCTGGGCCACTGGCCGCAGCTGGTCGAGAACGCGCTCACTTCCTTGGACCGGGTTCCGGCGCCGGTCGCGCGTTCGCTCATGGGTGCGGTCGAGGGGGTGGGCGCCGACGTGCCCGCGGGCCTGCCCGCGCAGGAGAGGGAGACCGCCCTGGCTGCCCACGCCCGCCTGGTCGCGCACGTGCGCGAGGCCGCCGAGAACGGGCCGGACGAGGCGGCTCTGGGCGCGGACAAGCTCGCCCGGCTCATGGGGGTTCCCGAGGCCGCCGACGTCGACCTGGCCGTGCTCGCCCGCCGGGCGGAAGAGGAACGCGACCGGCTCCTGGACGGTCTGGGCGAGGCCGCCGCGCGCCTGGATCCCGGACGGGACGCCATGGACCTCACCCGCGAGCTCACGGCCCGCCACCCCTCCGCCGACCGGGTTCTCGACGCTGCCCGGCAGTGGACCCGGTTGGCCCGCGACTTCACCACCGAGCTGGGGCTGGTTCCGGACGACACCGGGGAGTGCCGGGTGGAGGAGTCCCCCGAGTCGCAGCGCTGGGCCACCGCAATGATGGCCGGCGGCGGGCCCTGGGAGGGCGACACCCCTTCGTACTACTACATCACCCCGCCGCACACCTCGTGGTCGCCGAAGGAGAGCGCGGAGTGGCTGGAGATGTTCAGCCACACCACGCTGCCCGCCGTGAGCGTGCACGAGGTCGCGCCCGGCCACTTCTCGCACTGGCGGGCGATGCGCGCGTCGAAGAGCCCCGTGCGTGCCTCGCTGCACTCCATGACCTTCGCCGAGGGGTGGGCGCACTACGCGGAGGAGATGCTGCTGGAGGAGGGTTTCGGCGCCTACGCGGCCGAGCGCGTGGCCGGTGCCGGGTTCCTGGACGGGCACGACTGGACCCCGACCCACTACGAGATCGGGGTGTACGTGGAGGCGCTGATCAGGGTCACGCGGCTGTCGGTGGCGATCGCGATGCACACGGGCGGTGCGACCGTGGCCGAGGGGGCCGCGCGGTTCGAGGCGGACACCCCGCTGCGGGGGCCGGCCGCGCTCTCGGAGGCCCGCCGGGCGACCTTCGACCCCACGTACGGGCGGTACACGTGGGGCAAGCTCGAGATCCTGGCCGTGCGCGAGCGGGCGCGCCGTGTGTGGGGCAGAGGGTTCTCGCTCGCACGGTTCCACCGCGCCCTGCTCGCGCTGGGGTCCCCGCCCATCGGGCTGCTCGGGAACGCCCTCGAGCGGGGGTGACGGCCACCCCCGCTCGAGGGCCGGTGCCCGGGGCCGCACGGAGCGGCCCCGCGCCCATCAGCCGGAGGGTTCCTGGCCGGGGATCCCCAGACTCGTCAGCGCCGTACGTACCCGCCCCTGCGCGCCGTTCAGTGCCTGTGCGGCACTGTCGGCGTCCACCTCCGCCAGCAACGACACCAACGCGGTCCGGGTGTCACCCCCGGCGGCGGTCAGTGCGCGGGCGCACTCCTCCTCGCCGAGCCCCGTGGCCTGCACGAGGATCGTCACCACACGCCCGCGCAGCTTCCCGTTGGTGGCGTCCACGCCAACCATCAGGTTCGAGTAGGTGCGCCCCATCCGGACCATCACCGCGGTCGAGAAGGAGTTCAGCGCGAGCTTCTGCGCGGTCCCGGCCTTCATGCGCGTGGAACCGGCGATGACCTCGGCCCCCGTCGCCATCCCCACGTGCACGTCGGCGGCGTCGGCCAGGGGAGCGTCCGGGTTGGCGCTGATGAGTACCGTGCGGGCCGAACGCTCCCGCGCCGCCTCCAGCGCACCGCCCACGTACGGGGTCCGGCCGCTCGCGGCCAGCCCGATCACCAGAGACCCAGGGACGACCTCGGCGGCGTCCGCCCTCCCGGTCTCCCAGTCGTCCTCCACGCCCTCCACGGCGCGCTGCACGGCCTCGTTGCCGCCCGCATGGTGCGCGATCACCCACTCGGGAGGAACCCCGTAGGTGGGAGGGAGCTCCGCCGCGTCCTGGGTCGCGATCCGGCCCGAGGTCCCGGCGCCGAAGTAGTGGACGGCGGCCCCGCTCTCCAGGGCCGCCACCCCCAGCTCCACGGCTCGCGCGAGCTCCGGCAGGACCGCGCCCACCGCGCGCGGGACCGTCGTGTCCTCGGCGTTGACCTCCCGCAGGATCCCCAACGCCGGCAACAGGTCGATGTCGTAGGTGCCCGAGTTCCGTGCCTCGGTGGGGGCGCGCACGATCACGGCCTCACCCTCGGCCGTTCCGTGGTCCCCGTTCGACGGGACGTCACCGTCGTCCACAGCCCTCTCCTCTTCGGTCCGCACCCGGGCTCTCCCTCACTCTGGTGCGCCGCCGCGGCGGCGTCTGCTGTCGTCGTGCATCCGGAGTCCGCGGACCGCCTCGTAGGTCGTCTCCAGGGCGGTGCGGCTGTCTGCGTAGCGGAGCTGGGCGAGGCCGACGAACAGGCAGTNGGGGAGCCGACTGGCGGTGGCCCCCGACCGGAACGTCGTCTCGCGGGCCGCTGTGGTCAGGACGTGGTCCGCGAAACCGATGGCCGAACGCGGGAAGTTGGTGATCGCCACGGTCCTGGCGCCGCGCCGGCCCGCCTCCGACAACGCCTGCACGGTGTCCAGGGTCGCGCCGCTGTGGGAGATCCCGATCGCCACGTCCTCCCCGCCCAACAGCGCGGCGCTGGTGAGCATCACGTGCGCGTCCGACCACGAGAACGAGGCCAACCCGATCCGGTGCAGCTTCTGTTGCAGGTCGGCCCCGACGAACGCGCTCGCGCCCACGCCGTACACGTCCACGCGCCGGGCCCCGGCCATGGCGTCGATGACCGCGCGGAGCTCGTCCACGTCGAGGGCGGCACCGGTCTCCTCCACCGCCTTGGCGTCGGTGTAGGCGATCTTGTGCACGACCGAGGCGAGGGTGTCGTCGGGGTTGATGTCGCTGGAGGGCTCGGCCGTGGTGGACCGTGCTCCGCGCACCTGTCCCGCCTCGGTCCCCAGCGCCAGGCGCAGTTCCCGGTACCCGCTGAAGTCGATGGTGCGACAGAAGCGGATGACGGTTGCCTCGGAGGTGGCGCAGTCCTTGGCGAGCTGGGTGATGGAGGAGGCGGCGGCGCGTTCGGGGTCGTCGACGATGCGCTGTGCGACGCGGCGCTCGGCGGGGGCCAACGACGGCAGCAGCGAACGGATCCGCAGGACCGTCGTGGGCACCGGGGAGGCGGCCGTCTGCTCGGCCTCCTCGTGCTCGTCGGTCGGCTTCGGAGTTTGCGCCATGGAGGAAAGTTTCTTTCGGTCGTGGTGCAGAGTCAACGCAGTGAGGGGAAAAATCGGGAGAATCCAGCATTCCAAGTGCGGTCCTGTGCGGCAAGTGCCCCGGATCCGTTGCGCCGTCCCAGCTCGACGGGCACGCTTGGTCACGTACAGGCGCGACGGGCCGGCGCGAGGTGCCCGCCGGCGCTGTCGTAGGGGGGATGCGGAGTGTCGCTGGGCGGCCGGGCCGAGCCGCGGGTACGCGTGGGGCTGTTGGGCCGCCTCACCGTCGAGGCCGGGGGAGAGCCCCTGTTGCTGCGCGGGAACAAACGCCGTGCCCTGCTCACCGCACTTCTGTTGCGTGTGGGCCGTACCGTACCCGCCGATGTGCTGGCGCCCCGGATGTGGGGGCGTGGCGCAGAGGGCACCGATCGCAGGGGCGCACTCCATGTGCACGTTGCCCGGCTGCGTGCGCTCTGCACCGAGCGCCTGGGAACGCCGTTGGTGCTCGGCGACGACGGCGGGTACAGGGTCGACCTCCGGGAAGAGGAGTGCGACCTGCTGCGGTGGCGTTCGCTCGTGGGGGCGGCGCGCGATGCTCGGCACGGTGGAGATCTCGCGGGGTGTGCCGACCACTTCGCGCGTGCTCTGGAACTGTGGCGCGGTCCGGTGCTGGCCGACGTGTCCGGGCCGGTGCTGCACGAGGAGGATGTCGCGCCGCTCACCGAAGAGCTCCTGGACGCCGCGGAGGAGGGATTCGCCGCCGGCCTGGCCCACGGGGACCACGAGCGTGTCGCGGAGCGTATCCGTGACANGGGGGGGAGCCGCTGGCGCGGATGCGGATGAGGGCGCTGCAACGGAGCGGGCGCAGCGACGAGGCGCTGCGGGTGTACGAGCGGACGCGGGCGGCCCTGGCCGAGCGGCGGGGCGCGGAGCCCGGCGACGAACTGTGCTCGGTGTACCGGGCGGTGTTGTCGGACGGCGCCGGGGCCGCGGTGGACGGAACGGCTGACGGTTCCCGCGACGTGGGGATCCGTGATGACGGGGGGCGGGCCCCCGGTGTTGCGCCGGCGCATGCGCACGTGGCCCCGTACGTGACCCGCCCCGCGACGACGTCGGGCGGGGAAGGGGGCCCTGTGCACACATGCGCGGCCGGGACCGCCTGCCCGGGTACGTGTGCGTGCGCGCGTAAGCGGGCGTCCCGAAGCCCTGCTGAGCACGGGCACGGGCCGGAACCGGCGGCGCGCCGCGGGTTGGTGCGTCTCCCGGAGCCGCGGGCGTCGAAGGTGCCCGCTGAACTCCCCGCCCCGCCGGGAACGGCGGTCGGCAGGAAAGCGGCCCTGATCGAGCTCGACCGGCTCGCCGACCCCTACGGCGACCGGCCCCGCCCCGTCCTGCTCCGGGGTCCCTCGGGAACCGACGCGAGCGCGCTCGCCCTGCACTGGGCGCACTCCGTCCTCGACGCGTTCCCCGACGGGCAGCTGTACGTCGACCTGCGCGAGGCCGACGGTGCCCCGCGCCGCGCGCTCGACGTGCAGCGCAGGCTCCTGCGCGTTCTCGTGCCGGACCCGTCCGCGCATCCGCCCCGCGACACGGTGGTGGGCGCGGTCCGGCTCCGCTCGGCGCTCGCCGGACGGCGCGTCCTGGTGCTCATGGACCACGCCCGCTCCGCCGACCAGGTCCGCCCGCTCCTTCCCGGAGCAGGGTGCGCGGTGCTGGTGGTGAGTCGCATCCGGCTCACCGCCCTCCTGGCGTTCGAGGGCTTCCGCACCGTGAGTATCGGCCCGCTCGGGGACGGTGACGCCGTGCGCGTGCTCGCCGACCTCCTCGGCCGCCGGCCCGAGCCGGAGATGGAGCACCTGGTCGGCCTCTGCGACGGCCTCCCCCTCGTCCTGCGCATGGCGGCGGAGTGGTTGCGCGCCAACCCCGGGCAGACCGTCCGGGAACTCGTGCGCAGGATGGGGGATGTGGACCCGGCGCGGGCTCGCACCCCGGTGGGCCGTATGGCCGCAGTCCTGAACGCCGGGCCCGTGGCGAACCGTCGCGACCGCGGGGAAGTACCGACCGCTCTCGGCCCGCCTGAGCAGAGTGTGCGCCTTGCGTCTTACGCCCCGCTTTCACTGCGGTGACGCGGGCACCAAGGCGGGGCCTCCGGGGTCAAGCGAGAACGGGAGAAGTGAGGGAGGTGAGGGGCCGGAGGTCAATGCGGGTTGTGAAATGGGCCAGATCTTCTTCCAGGGGTGCTCAGCGCTCACACGAGTCGCTAGTGTCTGGTCCATGGCACAGAACAACGAACCCAACCCTGACCCGGCGGGCACCACGCAGCACTTCCGCCGTTTCGTCGACGAGAACCCCGAGCCGGAGGAGTCCGCCCGGCGCCCGATTCTGCCGTTGGTCCTGGCCGGGGTGGGCGTCGTGCTCGCCATCGGCATCGTCGTCGCGCTGGTCCTGGCCTTCGCCTAGGTCCGGTACGGCGGACGGGTCCCGGGGCAGAACTGCGTCGATTCGCGGCCGTCCCGAGCTCCTGCTAGAGTTGACGACGTCGCCAGGGAGGCCGCCCGGAAGGGCAGGAGCCGCCCCTGGGAGCGGCGGGCGTCATTAGCTCAGTTGGCAGAGCAGCTGACTCTTAATCAGCGGGTCCAAGGTTCGAGTCCTTGATGACGCACGAGCACGGTGGCCTCGGTCAAAACGCCGGGGTCACGCTTGTGCCACGCTCAGGATGTGTCCTACATCGCCTCTCGTGCGAATCGGAACACTCCGGAGTTCCGGTAGGCTCGAGAACGGCGGACGGGTCGGTCCCGGACGCCACACGACAAGCGCCATTAGCTCAGTTGGCAGAGCAGCTGACTCTTAATCAGCGGGTCCAAGGTTCGAGTCCTTGATGACGCACGAGCACGGTGGCCTCGGTCAAAACGCCGGGGTCACGCTTGTGCCACGCTCAGGATGTGTCCTACATCGCCTCTCGTGCGAATCGGAACACTCCGGAGTTCCGGTAGGCTCGAGAACGGCGGACGGGTCGGTCCCGGACGCCACACGACAAGCGCCATTAGCTCAGTTGGCAGAGCAGCTGACTCTTAATCAGCGGGTCCAAGGTTCGAGTCCTTGATGACGCACGAGCACGGTGGCCTCGGTCAAAACGCCGGGGTCACGCTTGTGCCACGCTCAGGATGTGTCCTACATCGCCTCTCGTGCGAATCGGAACACTCCGGAGTTCCGGTAGGCTCGAGAACGGCGGACGGGTCGGTCCCGGACGCCACACGACAAGCGCCATTAGCTCAGTTGGCAGAGCAGCTGACTCTTAATCAGCGGGTCCAAGGTTCGAGTCCTTGATGGCGCACCATACAGCGAAGGCCCCGGTCGTCGGACCGGGGCCTTCGTCGTGTCCGAGGCCCGTGCCGGTGCACCGGGTGCCGGCCCACCCCGCGGAATCCGTGTTCCCACGCAGGGGCCGGAGTGCCACCGCCGGCGTCCGCCCCTCCGGGCCCGGGCGCCCGTGAACTCGCCGTTCGGAAAACCCTTTGGCACGGATCGAATTCGGTTCGGTGTGCCCGCCGTTCCTGCGTCATTTCCCTGGGTGTTCCCGTGGCGATCGAGAGTCGCGGTTTCGCGATGGTGCGCCGTCCCCACCAGGCACGACGGGTGATGGTCCGAGTGTTCTCGGTGCAGGCGAATGTCTCACGGAACGGAATTGACAGCCGGGCCGCGATGGGAAATTCTTGCCTTCTCCCGTTCGCGCGGAAGCCCCCCACGAAACCCCCTGGAGTGCATTCATGCCCTCGGTCCCCGAGGTCCGACGCGTCGCCGCCTCCACCCCGGCTCCGGGCGCCGTGGCCGCACTGTCCGAGCCGCACGGCGGTGAGTTCTTCCACGCGGAGGACCTGCCCGACGGTGACCACTCCGGCGAGATCTCCGTCGACGAACAGTCCGTCGACGGGCGCGGGGCCGGGCCTTCGCCGGCTTCATCGACATCGACCACGTGGCGAGCGCGATCCGGGCGGGCCACCTCGTGCCGACTCGGCAGCGCTGGGGCAGTGCCGGCGGCCGGGAGATTCTCTGCTTTCTCGAGACCAGGGAGATGTCCACCGGCCGCCAGGAGGGTGCCGGTGTCCGACCGGACGGATCCTGCCGACCCCCGGTATGAACCGCCGTGACCTGCGCGGCCGCGTTCCGGAGGAGGGGCGGCCGAGTAATCCGCCCGTTTTGCACAGCCCTGCGGTGAAACCAGCGGCCGGGTGTGCGCATCAGTATGAGTGTCACCGGATGTCAGGCCGGTGCACGACCGAACCGAACAGTGGAGTGCTCATGTTGTCCGAATCGCGCCGCTTGCTGCCCGGCCGCATCGTTCTCGGGACCTTCGCAGCCGGTGCCGCGCTGTCGCTCTCGGCGTGCGGCCAACTGCCCCTGCTGCCCCCGGCTCTGAGCGGTGACAGCGCGGACGAGAGTCCGTCGCCCGAGCCCGCGGAAGAGGAGTCCCCCGAGGTGGAGGAGCCCACCGACGACCCCGCCGGGACTGAGGAACTCCCGGACGAGGTGGACCCGGACGACACCGACGTGTTCACCCTCCGCGTCGGCGACTGCCTCGACGAGATGGACTCCAACCCCGACGAGACCGTCTCCGAGGTCCCCAAGGTCGACTGCGAGGAGCCGCACGACTTCGAGGTCTACGAGGCCACGGACCTGGACGGCGACAGCACCTTCCCCGGTGAGGAGGAGGTCGCCGAGTTGGCCGACGAGATGTGCGTCGACGCCTTCGAGGGTTTCGTGGGTATGGAGTGGGAGGAATCCACCCTGGAGTACACCACGCTCTTCCCGACCGCCGAGGGCTGGGAGGACCACAACGACCGCGAGGCCCTGTGCCTGGTGTTCGATCCCGCGGGCCAGACCGAGGGCACCCTCGACAACGCCCGGTTCTAGGGCCAGCAGACGCCCCCGCACGTGTGCCCCCGGAGCGCCGCTCCGGGGGCACACGTGCGTCCGGGGTCAGGTCTCCAACCGGAAACAAACGTGTGCGCCCTCTGGTGCGGGGCGGGGAGGTCGGTTACGGTAACAATCTATTAGGAAAGTTTCCTATTAGTCCCCCGATGCCCCCGCCCGAAGGAGCACCCCTCCCGTGGCAACCGACATCGCGGCCGGCCCTCCGCCGCCCGACCCCGGGAGCGGCGCCACGACCGCCCGGGACGACGGGGCCCGCGTCCCGCCGCTGCGCCGGATCTGGTCGAACTACGTGTTCGTGAAGGTCCGCAAGGCCTTCGTCGTCGTGTTCGTCGTCGCCAACGTGACCTTCTTCCTCGGCAGGGCCATGCCGGGCGACCCCGTGGACGTCATGGCCGGCCGCCTCACCCAGGGCGGCATGTCGATGGACGAGGCGCGCGCGGTCGCGATCAACTCCCTGGCCTACGATCCCGACGCCCCGCTGTGGAGCCAGTGGTGGGAGTTCATCTCCGGCCTGGCCACCCTCGACATGGGCAACACCATCAACCGGCCCGGGCAGACCGTGGCCGAGGCGATCGGCGCGTACCTGCCCTGGACCCTGTTCAGCATCGGTGTCGGAACGCTCGTGGCCATCGTGCTCGGCCTCGCCCTGGGCATGGTCATGGCCTACTGGCGCAACCGGGTGCTCGACCACGTGCTCAGCGTCGTCGCCTCCGTGCTCGGGGCGGTGCCCAACTACCTCATCGCCATGCTGCTCGTCACCGGCGGCGGCATGTACCTCGGCTGGTTCGACCCCATCGACCTGCGCGGCACCCTGAGCCCCGGCGTGCAACCCGGTCTCACGGCGGAGTTCGTCGGCGACGCCCTCTACCACGCGGCTCTGCCGATCATCACCTATGTGCTCGCCATCATCGGTACGTGGATGCTCGTCATGAAGGCCTCCACCACCGAGGTGCTCGGTGAGGACTACGTCACCGTCGCCCGGGCCCGCGGGCTGCGCGACCGCCGCATCGCCTTCTCCTACGTCGGCCGCAACGCCGTCCTGCCGCTGGTCGCCCAGATCGCGATCTCCTTCGGGACCCTCGTGGGCGGCGCGATCTTCGTCGAACAGGTCCTGGTCTACAAGGGCGTGGGCGGGCTGCTCCTGGACGCCGTCAACTACCGCGACTATCCGCTCCTGCAGGGGCTGCTGGTCATCATCACCACGTGCGTGGTGCTGGCCAACCTCGTCGCGGACCTCCTCTACAGCCGTCTCGACCCGCGCATCCGAACCTGAGGGGGCACCAGCATGGCCGTCACCACCTCCGCCCCCGCCGCCGGTGTCTGGGGCACCATCGCCCGGGGCCTCACCCGCACCACCAGCGGGATCGTCGGGCTCTGCCTGGTCCTGAGCGTCCTGGCCTTCGCTTTCGTGGGCCCCTACCTCGTGGATCCGTACAACCCCACGGACACCACCGCCATCTGGGGTCCCATCAGCTCCGAGCACTGGCTGGGCACCAACCACGAGGGCAAGGACACCTTCGTCCAGCTCGTCATGGGCGGACGGGAACCCATCTGGGTCGGTGTCGTGGCCGCGCTCATCACCGTCGCCATCGCCGTGGTCCTCGGCGGCATCGCCGGATACGTGCGCGGACGCATCGACCACTTCCTGCTCCAGCTCACCGACATCACGATGACGATCCCGTTCATCGTCCTGATGCTGGTCGTGGCCTCCTTCTACCGCACGTCCTCGCCACTGGTCGTCTCCTTCATCATCGGGCTCGTGACCTGGCCGTTCCTCATGCGCTCGATCAGGGCGCAGGTCCTGACCCTCAAGGAACGCGAGTTCGTGGAGGCCGCCCGCCTGCAGGACCTCGGCACCGCACGCATCCTCTTCGTCGAGGTGCTGCCCAACATGGCCGGCTACATCTTCATCAACTTCATCATCGCCATCACCAACGCGATCTACGCCGTCGTCGGCATGTACCTGCTCGGCCTGCTGCCCAGCACCGCCGACAACTGGGGCCTGATGATCCAGCAGGCCTGGGACAACAACGCGTTCCTGCTGCCCTCGGCGGCGCCGTTCCTCATCGCGCCGATGGTGATGATCATGCTCTTCCAGATCGGCCTGGTCACCATGACCCGGTCCCTGGAACAGACCCTCGACCCCCGACTCCGGGACAGGTGAGCCCCGTGACCCCAAAACCCCCCGGCCGGGCTGCCGACGGGCCCCTGTTGTCCGTGCGCGGCGTCGACGTCGGATACCGCACCGGGCGCCGCACCCGTCTCACCGCGGTCCACGACGTCAGCTTCGACCTCTACCCGGGCCAGTCCATGGCGCTGGTGGGCGAGTCCGGTTGCGGTAAGACCACCCTGGGCCTCGGACTCCTGCGCCTGCTTCCCCGCACGGGAACGGTCTCGGCCGGCCAGGTCCTGTTCCGGCGCAAGCGCGGGGACGAGGTCGACGTGCGCACCCTGGCCGAGGAGGACCTGCGCCGGTTCCGCTGGAACGAGGCGGCGATGGTCTTCCAGGGCGCCATGAACGCCTTCAACCCGGTCCTGCGAGTGGAGGAGCACTTCCTCGACACCTTCCGCGCACACGAACACACCCGCCGCCCGCGAGCGGAGCTCCTCGAGGAGTCGGCCGAGCTCCTGGAGATGGTGCGCCTGGACCCAGCACGTGTGCTGCCCAGCCACCCGCACGAACTCTCCGGCGGAATGCGCCAGCGGGCCCTCATCGCCCTGGCCCTCGCACTGCGCCCCCAGCTGTTGATCCTCGACGAACCCACGACCGCCCTGGACGTGCTCACCCAGCGCTCCGTCGTCGAGCAACTCACCGAACTGCGCGAACGCCTGAGCTTCTCGATGGTCTTCATCACCCACGACCTCGGTCTGGCCGCCGAGCTCGCCGACCGGGTCGGAACGATGTACGCGGGCCGCCTCATCGAGACCGGCACGACCCGTGATCTCTTCCACCGCGCCCGCCACCCCTACACCTCTGCGCTCATCGGTTCCGTGCCCCCGGTCGTGGGCGACCTGCACGTGCCCGAACCCCTGCCCGGCGGGCCGCCCGGGATCGACGAACTGCCCCCGGGCTGCCCCTTCGCCCCCCGCTGCCCCCGCGTGACCGAGGAGTGCACCGCCACCCGTCCGGAACTGCGGGTCCTGCACCCGCGGGACGAGGGGCTCAGCCACGCGGCCGCCTGTCTGCACGCCGACGGCGCCGAGCTTTCCACACGAGGAGGCCACCCGTGATCGAACAGCCCCCGCGCCGCTCCCGCCCCGCGACGTCCCCCGCCCCGGAGCGTCGCGGCCCCGCCGACCGCGCCGGCCCGCCGGTGCTCAGCCTGCGCGGCGCCCGCCAGGTCTTCTCCACCCCGCGCGGCGACGTGCCCGCTGTGGCCGGGGTCGACCTGGACGTACGCCCCGGGCAGGTCCTGTGCCTGGTGGGCGAGTCCGGCTGCGGCAAGACCACGACCGCGCGCATGGCAGCCGGGCTGGCCGAACCCACCGGGGGAGAGGTGCTCTACAGGGGCGCCGGCCTACGGGGGTTCGGGAAGCAGGAGCGGGCCGGGTTCCGGCGGGCGGTCCAGTACATCCACCAGGACCCCTACGCGTCCCTGAACCCGGTGCGTACCGTGTACTCGACGCTCACCGCCGGGCTGCGCCGGCACGGCCTCGCCAAGGGCCGCGAGCAGGTCCGCCGCGCCGCGATCGAGCTGCTGGAACGCGTCGACCTGACCCCCGCCGAGGACCACCTCGACAAGTACCCCCACCAGCTCTCCGGAGGCCAGCGCCAACGTGTGGCCGTCGCCCGTGCCCTGGCCATGGACCCCGAGGTGATCATCGCCGACGAGTCCACCTCGATGCTCGACGTGTCGATCCGCGTCAGCCTGCTCAACACCCTGGGTGCGCTCCGCGACGACCTCGGCGTGGGGTTCTGCTTCATCACCCACGACCTCGCCGTGGCCAAGTACTTCGCCTGGGACGGTGAGATCGCGGTCATGTACCTGGGCAAGGTCGTCGAACAGGGGCCCACCCCCGACGTGATCAACGACCCCCGCCACCCCTACACCCGCGCCCTGGTCTCGGCGGTGTGCGAACCCGACCCGGACCTGGCCCGCACCAAGGAACGCGTCCGGCTGCGCAGCGCCGATATCCCCGACCTGACCGACCTGCCCTCCGGCTGCGACTTCCACCCCCGCTGTCCCCTGTACGAGCAGGGCCGGTGCGACACCGAGCGTCCCCCGCTGGTGGAGACCGGGGGACGCCGCCTCCTGGCCTGCCACGTCGCCGACGGGCCCGGGTGAGCGGAGTGTTCCTCCTCATCGGCCGTTTCGGCCTGGCCGTCGGTGCCCTGCTGGTGATCGGCGGCGGGCTCACGGTGTTCCTCGACCCCCCGGGCTCGGCCGAGTCCGTGATCAGCGTCGTCACCGTCGGGACCGGTGCGCTCGTGGTCGCCCTCGGCCTTCTCGCCCTCCTCCTCGAAAGGAAGCGCCACGAATGACCTCCATCCCCCAGAAGAACGTGCTCCTGCCTGCCCTGAGCCGGCGCCGGCTCCTTCGCGCGGTCGGGTTCGGCACCGCGGGCGCGGCCGGTGCCGGGCTCCTCACCTCCTGCTCCGGCGGTGACTCGGCCGGTGACGGGCCCGCACAGTTCACCGGGGTCTTCGACTTCGACCTCGACTCCCAGACCCGCAACGTGCACGCCGAGGACGGAGCGCTCCTGCTCAACTCGGTGTACAAGGACCTCTTCCTCTGCACCGGCGCGATGTTCAACTGGGAGACCCACGAGTGGGACCACCTGCTGCTCGAGGGGCACGAGTGGGACGGAGACGACCTGCTCGTCACGCTCCGGCCCGGCCTGCGCTGGAGCGACGGCGAGAGCCTGAACGCCGACGACGCGATGTACAGCTACGCGATGCGCATCCTGGAGGCCCCGCCGTGGGGTTTCGGGTTTCCGCAGGTGGAGGAGGTCGAGAAGCTCGACGACCTCACCGTGCGCCTGGGCACGGACGGGCGCTTCGACGGCCTCGAGCGCAGCATCCTCAAGCACCGCATCGTCTCCAAGGTCACCTACGCGGACCTGGGGGAGCGCGCCCTGGAGCTGGTGCAGGACGGGGTGCGCCAGGGCGACGACGAGCACACCGACTGGAACGCGGAGTACGTCGAGTTCGCCCCCGACGAGATCGTCTGCAGCGGTCCGTACAAGTTCGACGAGGCCCAGATGTCGGACGCGCGCATCACCCTGGTGCGCAACGAGGACGGATACCAGGGCACCGAGGTCCACTTCGACGAGGTCGTAGTGCACAAGGGCGACAACCGGCAGGCGGCGCTGCTGGTGCAGCAGGGCGAGGTGGACTACTCGACCCTGGCGCCCTCGGCCGCCGATCAGCAGGCCTTCGAGGAGGTGGAGGGCTTCACCTGGATCGAGCACGCCGGGTACGACGGCGTGGGCCTGATGTTCAACTTCGCCGCCAAACCCGAGCTGGAGGACGTGCGGGTGCGCAAGGCCCTGGCCCACATCCTGGACGGCGAGCAGATCGGCCGGGTCGCACGAGGCGAGGGGTACCACCGCATCGAGTACTACACGGGGCTGGTCGACCGGCAGGCCGAGGAGCTCATGTCCACGGAGGAACTGGGCGAGCTGGAGACCTACGACCAGGACCTCGGCAAGGCGGAGGAGCTGCTGGAAGAGGCCGGTTGGACCAAGGGGGGCGGTGTCTGGCACCTGCCCGACGGGTCCGAGGCCGGGTTAGAGGTCATCGGTGTGGCCGGGTGGAACGACTTCGAGCTCACCGCGACCCAGGTGGAGGAGGCCTGGAGCGACTTCGGGATCCCGACCACCGCGCGCAACGTCCCCGAGGACAACCCGTGGGGCATCTGGGGAGCGGGCGACTTCGAGGTGGCGGTGCGCCAGTGGGGCAACCCCGAGCAGCCCGACCACTGGGGTGCGTTCCGGATGAACTTCCTGACCGAGAACGACCCCGGCAGCGACGCTCCGGGGCAATCCTTCGAGCTGGAGGTGGACAGCCCCACGCACGGCGAGATCGACCTCCGGGAACTGGTGGACACAGCCCAGCGCGGTGGGTCCGAGGAGGAGCGCACCGAGGCGCTACGGACGATGATGACCGTCTTCAACGAACTCCTGCCGCGTATCCCGATCTGGGGTTACACCTACCTGTCCCCGGCGGTCGAGGGGATCCGGGTGGAGGCCTTCGACCACGACCACCCGGCCGGGGAGAACGAGCAGTACCAGGACAACCACGTGATTCTGCAGCTCATCCAGGGGGACCTGCGTCCCGTGGAGGGCTGAGGGCGGTATTCCGGGTCACGGGTTCTCGCGTTTCCGGCGGGTGCCCGTGCCCTTCTGGTGTCCGGAATCCCTCCTTCCCGGGGGTGTTTTTTCGCTCGTCCGGAGGGTCAGAACCAGGAAGTAACCTCGGGCAGAAATCAGACATATCACCACAAAGCACTCCAAAACCTGTGCACCGTGAAGCCCATGAACAGGGCGTTCTCGCACGTCGGAACGGGGGTCTCCGGTTCGCTCCCCGGGGATCTCCGATTCTTCTGTCAAGGCGGTCCGGCTTTGTTAGTCTGGCGAACCGAACGACGGTTCTCGGCGTAAGTACAGGAATTGTGCGGGGTATGGATACTTGTCTCCCGGCCGGCTCGCTGAGCCGGGCCGACGCCCGCCCCTCCCGTGCACGCACCGCACAGAACCGTCGCGGCGTTCCCCCGGCGAACGGGGCACCCGGTCGAGACGACGGGGGCCCGGTCGCGGTCCCCGGCACGGCTCCCTCCGCTCGGAGGGCAACGGCAGTGGACCACCGCCGTCCCGCCCACCCGAGTCGAGGAGACGAGATCGTGGCACAGGCGCAGTCACCGCACGACGGCGACGACCCCCTCCTGTCCCGGACGGCGTCGACGGAGGACGGGCACGCAACCAGGCGGGAGGGACGGCTGCGCCGGGCCATCTCGCGGATGGTCAGAGCGTACGAACCCCCGGAGACCGAGCAAGGATTTCCCGTGCATCAGCCCGTGCATCCGCACTCGCAGAATCCAGGTGGCCACCCGTCCGGAACCGGGGGCGGAGACGCCACGGGCCCCAACACCCGGTCCGCGGAGGACGGATACCGGCCCGCCGCACCGGCGAGTGTGCCCAACCCCTACACGACCCCGCGCGCCGAGGTCGACGACGTCGACGACGGCACCGCCCAGGTCGGAACCTGGCGCGGGGTCGGACTCGACGAACCCGAGCCGCGCAGCCCGCAGCCCCACGTCACGACGACGGACACCATGACCGATACTCCCTTCTCATCAGAGAACGCCGAGACCGACGACCACCGCGGGCAACCGGCCCCCGGGCACACGGGCGGACCCGCGCAGGGCGCCCACGCCGGACCCCCGGCAGCCCAGCCCCCGGGCCCGGCACCCGGCCGCCCGCCCGCGGACCCGCCGCGGCCCGCCCCGCAGGAACAGCCTCCGGCGCCCGCGCCGCAGGGGTGGGGCGAGGAACACCACCGGCCCGCCGCTCCGCCCCCGCATCCCGGCCAGCACCCGGGCCAGTACGGGTACGCGCCGCAGCCGCCCGCCCCGCAGCCGCCGCACTACGATCCCTACTACTACGCGCGCCCGCCCGCGCCCCCGGGCCACCAGGGCCCTCCGCCGGCTCCGCATGGATACGCACAGCAGGGATACGGGCAGCAGGCGTACGGCCACCCGCAGCAGGGCGAGTACCCGGCCCCGCCGCAGCAGCCCTACCCGCCGCACCCGATGACGGCCTACCAGCACCCGTATCCGGCTCCCTACCAGCCGCCGGGCTACTTCTATCCGGGCCAGCCGGTCATGTATCCGAGCCAGTTCGGCCAGCCGGTGCAGCACGTCATCGTCTTCACGCCCGGTCAGCAGCCGCAGGTCATCACCGCCGATGCCGTGGCCTCCACGCTCGTGCCCGAACGCACCGACGCCGACCGGCGCGAGGAGAGCCGCTCCGACGAGCGCGCGCTCACCACCGCCGAACCCGGTGAGGGCCGCGAGGATCAGGGCCCCGCCGAGAGGTCCGGCGAGGAGCGGGCGCAGGACGAGCCCGCGTCCGGGGGGCCCGAGGCCACCGAGCAGCGGGCCGGCCCGGCCTCCGAGGATCAGGCCGCCCCCGAACGCGCCAGCGAGACGCCGGTCTCGCGCATCGGGGCGGACCCCGACCTGCTCAACGAGGCCCTGGCCGGCCTGGCGATGCGGGACCTGTCCCTGGTGGACGCCCTCCTGGAGATGGTCGAGGCCCTGGAGACCGACGCCCAGGACCCCGACCTGCTCGACCAGCTCTTCCAGATCGACAACTACGCGACCCGTATGCGACGCAACGGGGAGAACTTCCTGGTGCTCACCGGCCACGACGGCGGCGCCTCCGACGCCCACGACGAGATCGTCCCCCTGCTCGACGTCGCCCGTGCCGCGAGCTCCGAGATCAAGGACTATCCCAGGGTCCGGATCGGCACCCTGCCGCAGACCTCGGTCACCGGTCTGGCCGCCGACGACGTCTCCCACCTCCTCGCGGAGTTGCTGGACAACGCCACGGCCAACTCCCCGGAGCACTCGCCGGTAACGATCAGCGCCCAGGAGATGGACGACGGCCGGCTCATGATCGTCGTCGAGGACGAGGGTGTGGGCATTCCCGACCGCCAGCTCGCCGACCTCAACGAACGGCTGAGCGGCGAGCCCGTCCTGGACGACGAGGTCCTGCGCCACATGGGCCTGTACGTGGCCAGCCGGATCGCGCACAAGCACGGGTTGGAGACCCGTTTGGAGTCGCGCTCCTACCGCGGTGTCAGCGCCTACGCCATCATCCCGAAGGACCTGCTGCGCGTGGCCACCCCGCGGACCATGACCGACGAGCGGGCCTCCTCCACTCCGTCCTCGACGGTCGCACCGGTGGTCTCCATGAAACCCACGGGTCCGGTCCCGCACCAGCCGCCCAACGGATCCGACCAGGCCGAGGGCGGGAACGCGGCGGTCACCTCCGCCGGTCTGCCCCGGCGCAGCGCCACCCCGCACGGTTCGCCGCTGCGGATGATGCCGCGCCCCGAGCACACGCCCGACAACCCGCCGTCGGCCCGGGACGACACCCCGCCCAAGCTCACCGGCGATGCACGGGCCGAACAGATCCGCGACGAGCTGGGCGACTTCTTCGACGGGGAGCGTGCCGCCCGCGACGGAGAGGAGCTCGACGGCGGCGAATGAGTACCGCGTCCGCCGAAGCAGCCCGGGTGTGCGAGCACACCCCCGACCCCCATCGAGAACGACACTCGGCCGAGGACAGGTAGAGCACTGCGATGACTGAACCCGCAAATGACAGCGTTGAGAACTTCTCCTGGATCATCGACCGGTTCGTCCGGGACGTACGCGGTGTGGAGCACGCCGTCGTCGTCTCCTCGGACGGGCTGGTGCTGACGCACTCCAGCGACTTCCCCGAGGAACACGCCGAACAGCTCGCAGCCATCGCCAGCGGTCTGCACAGCCTGGCCGTGGGCGGCGCCGGACTCTTCCAGCGGGGCGAGTGCGAGCAGCTCCTGGTCCGTTTCAACCACGGGCACCTGTTCATCATGGCGATCAGTGACGGCTCCTGCATGGCGGTGCTGACCGCCCCCGGGACCGAGTTGAAGATCGTCGGCTTCCAGATGGCCAAGCTCGTGGAGAACGTCGCCCACGTGCTCACCCCGCAGCTGCGATCGCAGTTGCGCGAAGTCATCCAGAACTGACGACCGTGGCCCGCGAGGCTTGGCAGGAATGAGGTTGCCGCGGCTATGAGCTTCCGCAGGCGAAGGAGTAACCGTGTACGTCCGTTCACCTTCACGGGTGGGCGTACCCGGTCACGGCATCCGCTGATGGTGCAGACCCTGGTCTCGACGTCCGAGCCTGGGCAGGAGCCTCCTGGCACCCTCATGCCGGAGTCGATCAACATCTACAAACTGTGCCGGGAGACGAGGTCGCTCGCCGAGGTGTCGGCCGAGCTCAACATCCCCCTGGGCGTGACGCAGGTTCTGATCAGTGACCTGGCTGAACAGGACCTGGTGTACATCCACCCGACCATCACCGGCAGCAGTCCGTCCGAAAACCAGGTTCTGGAGAGGGCTCTTCGTGGTCTCGAACGACTTTTCCAGTGACAAGCGGTCCAATCGGAAGAAGATGTCGAGCAAGATCGTCATCGCCGGAGGCTTCGGCGCCGGCAAGACGACCTTGGTGCGCTCGGTGTCCGAGATCCCGCCCGTCACGACCGAAGCGATCATGACCGAGGCCAGCGTGCCGCACGACGACACCTCGGTCACCCCGGACAAGACGACCACCACCGTCGCGATGGACTTCGGTCGCATCACGATCGACGACGAGCTGGTCATGTACATGTTCGGCACACCCGGCCAGGCGCGGTTCTGGTTCATGTGGGACGACCTGGTCCGCGGGGCGGTGGGCGCGGTGGTCGTGGTCGACTGCCGCAGGCTCGCCGACTCCTTCGACGCGGTCGACTACTTCGAGACCAACAAGCGCATCCCCTACATCGTGGCGCTCAACAAGTTCGAGGGCGAGCTCGACTACACGTCCGAGCAGGTGAGGGAGGCGCTGGAGGTCAGCCCGGAGGTACCGATCATCGACTTCGACGCCCGCCACCGGCTCTCCGGCGGCGAGGTGCTCAAGACCCTGCTCCGGTACGCCCTGGAGCACAACCGCACGACCGAGCCCGTCGCCTGACGGGCGGGGCCCGGAGCTCCCCCCTGACCCCGTAGGTTTCCAGGAAAGTAAGCGACACATGCGCAAGATCCTTATCGTCGGCGCGGGCCACGCCGGGCTGCACCTGGCCCACGGGCTCCTGAGCCATGGCTACGACGTCACGGTGATCACGGGGCAGTCCTCGCAGGAGATTCGGACCGGCAAACCCTCGATCTCCCAGTGGACCTATCCCACGGCCTTGGAATACGAGCGTGCCCTCGACCTCGATTTCTGGAGCGCTCTCTCACCCCAGGTGCGGGAGCAGAAGCTCTTCATGGTCCCGCAGGGCGGCGAACCGATGAGCCTGGTGGGCAACTCAAGCGGGGGGAACGGTTACGTCGTCTCCGTCGACCGCCGTGTGAAGATGGCCGACTGGTTGGAGTCCTTCGAAGATCGCGGTGGCAAGGTCGTGATCCACGGTGTCACGGTCACCGACCTCGACTACTTCTCTCGGATGTTCGACCTGATCATCGTCGCGGTCGGGCACGGTGAGCTCGGGCAGCTCTTCGACCACGACACCAGCCGATTCAGCGGCGCCCGCCCCCGTGCGCTCGCCCAGGCCTACGTCTACGACCTGTGGCCCGACCCGGGAGAGTCGGAGAATATCGGCTGGGTGGCGGCCACACACGGGGCGGGAAACATTCTGATGTTCCCCGTGCTGACCCAGGAAGGTCCCGCACACAACCTGCTCATGGTGGACAAGAAGGGCGGGCCGATGGACGCCTGGCCCGACCGTCCCGGCCCCGAGGAGCAGCTCCGCCGGATGAAGGACCTGATGCGCAAGCATCTTCCGCGGTTCTTCGAGCGGGCCAAGGACGCCGTACTGGTCGAAGGGGCCAGCACCCGTGTGGAGGACCTGACCCCGCAGGTGCGCAACCCCGTGGGCCGTCTCCCCTCAGGAGGGCTCGTCCTGGGGATGGCTGACGTGGTCGTCACCATGGACCCGTTCGTTGCGCAGTCGTGGAACAACTCGACCCGGTGCGCAGAGTCCTACCTGCACAGCATTCGCCAGCACGGGGACCGGCCGTTCGACGAGACGTTCCTGGTCAACGCATTCGACCGTTTCTGGGAATTCGGTCGCCACAACCAGGATTGGGCTGAATTCGTCTCCACGATGTGGGAGGGAGAGACCCCTGAGTTCCTGACCAATGTGATGCTGGCGGCGACCCAGTACCGGGAGATCGCTGACCGGTGGATCCAGGGTTGGGACGATCCCACCGACTACCAGAACTGGCTCTTCGACCCCGACGAAGCGGAGCGCTACATCGCGGAAGTGAAGGCTCGGCACGGGGACTGAAGGGCCTTCGGCAGCTCGCCCCCATACCCGAACAGCGGTCAGTAACGCCTGTCGTGCAGCGCCCGGTGCCCCTGAGGCACCGGGCTTGCCGTGTTTCGGATGGTTCTCTGATTACGTCCTAACCGGTAACCGTATGGGAGGGAAACCGAAACCTTGCTTTCCGTTGTCACGCGGGTGAGTGGACAGCTACGATCCTTCGATTGATGCCTCTTCGAGCCACATGGTGACGCATGGGTCCTGTGTTGCGTTTGTAGGGTTTTCGTCTGAAATGAAGATCGGTCACCCCGCCGACCGCCCAACGCTTCGGAGGGTTTGTCGTGTACTCGCACCCAGCGCCAACGCACAGCGGCACTGAGGCCCACACGTGCATCTGCACGAGCGTGAGCGGAGGGCGGCAGTGAGCAGACCCGAGCACGCCCCCGGACCCCAGGAAACCCCCGACGCCCCCGTCGCCGTGGTCGGCATCTCCTGCCGGCTGCCCGGTGTCTCCACCCCCGAGGCCTTCTGGCGCCTGCTGTGCGAGGGGCGCGAGTCGATCGTCCCGCCCCCGGAACGGCTCGGTGAACCCTCGCCCGAGCGTGGCCTGCGCTGGGGCGGATACCTCGACCGGGTCGAGGACTTCGACGCGGCCTTCTTCGGGATCTCCCCGCGAGAGGCCCTGGCCATGGACCCCCAGCAGCGGCTCATGCTGGAGTTGAGCTGGGAGGCGGTCGAGAACGCGCGCACCGCACCCGAGGCCCTGCGCGGCACCGACACCGGCGTGTTCACCGGCGCCGTCTCCTCCGAGTACGAGCGCCTGCTCACCGGGGCGGCCACGCACCACACCCACACCGGGACCCAGCGCGGCATGATCGCCAACCGGGTCTCCTACGCGCTCGGCCTGGGCGGGCCCAGTCTCACCGTCGACAGCGGGCAGTCGTCCTCGCTGGTGAGCGTGCACATGGCGATGGAGAGCCTGCGCCGGGGCGAGTGCGCCCAGGCCCTCGCCGGGGGCGTGAACCTCATCCTCACGCCCGAGGGCACCGAGAACATCGAGCTCTTCGGCGGGCTCTCCCCCGACGCCCGCTGCTACACCTTCGACGCGCGCGCCAACGGGTACGTGCGCGGCGAGGGCGGTGCCGTGGTCGTTCTCAAGTCCCTCGACCGCGCCCTGGCCGACGGAGACCGCGTGCACGCCGTCCTGCGCGGGGGAGCGGTCAACAACTCCGGTCAGACCTCCTACCTCGCCCGCCCCGACGCGGAGGGGCAGATCGAGGTCGTACGGGCCGCTCACCGGCGCGCGGCCGTCGACCCCGGGCAGGTCGGCTACGTCGAGCTGCACGGGACCGGAACCCCCGCCGGCGACCCGGTCGAGGCCTCCGCGCTCGGTGAGGTCTTCTCGCCCCCGTGCGGGGATGTGCTGCGTGTCGGGTCGGTCAAGACCAACATCGGCCACCTGGAGGGCGCCGCCGGTGTCGTGGGCCTGCTCAAGGTCGTGCTGAGCCTCTCGCACGGCCAGCTGCCGCCCACCCGCAACTTCGCCACCCCCAACCCCGACATCGACCTGGACGCGCTGCGCCTGCAGCCGCAGGTCGAGCGCGAGGCCTGGCCGGGAGAACGCCCCCTGGCCGGGGTCTCCTCCTTCGGCATGGGCGGTACCAACTGCCACCTGGTTCTGGCGCCGCCCCCGCCGCAGTCGCCCGAGAAGGCCGGGCCGGAGCTGGGCGAGAACACGCTGGACCCGGTTCCGTGGGTGCTCTCGGCCCGTTCCGAGGCGGCCCTGCGTGCGCAGGCGTCGGTCCTGCACTCCTACGTCTCCCAGCGTTCCGGCCTGCGCGCCGAGGACATCGGTTACTCGCTGGCCACCACCCGGTCGACGATGGAGCACCGTGCGGTGATCCTCGCCCCGGGCGCCAGCGGCACCCGCGAGCTGGACTCCGTGCGCCCCAGCGGCCCGGTCGACCCCGAGCGCCACCGGCTGGGCCCGGTCATGGTCTTTCCCGGC
>NZ_ANBF01000167.1 GCF_000341025.1 Nocardiopsis salina YIM 90010 | reverse complement strand
CGCGGGCCGCTGCCGGCAGCCTTCACCGAGCGCCTGCGCGAGTGCGAGCGCGCCCTGGAACCCCACGTCGACTGGTCCCTGACCGCGGTGCTGCGCGGCGAGCCCGGAAGCCCGGCCTACAGCGGCCCCGACGCGCGCGTGGACGTGGTCCAGCCGGTGCTGTGGGCCGTGATGGTCTCCCTGGCCCGGGTCTGGGAGACCATGGGCGTGCGTCCGGCAGCCGTCATCGGCCACTCCCAGGGTGAGATCGCCGCCGCCTGCGTGGCCGGGATCCTGAGCCTGGAGGAGGCGGCCCGGGTCACCGCACAGCGCAGCCGTGCCCTGACCGCCCTGGCCGGTTCCGGCGGGATGGCCTCCCTGGGGATGTCGCGCGAGCGCGCCGAGGAGCTGGTGGCGCGCGTCGACGACCTGCACCTGGCCGCCGTCAACGGGCCCGAGTCGGTCATCGTCTCCGGCAGCCCCGCCGCCGTGCGCCGGGCCGTGGACCACTGCGTCGACAACGGCCTGCACGGGGCCCTGGTCGACGTCGACTACGCCTCGCACTCCGGCCACGTCGGAGAACTGCGCGAGGGTCTGCTGGAACGCCTGCAGGGCCTGGACCCGCAACCCGGCAACGTTCCGCTGCTGTCCACCCTCACCGGTGAACCGCTCGGCGAGGGCGGCCCCGCCATGGACGGCGGTTACTGGTACCGGAGCCTGCGCGGGACCGTCCGGTTCGCCGAGGCCGTCTCGGCCGCCGTCCGGGCCGGCCACACCGCGTTCGTCGAGGTCGGCCCGCACCCGGTGCTCTACCACGGCATCCGCCACACCCTGGAGGACGCCGGGCTCGACGGGCCCGTTCTTGCGACCCTGCGCCGCGGGCAGGGCGACCAGGGTCGGCTGCTCACCGCCGCGGCCGAGGCCCACACCTCCGGCCTGGACGTGGACTGGGGCACCCTCCTGCGTGGCGCCGGAGCGCGCCGCGTCGACCTGCCCACCTACCCCTTCCAGCGCACCCGGTTCTGGCCCGAGGCCGTGCCCGCGGCCCCGGCCGCGCCCACTGCTGCGCCCGGAGCCCAGCCCCCGCAACAGGCGTCCGGAGGGGAGGGCTCCACGGTGGACGCGCTGGGCCTGGTGCGCACCCTCAGCGCGCAGGTGCTGGAGGTCGAGGCCCTCACCGAGGCCGACGACACCCGGGCCTTCCGCGACCTGGGCTTCGACTCGATCATGCTCATGGAGCTGGCCGACCTGATCGAGGACGGGACCGGATACCGCCTCGAGGACACCGACCTGTTCGACCTGCCCACCCCCGGCGATCTGGCCGCCTTCCTCACCGAGCAGCTCGGCGAGGGTGCCGAGGCCCTGGCCGCGCCGGCTGCCGGGGCCGCCTCCGCGCGCACCCCCGCGACTGCTCCGGCGCTCGTGCCCGCCGCCACGGCCCGCACCGCACCCGAGGACGACCCGGTCGCCATCACCGCGATGTCCTGCCGCCTGCCCGGCGGCGTGCGCTCACCCGAGGCGCTGTGGTCGCTGGTGGACAACGGCACCGACGCGACGGGCGAGTTCCCCGACAACCGCGGTTGGGACCTGGACCGCCTCTTCCACCCGGAACAGGGCAGGGCCGGACACACCTACACCCGGCGCGGCGGGTTCCTGCACGACGCCGACCAGTTCGATGCCGCCTTCTTCGGGATCAGCCCCCGCGAGGCCGACGCCATGGACCCCCAGCAGCGGCTGCTCCTGGAGACCTCCTGGGAGGCCGTGCAGCGGGCCGGGCTGACCACCGACGAGCTGCGCGGACAGCAGGTCGGGGTGTTCGTCGGCGCGATGCCCACCGAGTACGGGCCCCGCCTGGCCGACCCCGGCGCGGGTACCGACGGCGGGTACCGGCTCACCGGCAGCACCCTGAGCGTGGCCTCCGGGCGCATCGCCTACGTGCTGGGCCTGCGCGGGCCCGCCCTGACCATCGACACCGCCTGCTCGGCCTCCCTGGTGGCCCTGCACCAGGCTGCCGCCGCGATCCGCCGCGGCGAGTGCGCCATGGCCCTGGCCGGCGGCGCGACCGTCATGGCCACCCCCGGTATGTTCCTGGAGTTCTCCGCCCAGCGCGGGCTCTCCGCCGACGGCCGCTGCCGGGCCTTCGGTGCGGGCGCCGACGGCACCGCCTGGGCCGAGGGCGCCGGCATGCTCATGCTCGAGCGCGCCTCCCAGGCCCGCCGCGCCGGCCGCCCCGTCCTGGCGCTGCTGCGCGGCAGCGCCGTCAACTCCGACGGGGCCTCCAACGGGCTCACCGCACCCAACCGGGAGGCGCAGGAGCGGGTCATCCTCTCCTCCCTGGCCTCGGCCGCTCTGGCCCCCCACGACGTCGACGCCGTCGAGGCGCACGGCACCGGCACCCGCCTGGGCGACCCGATCGAGGCGCGCGCCCTGATGTCGGTCTACGGGGCCGGGCGCGGCGAGGCGGGCCTGCCCGATCTGCGTCTGGGCTCGCTCAAGTCCAACGTCGGCCACACCCAGGCCACCGCCGGGGTCGCCGGGGTCGCCGGGGTCATCAAGATGGTGCAGGCCCTGCGGTTCGGGCGCCTGCCGCGCACCCTGCACGTGGACGAGCCCACGGGCGAGGTGGAGTGGTCCGACAGCGGGGTGCGCCTGCTCTCCGACAACGAGGAGTGGCCCGACACAGGACGCCCGCGCCGGGCCGCCGTGTCCTCCTTCGGCATCAGCGGCACCAACGCCCACGTGGTGCTGGAGGGCGTGGCCGAGGAAGGCGCCCCGGTCATCGTTCCGGACGACCCCTTCGAGCGGTCGCGCCACTGGATCGTGCCCGCGGCCGCCGAGCCCGAGCCCGCCCCGGAGCCGCTGCTCGGCCAGGGCCTGGAACTGGTCTCCGGCGACACCGTCTTCGCCGGCTCCCTCGGCGTGGCCGACCACCCCTGGCTGCGCGACCACCGCCTGTGGGGCCGCACCGTGGTCCCCGGGACCGCGTTCGTGGAACTGGTCGCACACGCCGGTGCGCGTGTGGACGCCCCCGTGGTCGCCGACCTGACCCTGGAGGTCCCCCTCACCCTTCCGCGCGCCGCGAGCGTGCCCGTGCAGGTGAGCGTGCATGCTCCCGGGCGCGACGGGCACCGCGAGGTCGTCGTGCACTCG
>NZ_ANBF01000166.1:43607-50478 GCF_000341025.1 Nocardiopsis salina YIM 90010 | reverse complement strand
TGGCCGCCGTCCGGGGCGGAGGAGCTCGGTTCCGAGGGCGGGTACACGGCGCTGGCCCGCCGCGGGTACCAGTACGGCCCGGTATTCCGCGGCCTGGAGAACGCCTGGCGCGACGGGGACGACCTGTGGGCCGATCTCGCCCTGCCCGACGGCGGGGGAGAGGTGCCCTTCCACGGCCCGCACCCCGCCCTCTTCGACGCCGCTCTGCACGCCCCGGTCCTGCACGGGGCGGGGGACGAGGGCGCCCTGCTGGTGCCCTTCACCTGGGACGGGGCGCGCATCCACGCCGACACCTCCCCCGACCGGCTCCGCGTGCTGGCCCGGCCCTTGGGCGAGGGGCGTTACCGGCTCCGGGCCTGGGACACCGGCGGGCGTCCTGTGCTGTCGGTGAGCGAGCGGTCCCTGCGCCCCCTGGCTGCCGGGGCCCTGCCCGACGACAGCGACGAGGAACCCGGCCTGTACCGGCAGGAGTGGCGTTCGGTGCGGGTTCCCATGCCCGACTCCCAGCTGCCCACGGGCCTGGCGAGTCTGGACTCGCTGCCCGAGGGCGGCCCCGTCCCCGACGTGGTCTTCGCCGAACCGCCCGCCCGCGCCGTCTACGTCGAGGACGACGCACCTCCCGCCGCGGTGCGCCAGGGACTGGAATGGGCTCTGGAGACCGTGCGCACCTGGCTGTCGGACGAGCGCAACGAACACGCCCGTCTGGTGCTGGTGACCTGGCACGCCGTCTCCACCGGCCCCGAGGACGAACTCACCGGCCTGGCCGCCGCCCCGCTGTGGGGCCTGCTGCGCGCCGCCCAGCGTGAGCACCCCGGGCGCCTGGTCCTGGTCGACTCCGACGGGTCCGAGGAGTCGCACCGCCTGCTCACCGCCGCTGTCGGACTCGGTGAGCCGCAGGTGGTGCTGCGGCACGGAGCCGCGATGGTCCCGCGCTTGGTCGCCGAGGAGGTCGGAGAGGCCGAAGAGTTTGCCCTCGCGTCGATGCACCGCGGGGCAGCCGCAGACCTTCGGGACGGCGAGACACGCGTCTCGATGCGGGTGGTCGCTCCTGCCGACGGGTCCGGGTCCGCTTCCGGGCCGGTGGGCGAGAACAGCGGTATCGGTTCCGCTGGGGCGGGAGTCGTCATCGAGTCCGGCCCCGGGGTCGACGATCTTGTCCCCGGAGACCGGGTCATGGGGCTGTTCGACGTTTCCTCGGGCCCTGAGGCCGTGGCCGATCACCGTCGACTGACCGGCGTCCCGGAGGGGTGGAGCTGGGAAGAGGCGGCCGCGATCCCCCTGAACCACCTCACCGCCTACCACGCCCTGGTGGACCTGGCTGCGATCCGGCCCGGGGAGAGCGTGCTGGTGCACGCGGCGGACGGCGCTCTCGGGCAGGCCGCGGTTCAGTTGGCCCGGCATCTGGGTGCCAAGGTCTTCGGTACCGCGGACCCGGCCCACTGGCCCGGATTGATGCGCCTCGGACTGACCGAGTCCCGCCTCGCTCCGTCGGACGATTCCACCTTCGCCGATCGTGTGCTCCGAGCCAACGGCGGCCGTGGTGTGGACGTCGTCCTCAACTCCCTCACGGGCGAGACCGTCGACCTCTCCCTCGCCCTGCTCCGTTCACCCTCGGACGGAGGAGGACCCGGGGGGCGTTTCGTGGAGATCGGCACGGACGTGCGGGACGGTGACTGGGTCGCTGCTCGCCATCCGGGGCGCGAGTACCGTTCCTTCGTCCCGGCCGACATCGTGCCCGAACGGGTCGGGGAGACTCTCGGGAGGCTCCTGGAACTCTTCGACTCCGGTGCTCTGCACCACTCGGAGACGTCGGCGCAGACCGCCGGCGGGGGAGTTCCGGTGGACGACCGGGACGCGGCCGAGGACGTCCGAACGTTTGCGGGGCGTACCCCGGACGAAGGCACCGCGCTCATCACCGGAGGAACCGGGACCCTGGGCCACATCATGGCCCGACACCTGGTCACCGCATACGGGGTGCGCCACCTGACCCTGGTCAGCCGGGGCGGTGCCGGCACCTCCGGACAGGACGAACGAACTGCAGAGCTGCGCGACCTGGGCGCGGAGGTGGATGTGCACGCCTGCGACGCGGCCGACCGCGACGCCTTGGCCGCCCTGCTCGACCCCCTGCCGCACCGCCTCGCCGCGGTCGTGCACACGGCCGGTGTGCTCGACGACGCCACAGTGCTCGGCCTGGACCCCGAACGTGTGGAGAAGGTCCTGCGCCCCAAGGTCGATGCGGCCTGGAACCTGCACGAGCTCACCCTCGACCGGGAACCCGGTGCGTTCGTCCTGTTCTCCTCGGCCGTGGGCACCCTCGGCAACCCGGGCCAGGCCAACTACGCCGCCGCGAACGTCTTCTGCGACGTGCTCGCCCAGCACCGCCACGAGCAGGGCCTTCCGGCCACGTCCCTGGCCTGGGGGCTGTGGGAGGAGGCCAGCGGCATGACCGCCCACCTGGACTCCGGCGATCTCGACGTGCTGGGCCGAGGCGGGCTGCTGCCCATGCCCACCCACAAGGCGTTGGCGCTGTTCGATTCCGCCCTGGTCTCGGGCAGGCCGGTGCTCATGCCGGCCCTGCTCGACCTCGTCGACGGCCCCGACCTGCCGCTGCTGCGCGAGCTCGACCGGCCCGAGGGGGCACCGGCCCCCGCCGAGGAGGAGGGCCCGCGACTGTCCGCGGAGGTGCTCGAGCCCCTGGGAGAGGACGAGAGGCGCCGCCGCCTGCTCACCGAGGTGCGCAGCCAGGCCGCCGCTGTGCTCGGGCACGACCCCGGCTCCGGTGAGGCGCAGATCCCGGCCGAACGCCCCTTCAAGGAGCTCGGTTTCGACTCCCTGACCGGGGTGGAACTGCGCAACCGGCTCGGCGCGGCCGTCGGCACCCGGCTGCCCGCCACCGCCGTCTTCGACCATCCGAACCCGCGCGAACTCGCGCTGCTGTTGGACGAACTGCTCTTCCCACCCGTCCCCGAGGACGCCCCCGAGCCCGAGGAGGAACAGGACGGCGGCGGGATCGACGACATGGACGTGGACGACCTGGTCAGCCTCGCGCTGCAGGGACAGAGCGCCGCACCCGGCGAGGGGGCCGGCGACGACGGCTGGTGAGCCGGTGCCCCGACCGGGGCGGTGAAAGAACGACGTGCAGGACCCCGCGGCCCCGGACACCCCCGGCCCGGCCGTGCCCAGGATGCAAGGAGAATGGCGATGAGTGCCGACGAGGGGCGACTGGTCGCAGCGTTGCGCAGCGCGATGAAGGAGAACGCCCGGCTGCGCGAGGAACGCGACCGAGCCGAGCAGGACGCGCAGGTGGCGGTCACCGCCATGGCCTGCCGCCTGCCCGGTGGGGCCGACACCCCCGAGGCCCTGTGGGAGCTTGTGGAGGGAGGGGGCGACGCCGTCGGCCCGCTGCCCGACGACCGGGGATGGCCGGAGGTCTCCGACGGTCCGCCGCGCTCGGTCATGCGGGAGGGCGCCTTCCTCGACCGGGCCGGGGACTTCGACGCCGGCTTCTTCGGGATCTCCCCGAAGGAGGCCCTGGCCACCGACCCGCAACAGCGCCTGCTGTTGGAGACCTCCTGGGAGGCGGTCGAGCGCGCCCGCCTCGACCCGACCTCGCTGCGCGGAACCGACACCGGCGTCTACGTCGGTCTGAGCGCCCAGGAGTACGGGCCGCGGATGGCCGAGTCCACCGACGACGGGCTCGCCCTGACCGGGTCGATGGCGGCGGTGGCCTCGGGACGCATCTCGTACTCGCTCGGGTTGCACGGGCCGTCGCTGAGCATGGACACCGCCTGTTCCTCCTCCCTGGCCGCGATCCACTCGGCCGTGCGGGCTCTGCGCGGGGGCGAGTGCTCGATGGCTCTGGCCGGGGGTGTCGCCGTCATGAGCAGTGACGGTGTCCTTGTGGAGTTCACACGCAAGGGCGGGCTCTCTCCGGACGGGCGCTGCCGGGCCTTCGGTGCGGGCGCCGACGGCACCGGGTTCTCCGAGGGCGCGGTCGTGCTGGTGCTGGAACGCCTCGCCGACGCGCGTGCGGCCGGGCGCCCAGTGCTGGCCGTGGTCCGGGGCAGCGCCGTCAACTCCGACGGGGCCTCCAACGGGCTCACCGCACCCAACGGTCCCGCGCAGGCGCGCGTGATCCGGGCCGCCCTGGCCGACGCCGGGCTGGAACCCCACGAGGTCGACGCGGTGGAGGCGCACGGTACCGGCACCACGCTCGGCGACCCCATCGAGGCGCAGGCGGTCGTGCGGGTCTACGGGGGCCGGCGCGATGAGCCCCTGCTGCTCGGTTCCCTCAAGTCCAACATCGGGCACGCCCAGGCCGCCGCCGGGGCCGCCGGGGTCGTCAAGGCCGTGCAGTCGCTGCGGCACGGGGTCTTCCCGTCCACGCTGCACTCCGCCGATCCCACCCCGCACGTGGATTGGGACGGCAGCGGCGTCGCCCTGGCGCAGTCCAACCACACCTGGGGGGAGGCCCCGCGCCCCCGCCGGATCGCGGTGTCCTCCTTCGGCATCAGCGGCACCAACGTGCACCTGGTACTGGAACAGGCCTTGGAGGACCGATCCGCCCCCGAACCCGCCGGCGACCCCGACGCGGTCGAACACGGACCCGCCGCCGGACAGGTCCCGGGGCACTTCGCGGCGGTGGCCGAACCCGCCGCGGAGAGCCCAGCGGAGCATGCCCCGGAACCCACCGGCGGGCCGGTGTCCTGGCCGGTCTCGGCGCGCAGCGGCCTCGCGCTGCACGGACAGGCCGTGCGCCTGCTGCGCCACCTGGAACGCCTGCCCGCCGAACCCCGCGACGTCGCCCTGTCGTTGGCCACCACCCGCGCCCACCTGGAGGAGCGCGCAGTGGTGGTCGGATCCGGCTCCGACGATCTGCGCCGCGGTCTGCGCGCCCTGGCCGCGGGCGAGTCCGACCCCGGAGTGGTGACCGGCTCGGCCGACGGGGCGGGACCCACCGCGTTCCTGTTCACCGGACAGGGGTCCCAGCGTCCCGGAATGGGCCGTGAGCTGCACGCCGCCCACCCGGTCTTCGCGCGTGCCTTCGACGAGGTCGCCGCCGAGTTCGACCGCCACCTGGAACGCCCGCTCACCGAAGTGATGTGGGCCGAGCAGGACACCCCCGAGGCCGACCTGCTGCACCGTACCGGGTGGGCGCAGGTCGCCCTGTTCACGTTCGAGACCGCCCTGTACCGCCTCCTGGACTCCTGGGGTGTGCGCCCCGACTACGTGGCCGGGCACTCCGTCGGCGAGATCACCGCCGCCCACGTCTCGGGGGTGCTGGACCTGCCCGACGCCGTGCGCCTGGTCGAGGCGCGCGGCCGCCTCATGCAGGCCCTGCCGGAGGGCGGCGCCATGGCCGCGGTGCAGGCCCCGCCGGAGCAGGTCGAACCGGTCCTGGCCGAGGCCGCCGAACGCACCGGTGCGCCGGTCGCGCTCGCCGCGGTCAACGCGCCCGGTTCCGTGGTGGTCTCCGGCGGCGCCGAGGCGGTCGCGCACGTGTCCTCCGTCTTCTCCGAGCGCGGCCACCGCACCCGGCACCTGTCGGTCTCGCACGCCTTCCACTCCCCGCTCATGGATCCCATGCTCGAGGACTTCGCGAAGGTCGCCGGGCAGGTGCAGCTGCACGCGCCGGTCCTGCCGCTGGTGTCCAACCTCGACGGCGGACGGGCCGGTGACGAGGTCTGCACCCCCGAGTACTGGGTGCGCCACGTGCGCGAACCCGTGCGCTTCGCCGACGGCGCGGCCCACCTGCGCCGCGAGGGTGTGACCGCATTCGTGGAGGTCGGCCCCGACGCCGCCCTCACCGCGATGGTCCAGCCCGGAACCGGGGAACAGCACCGCGCCGTCGCCCTGCAGAGCCGTCTGCGCCCCGAGGCCGAGGCCCTGGCCACCGGTGTCGCCGAGGCGTACGTCGCCGGGGTCCCGGTCGCGTGGGAGGCGCTCAACGCAGGCGCCCGTACCGTGGACCTTCCCACCTACGCGTTCCAGCACCGGCGTTTCTGGTTGGCCGCTGCCCCCTCGGGCTCGGCCGCCCCGCCGGTGGAGGAGCCCGCGGAGGAGGCGCCGACCGTGGTGCCGGCCCTGCGCGCACGTCTCACCGGGATGTCGCCCGCCCTGCGCGAGGAGGAACTGCTGCAGACCGTGCGCCGCGAGAGCGCCGTCCTGCTCGGCCACACCGGTGCGCAGGACGTGCCGGCCGACCGGGGCTTCCTCGACCTGGGGTTCGACTCCCTGGCCGCCGTGCGCCTCGGCGCCCGCCTGGGTGAGATGACCGGCCTCGAACTGCCCAGCACCGTGCTCCTGGACCATCCCACCCCCCGCGCTGTGGCCTCGCACCTGGCCGAGGAGATCGCCTCCGACGCGGGAGCGGCCGACCCGACCGGAACCGACACCGCTGCCGGCGCCTCCGAGGACACCGCGCCGACCGCCGAACCCGAGCCCGGACGAGGCGACGAGGAGGTCGACGGCATGGACGTCGACGACCTCGTGCGCATGGTCTACGACAACTGAGCCGGAGGAAACGCATGACGGAGACGACGGACAGCAACGACAAGGTCGTCAAGGCCCTCCGCGACTCGGTGAAGGAGGTCCAGCGCCTCAAGAAGGAGAACCGGCGCCTGACCGAGGCCTCCCGCGAACCCGTCGCCGTCGTCGGGATGGGCTGCCGCTTTCCCGGCGGTGTGCGCACCCCCGAGGACCTGTGGGAGCTCGTCGACGGTGCCACCGACGCGATCGGGGACTTCCCCACCGACCGCGGGTGGGACCTCGACGGGATCTTCGACGACGACCCCGACACACCCGGCACCACCTACGCGCGCCAGGCCGGGTTCCTGTACGACGCGGGCGAGTTCGACGCCGCCTTCTTCGG